>JAAZCQ010000027.1 GCA_012513225.1 Erysipelotrichaceae bacterium
AATCAAATAGAATACTTTATTACTTAATTAAACTCTTTGATATCTAACTTTCAAATAATAACACCTTTCATATTTATTCATCCCATATTAAATAAATTCGTTAATACATCTCCTATATTAAATCCTCTATATTTATTCCCCCAATTTCAATATACCAACATTATAAAATTTTTTATTTATAAAAATAGCGAGCTTACATTTTTTTACAGAATGATTTATATATCGACATTTTAAGATAAGTTTGATATAATTTTTTTGTGTTTAAAAATTAACAAGAGGAGGAGTTAATTTGAAAAAATTTACTAGTATTTTATTAGCATTGCTACTTATTTTAGGTACAATAGCAGGATGTACTAAAACTGAAACAACCACTTCACCACAACAAACAGATACGAATTCCAATGAAAATACTCCAGCATTAATTGATGGAGATTATGAAGTTGAAGTTAAGGGACATAACGGACCAATGAAAATTAAAGTTAGTTTCTCAAATAATACTATTACTAATGTGGAAATAATAGAACATTCAGAAACCAAAGTACTTTCTGATCCAGCAATAGAAGGAATACCTGCTGATATAGTAAAATATAACAGTATAAATGTCGATACCGTAGCAGGAGCTACAATTACATCATATGCTATTATAAATGCTGTTCGCACTGCTATAAATGAAGCTGGTGGAAATCCAAATAATTTCCAAAACGGAATTAGTAAACCAACCCCTGAACACAAAACCATTGAAACTGATATAGTAGTTGTAGGAGCTGGTGCTGCAGGTATAGCAGCAGCATTAAAAGCAGACGAATTAGGAAGCAAAGTTATATTATTAGAAAAAACAGGTCAAATCGGTGGAGAAATCGTTGTAAGTGGCGGCAACCAAGTAGTTATGGGTTCAGAATTACAAAAACAAGCTGGCGTAACTAATGACACAGTTGAAAGCATGGTTAATGACTTTATGAAAAATGGTGCAAACCTAAATGACAAAAAAATGTTGACTTTATTTGCTAAAAATGTAGGTAGAGCAACCGATTGGATGAATCAATATGTTGGAGTCCAATATGATATGGAAGGCGGACTACATAAATTAGCAGAATATCAATATGATCGTGAGCTTGCGTATAAAAATGGCGGCCCAGGATTTGCTAGAAGTGCCCTTGAAAAAATACAATCTTCAAATATCGAACTTTATTTAAATACTAAAGCAACTGAGCTTAAAGTTGATGAAAAAGGCAATGTTATAGGAGTTCTTGCAGAAGATAAATATGGAAACACCTATGATATCACTGCTAAGGCAGTAGTTCTTGCTACAGGTGGATATGGTGCTAATAAAGAACTTCTATCCGAAGATTTAGCAAATGCTCTATTCTATGGCCGTTCAACAGCTACAGGAGATGGCCATATAATGGCTCAAAAAATTAATGCTAAATTCCAATTAATGGATTACGGCAAAAGATATCCAAATGGTATAGAAGTTTCACCGGGTATAGCTAAGTCTACAATTGCTGGAAATATTGTTGCATTCAACGAACACAGTGCAATTCTTATAAACAAGGAAGGTAAACGTGTTGTAAATGAAAAGGCTTCCAACCGTACTATACTCGAAACTCTAGTTCAACAAACTGATCAAATGCTATATCTTTTAATGGATCAAACAACATTTGATGCTTGGAAAGCAAAACTTGGTCCTGCAGGTATATCCGAATCTGATATCAATAGCTGGTTAGAAAAGAATGGCAGTACTACTCCATATTTCATGACTGGCAAAACAATAAAGGAATTAGCAGAAGTATCAGGAATTCCTGAAGAAACTTTACAAAATACTATTGATACTTACAATAGTTATGTTAGAGAAGGAGAAGATAAAGAATTTGGCCGTCCAAAGGAATTTATGAACGCTGAAATTGGCGAAGGTCCATACTACTTAGTTGAACAAAAACCACGTTTTGCAACTACCATGGGCGGTGTAGTATTAAACGAAAATATGCAAGTTATCAATATTAATGACGAACCAATTCCAGGTTTATTTGCCGCTGGAGAATTAGCTAATGGAGTAATGGGGGACGATTCTCCATCAGGTGCTAATAACGCATGGGCAATCACATCAGGAATGTTAGCTGGTGAAGCTGCATCAAATTATGCAAAACAATAATATAATCTTTATAAACAATAGCCTGATTCCCATATAGGAATCAGGCTATTGCTATTATACATTTGTAATTTTAGAATTTTCCTCTAATTTTGTTAATTCACTTTCTAAAACTCCAAATTCTCTTTTGTAAATGTCTATGGCTAATTGTTGACTTTGCCTTAAATGTCCTGGAATCTTCTCCAAAATAATTTGGCTATCCTCTATTAATTTTCTCTTTCTTGCTATTTCATCTTCTAATTTCTTTCTTATATCCATTAATTAACACCTTCCCTTGGTTTGTCCATACTATTGACCTTTTCGGGAAAATCATTACAAATTTCACTTGGTGCTTCACAAGTTTCACAAGGTCTTTCTATATTCCTAATAATAACATTATTTATGCCCCTGTCTTCTATATTCTGTGGAATATTACATATTAGTACATTATCCATTACAAGATTTCCTGACGAAGTTGTATCAAGTAAAATTCCAGTATCTCCATTGTATAATATTTCATTATTTAAAAATACGCCGAGTTGACCAAGGTTTTCCATTCCCTCTCTACGATTACAGAATATATAATTTTCACTTGCGAAGAAATTATTGTATCCATTAAATATCTGATGAGTTCCTAGTTTAGTTCCTTCAACTGTATTGTCAATATATGCAGTATTACTTCCACTACTAATTATTACTCCTTGACCATTATCTATCAATAAATTATCTAATATCAAGTTATTACTTCCATAAATTTCCATTCCGTTATTTCTATTTCCAATTGCAGTATTGGCTAAGAATGCGTTGTTGCTGTCAGGGCCAAAGAATGCTTCGTATCCATCTCCATAACATTCTTTAGTCACATTTTCTACAATCCAGTTATGAGTACTTCCATTAATCAACAATATACCATCATAACAACTTGTTATTTCATTTTTCCAAATAAGATTGCTATTGGAATTTACTAATTCAATGCCATTTTCAATCATATTGCTAATTTTATTTTTCACTATTCTATTACCAATACCAAATTCCATTAATATGCCATTTCCTCTATAATGCCTCATATTGATACCTTCTATAACTACTCCAGAAACATCCACCAATATAAATGCATCAATTAGAGTACTTCGCCCATCAAAGATGACTCCAGGCCCTTTAGCTATTATTCTAATATTGTTCTTTGTTACAGCTACACTTTGAAAATATATTCCTTCCTCTAAAAGGAGAACATCCCCCTCATTTACACTAGCAGAATTAATTAACGCTGTTATATCCATTAAAGGTGTAACGTTGATTACAGCCATAATCCACTTCCTTTCTTAAAGTTAATTTATTGCTTGTACACTATCAATATATGCTTTAGCTTTAAATGTGCGACAAGCTAAGTTGTCCATCTAAAAAATGATTTATAAACAAAAACCACTTCAATTAATTTAATTCTTATCTTGAAGTGGTTTTAATTCAAATCCTAAAAACTTATTTATATTATGTTCTTAAATCTAACTTTCAAATGTTCTTAATAACCTCAAGTAGTGATTTGCCTCACGCAATGTATGATCTCCTAATAATGGAATTATAATAGATCTTATATTACAATCTAATATTCCTTCTGTAGCTTGAGCCTTGAACTTTCTTATTGCCTTTGTAGCTCTAAGGCTTTCCTGAGTAACTTTTTCTGCTGGTATTCTATTGTTTATGGCATCTAAAGCTTTCTTTGTTAACCTATCAAACTCACTACCAAATTCATCGGCAATACTAAACAATTCTTCTTCAGAAGGATCTAATAATCCTCTTATAAATTTAGAATGTTCTGCCATAATCC
>JAAZCQ010000053.1 GCA_012513225.1 Erysipelotrichaceae bacterium
TAAAATAAACTTTTTCATTTTCTACTTTTATTCTTTTTATGGATTCTTCTTTAATTTTACTTCCTAAAACACCCATATCTGGCAAAGCGCACATTACACCTATATTTCCTAATTCAATTTTTAGAATTTCTATTTTTAAAGTGTCATTTACAGTAGCATTTTCAACGTAGACAGGCCCAGTTGCAGGATTAATACAATCCCAATCAAGAGTACCAATAGAAGAATCATCACTTGTTAATTGATTATTAAAACAATCTCTTGTTTCAAATATTACAGTTTCTCCATCTTTTACTTTTTCTACATAAGGATTATTATTATTAAAACTAAATATCATTTTATCTTTTATTATTTTCATATTTACCTCCACGTATATTAATCATACATGTTTATCAATTGAAAAGTAATAAAGCAAAAAAAAAGCCCAATAGGCTATTATTTATAAATGGTGGAGCCTAGGAGGATTGAACTCCTGACCCCCTGCGTGCAAGGCAGGTGCTCTCCCAGCTGAGCTAAGGCCCCATTTTGTATATTAATTCGATGGTGGGCCTGAATGGATTTGAACCAGCGACCTCACCCTTATCAGGGGTGCGCTCTAACCACCTGAGCTACAGGCCCGTGATATTCCCCATCGAATGCTTAATTATAGTATCACTTAAAAAATATAAAGTCAACAAGAAGCACTATGAATTTATGATTAGTTAAAATTATAATAGTTTTATTTATATATAACACATTTTTTTAATAAAATTATAATAAAATATATCAATTTTAGCATTAAAAACAGTAGCCTATTAAAAAAGACCACTGCTTATTTAAATACTAATTTAAATCCTCCCCATTTGATTCAATAACTTTTTTATACCAATAAAATGATTTTTTCTTATATCTTTTTAATGTTCCTTCACCTTGATTATCCTTATCAACATATATAAACCCATATCGTTTATCCATTTCCCCGGTTCCAGCAGAAATAGAATCTATTGGAGACCATGAAGTATATCCTAATACCTCTACTCCATCATTTAAAGCTATTTCAATTTGTTTTATATGCTGTCTTAAATAATCAATTCTATAATCATCCTCTACTGTATTATTTTCAAGAATATCTTTCGCTCCTAATCCATTTTCTACTATCATCAAAGGTATTTCATAGCGATCATACAATTTATTTAGGGTATATCTTAATCCTTTTGGATCTATTTGCCACTCCCATTCTGATGATTGTAAATAAGGATTTTTTACTCCACCTAAAAGATTACCTAAAGTTTTTTCATGACCTTTTTCATGTGTAACACAATTTGTCATATAATATGAAAAACTATAAAAATCGACAGTTCCATTCTTAAGTATTTCTTCATCTTCTTCTGTTATATCTATTTTTATATTTAACTTATTTAAATAATTTAATGAAGTTTTACTATATTTGCCAAACACTTGAACATCTCCACAATAATTGTTCATAAAGGAATCAAATTCTTGAGTTAATAATAAGTCATCTGGGTTTGGTGTTAATGGATAATAAGTTAAATGTGCTATCATATTCCCTATTTTAAAATCTGGATTAATTTTCTTTCCTTCAATTACAGCTTTAGCACTTGCAACTAAAACATGATGTAATGATTGGAATTTCCTCACTGTTTTTTCATGTGTTTCTATTTCAAGATTTTTATCATAAATTCCAAGAGTTAATAAAGACCCTAACGGTATTAATCCAAAGTTTATTTCATTAAATGTTAACCAGTACTTCACTTTATCTTTATAATAAAACATTACCGTTTTTGCATAATTGACAAAAAAATCAATCACCCTTCTATCACTAAACCCTTGATAATCTTTTACAATACCTATTGGAATTTCAAAGTGACTTAAAGTAACAAGAGGCTCTATATTATATTTATGACATAAATCAAAAATTTTATCATAAAATTCTAGTCCTTTTTCATTTGGATTAATTTCATCACCATGTGGAAATATACGGCTCCATGCAATAGACATTCTAAATACTTTAAATCCCATTTCAGCAAATAATGCAATATCTTCCTCATAATGATTATAAAAATCTATAGCCATATGTGATGGATAATAACAACTCTCTTTTAAAATATAATCAAATTCTCTTTTTACTTTTAAAGAACCTCCTCTAGTATGATCAGCAACACTAGCCTTTTTACCATCTATATTCCAAGCACCTTCTATTTGATTTGCAGAAGTTGCACCACCCCATAAAAAATCTTTTGAAAAGCTCATAGTTATCTCCTTCTAATCCAACATATTTTTATTTAATTCTATATTAAATGGGTTTTCTAAAGATAATAATGACTCTTTAGAAATTGTATTTAGTGTCTTGTTACTAATGGATAAAACCTTAACTAAAACCTCAGCAGCTTTTTCAATTGTATGAGCTAAACCAAAGGTATCTTCAAAACCTTCACCTGAGCTAAATAAGCCATGATGAGCCCAAATTACCGCATTATATTTTTCCATCAATTCCGAAGATTTTTTTGCAATTTCTTTTCCACCAGGAATCATCCAAGGCAATACTCCGACCCCTTGTGGGAATACTACTGGACATTCAGTAGCCATTTCCCATAGCTTTCTTGAAAAAATCTTATCTTCTAATGGTAATACAAATGTTAATGCTATTATATTTGTTGTATGAGCATGATATATAACTCTATGTAATCCATTAGTTTTTTCTTTTTTCACAGAATGATTTAATAAATGTGAAGGAAGCTCACTTGTAGGAGTTCCATTATTTTCAAATCCCCATACTACTTTATAAGATTCTCCATTTTCATCAAGTTTAATAATCCCAATATTTTCTTCCATATTTTTATTTATATTCATGAAATATTTCCCGGAACCTGTTACAAGAAAGTATTCATTTGCAAGATTTTTTGCATTAATATCTAAATTAATCCAATTGTTATTATCAGTTAATGATTCTTTTATCTCTTCTATTTCAGAATCCTTTATTCTATAACTTAAGTTTCCACCATTACGTTCATGCCATCCTAAATTACTTCCACTAATACACATATTAATAAAATCATCAATAAATTTTACATTCATAGTTTTATCCTCTTTTCGCTAATTCTTTCTCTTCATAATCAATAACATCTTTATACCAATCCATATCTATATTTAAATTATTTTGTTTTAAATAATAATTCCAAATATCATAAAAAGGAAGTGTTTTAATCTCTTCTAGTATTGCCATTAATTTTGTATAATTTTTTTCTTCCTGTAATTTATTCAAGCTATCATGTGGCAATAATAATGAATAAAGCATTGCTTTTTGAGCATTTCTTATCCCTATAACCCAAGCACTTATTCTATTAATTGAAGCATCAAAAAAATCTAATCCTACAAGAACCCTATCCATTGCATCATTATTCACAATTTCTTTCATAATTTCTTTTGTTTCATCATCAAATAAAACTACATGGTCACTATCCCATCTAACTGGTCTTGTTACATGAAGTGCTATTTTTTCATGAAATAGTAACATTGTACTTATTTTATCTGAAACAAGTTCTGTTGGATGATAATGTCCATTGTCAAGTAAAGGCAATATATTATTTTTTGCAGTATAGCTTTGTACAAATTCACTTGAACCTACAGTATAAGACTCTAGACCAATTCCAAAAACCTTTGATTCTATAGAAATATAAACTTTATCTTTGTTATATTCCATATGTATTATTTCATCTAACGATTCCTTAAATCTTTTTCTATTAATAAATCTGCTAGCTGGAACATCCTTTAAACCATCTGGAATCCATATGTTTAAAAGAGAATATGTATTTAATTCTTTTGCAAAGTATTCACTTATTTTCACGCATGCTTTACAATGATCAATCCAAAATTTTCTTATTTCTTTATCTTCTGATGTTAATGTAAAGTCAATAGCTTTATCGTGTGAAAATAACGTTGGGTTAAAATCTATTCCTAATCCTCTATCTTTTGCAAAATCCACCCATTTTTTAAAGTGTTTTGGCTCAAGTTTATCACGATCAACCCATTCTCCTTCATCAAAAACAGCATAACTTGCGTGTAAATTTAGCCTATGTTTACCAGGTATTAATGAAAGTACCTTATCAATATCATTCATTAACTCTTGTGCGTTTCTTGCTCTGCCCGGATAATTACCAGTAGCTTGAATCCCTCCTGATAATGAGCTTGAACCATCAAATCCTAGAACATCATCACCCTGCCAGCAATGAATTGATATTGAAAATTCATCTAGCTTTTTTAATGCATTTTCTACGTTAATACCGTATTGTTCATAAATACTTTTTGATTCTTTAAATCTTCTTTCTATCATTTTTTCCTCCTATACTATCTCTTTAAGATACTTTCTGTATTCTTTTAAATTATTTATTTCATTACTATATAACATTTGTACTGCAATATTTCCCAGTGAAGTTGCTTCTATAGGATTTAAAATCACTTTTTTATTTGTGACTTTTTCAATTTCATAATTTAAAAATTGATTTTGACTACCTCCACCCATAATATTTATATATTTGTATTTCTTATTTGATATTTTTTCTATTTCCTCAATAGCTGTTTTATAACTATTTGCTAAAGATCTAAATACAGTTCTTGATATATCTTTAATGTTTTTAGGTGGATTTTTTCCTTTATTTACAAAATATGTATTAATTGTATCTATCATATTTTTCGGTTTTAAAAACATTTCATTAGTTACATCAAAAATTTCATTATAATTTGATTCATATGCAAATTTTGCTAATTCACCATAGCTATATTTATAGTCTAAATTTCTAGAAACTTCCTGAATTAGCCATAATCCAGAAACATTTTTTAAAAATCTGTATTCTTTATTAAATCCACCTTCATTAGTAAAATTTGCGTTTAAAGCTTCTTCACTAATTATTGGAACATCACTAGTAATACCTATTAATGACCAAGTTCCTGAACTTAATATGATTGAATCTTCTTTTATTCTTGAAATAAAAGCACTTGCTGTATCATGACTTGCAACAGATATTACTTCTGCATCAAATCCTACATAATCTTTTATTTCTTCAGTAATAGTTCCTATTAATTGCTTAGGCATAATTATTTCCTTAAATATATCTTCTTTAAAACCAATTATATTTTTTAATTCTTCATCAACTTTTCCACTTTCAAGATTTAATAATTGAGTAGAAGTAAAGTTTGTATATTCATTTTTCATTACATTTGTTAATTTATAATTTAAATAATCAGGAATCATTAAAAAATGACAAGACTTTTCTTTTACATATTCACTTTCACTAAAAAGTTGATAAAAAGAATTAAAGTTTTGAAATTGAATTCCAGTTTTTTTATATAATTTTTCAAAGCTAATTTTTCTATGAACTTCTTCAATAATATTTTCTGTTCTTTTATCACGATAAGAAAATACATCTCTGACTAATTCCTCATTTTTATCTAACAACACATAATCTACTGCCCAAGTATCTATGCCTATACAACAAGGAATATAATTTTGAGTTTTACATTGTTTTAATCCTTCTAAAACATTAAAAAACAATTTATTAATATCCCAATAATAAGAATCATTTTTTTCTATTATTTCATTTTTAAATCTATATACTTCTTTTTGACATATTTTTCCATCTTTAAAATAAGATATTAGGTGCCTGCCACTAGAGGCACCTATATCTATCGCTAAATAATATTTCATATTTTTTACTCTAATATCTAATTATAATTTCTGATAGTAAACCTGTAGGTTGCATAGGTTCACAGAATGACAAAATATCTTCATATTGATGATTTAAAGTATTAGATACTTCAAATTCTAATTCATATGTCTTATTAATATCTAGATTCTCTAATTTAAAATTATATGGCGGAACAAGTCTTCTTCCCATAACTTTTCCATCTAATATAATTGAAACTGCTTCAGATACATTTCCTAACTCAATTAATACTGAATCGCTAGGAAACTTCATTTCTTTTGTATATTTAAATATTCCAGACTTTCCCTTATATAATTCTTTAGTTAAGTCAATTGGCTGATTTACAATATTGCACGTTTCAAAATTTGGATAATTTGTTGGATAAGAGTAAGATACATTAAATTTAAAATCAAGATTTTTCAAAAATTTATAATCTTTTTGGTTTGTTTCAATATTCTTAGAAGTTTCTACAAGGATTTTAGATTCATATGGTGCTAAAATTAACCTATTTTCCCATTTATTAATATAGTTTGTGAGTATATTAAGTTCATAATTTGCTTTTAGAATTAAATTATCAACTACAACATTATTGTAAGGATGTTCATTGAAAAACATGTGGTATGTTTCATCATTTTTTGAATATTTATAATAACGAAGATAATCATATCTTTCATTTATTTCAAATCCTCTTAATTCATTATTATTAAATAAATAATCATCAAATTCTTTTTCATTCATTACCTCATAATTGTTTAAGATAAGATTACTAGAATCATTATATAGCCCACTAGGTGTATCATTTATAAATATTACCTTTACCTTATCTTGATTAATAAATTCCATTAATTCTTTACTGATATATTCAGAATAAGGTATTACTAAAACATCATATTCATTATCATTAACATTTAATGAGTTACTTAAATCTGTATTATAAGGATTATTGGCTTTAAATACATCTTGAGGAATAATATCATATCCAACCATGTTTTGTGTTAAATATTTTGAAGGTAAAGTTATATCCATATATTCACCTGACCACTCACTTTCAGCGTGATATAAAAGTGCTACTTTTGGACTATATTTACCGTTTGAAAATAAGCTTGATACTTTTTGTGTATATAACATTAATTCTTTAAAATATTCAAAGAAAGGATCATTACCATGAGCATAAAAATGAGGTGGACAATCTGGATCTGGAAAAGTATCCATACTAAATGCATGAGGTACAAAATAATTAACTCCTCTCACTAAGAAATGATCTACAATCCATTTCATTAGTTTTGTTCCTTCATGCCAGCCAAAAGCTCCAAAGACTTCAGCCATAGTTCTCCCTTGTTTTAGCGGATGTATTCTTGCTAAAGAAGTACCTAATTTTACAAGAGTATAATGAAAGAAAGCATTATCCCATTCCCCTCTAAAATATGTATGTTTCCCATCATCTAAGCCAGGTTGGATTTGATTTAACACTATATCAATTCCTGACATATCTTGTCCTAACATTGATTTGAAAAAGTGTCCAACTCCAGGTCCTAACCTTGCATGAGAATCTCTATCCTCTATTATGTGCCCTAAATGCATAATTCCTCTATCACGGCACCAAGTTCCAATTCTATTATCAAAAAATTCCAAATATAAATCTGTAACTATATTCATATATTCAACTCTAACATTTGAAGAATTATTTCTTTTTTTCCATAGAGAAGGCAATACTTCAACATAATTTTCTCCAAATTTAGAAATCATTTTTTCTTCAACATAAATACTCCAAGGTAGTGGCATTTCCTTACCAATTTTACTATCACTTTTATTTCCTTTTTCATTTTGGAAACCTGGTTCATCACTGAAGAATCCTAAAAGTGTATTACCAAAGTATTCTTTTAGTTGTTTGTAGTGTTCTTCATATATTCTTTCAATTAGAAAATCACATGAATCTTTATCTACCATATTGATATGATATTTATGAAAATCGGTTTCTCTGCTTGTATAGATTAAATAAATATCCCACTTACCACTTGGTAAATCAAAATATACTTCTTTATCTTTTACATAATTAGTCAAATTTATTGTTTTATCTTCTTGTACTGCAACTATAGAATGAAATTTAGAAGTTTTATCCCAGAATACTTCTGTACTATATTTAATATTATTTAAAGGTCCTAATACTTCAAATCTTATAAATTTCAAAACTTCTTTTCTAAGATCTGGCCTCTCCTCTTTTAAAGCATCATTTATAGAACCAGTAGGAAAATGATTATCATCAAATAACCAAAACTTCATATTTCTTTTTTTTGCTTCATCAGCAATAAACTTAATATCTACAAACCATTTATCTTCTAAATATTGTGGATGAGTTCTTGACTCTACTATAAAAGAGTAAATATGTGCTTCTATCATTTTGTCTAATGTTATTTCAATCGTTTTAAAATCTTCACCTTTTATCCAGTAAAGAGGGAAAATATGATTATCAAATTTATTATTTAATATTTCATTAATTAACATTTGAATCCTCCTTCATTTTTTTATAATTTGTTGGAGTTAATGAATACTGTTTTTTAAATATTTTATAAAAATATGTTAAATTTTCATAGCCTACTTCGTACGCTATTTCTATAATAGGTAAATTTGTATTCATTAAAAGATGTTCAGCTCTTTGTAATCTTTTTATTTGAATTAA
Organism: Erysipelotrichaceae bacterium; assembly: GCA_012513225.1. Taxonomy (GTDB): domain Bacteria; phylum Bacillota_I; class Bacilli_A; order Erysipelotrichales; family Erysipelotrichaceae; genus UBA9076. Next base: position 8,374 of record JAAZCQ010000053.1, read on the forward strand.
TTCCATAAAATTTTTTCCAGTATTGGCCTTAATTAATTTAGATATTCTATAATCTGGCAATGATAATACTAATGATAAATCTTTTAATGTACCATCTATATAATTATTTTCTATATAATTTATTATTTTATAAATTGTTTTAGCTTCATAAACATCTACTGAGGTAATTTCTAGAGTATCTATATGCTTAATTAACAAAATGAATAATTTTGCGACATTTAATTTAATTAGTACCTCATGAATTTCTTTATTAATAGTTGGCTCATATAATTCAGTAATCAATTCAGCCATTGATTCTTGAATTGCTCTTATTTGAGATACTTTAAAATATAGAAATTGTGAATTTGCTTCTTCTTTATATATTGTTCCTAACAAGAATTTAAACAGACTATTATCAGTTTTAGTTAAAGTAAATAAATAATTAAAAAATTCTGGTTTGATAAGCAAGTTTATTCCAATATCATCCTTATTTACTTTTAAAACTCTATGAGAAACTTTTTGATTAAAAAATAATATTTGTCCAGATTCCAAAGTAATTTCTTTATCATTACAATATTGTGTAATACTACCACTATACACATACTGAATTTCAACAAAATTGTGAGTGTGTGTAGGAAAATCAATAAATCTTGTGTGTTTTCTAATTGCAATAAGGTCATTAGCACTAATAAAATTTTCAATATCTACAATATTATTATGACCAGAAGAATATAATGAAAAATCTACTTCCTTTTTTTCTAAAATCTTTAATTCCTCTGTTGTTAATTCAAATAATTTATCCTCTATTGATTTTTTTAACATATTACTCACTCCTTAAATCAAATTTTATCATATTAGGTATTTAAGGATAAAATTAAAACCCAAAAACATTTGGGTTTTATGAATCTATTTCTTCTTGTTCAACACTAGCTTTATCATACACTTTAAAGAACGGATAGTATAATAATATACCTAGTGGTATTAGAAATAGTTGAAACAATGAACCTCTCCATCCAGCTGTTAAATATCCTGAGATAATTATTGGTGTTCCTGCTGGCACAGAAATTCCAGATGTAATAGGCAGTATTCCTATCGTTGTAAAAGCATAAGCTAAAATTAAACTAATTACTGGCGTGAACACAAATGGTATTAAGAAATATGGATTTAATACTATCGGTACTCCAAATACAACTGGTTCATTAATATTGAATAATGATGGTATAACACTAAGTTTTCCAATTGACTTGTTTTTCTCACTTTTTGCTTTCCATAAGAACAATAATATTAAACCTAATGTTCCTCCTGCACCACCAACCCCAGCAAATGTATTAACCCAACCCCAAGTTACAATGTTACTTGCTCCAGCTAAATTTTCTGCACCAGCTGCTAGCCAAATTGGTAGAACTACAATCGCTACTGCAATAGCATGTATACCTACAAACCATACTAAGCCTTCTAAAATATAAATAATAATAACTGCAGATAAGGTAGTTCCTAATCCTGATAAAGGCTTTTGAATTAAAGCATATATTAAACTATGAATTGAACCGTAATCTGTCATTTTAAATATCATAGCGATAGCACCAAATATTGCTACTATTACAACTGTTGGAATAATTCCTGTAAAAGAGTCAACAACAAATTGTGGAACTCCATCAGGCATTTTTATTACTATATCCCTTTCTAAGAAGAATTTATAAATCAAAGATACAACTATTGAAACAAACATTGCTGTAAATAAACCTTTTGCCCCAAGCCATTCCATACCAATAGCCTTTGCACCTGTTTCTTCAATAATTAATTGTGGCGTTAGAGTTAAAAACGAAACAATACTCAATAACCCTGCAGATATCCCATTATCTTTTGTTTCATTTTTAACAAATGAATAAGCAATGGTGAAAACAGAATATAAGGCTAAACTATTTGTTGTAAAATCTGCTATTACATCTAATATCCCCTTAATACCGCTTTCTGTAATAAATGTTTGATAAGCAGTAATTTGAACGCTAGAAAGTAGCGTTGCTAACGAACCAACAATTAATATTGGCATTGTCATCATCAATCCCTTAGATATTGCTGACAATATTTTATTAGCTTGCATCTTTGCTGCTAATGGAGTCAAATACTTTTCTAATATCGACATTATTTTTTCCATAATGTTCCTCCCTTACTATCTAAATATTAAAACAATCCATAATTTACTAAAATATCTATATTTGTATAAATATTATCCTTTTTTGCAATCTCCTTAATATCATAATAACAAATTTAAATTTTTATCTAGCTAAAATTTCTTAATATTCGTATGAAAAACACTCCTTTATTAGAGTGTTTTTTAAGTCCATATAGCTTTTAGCAATCTTTTAAACTATTTTAAATATCATATACAATTATTTTTTATGCCAAATCCTGTTCACTGTATTAATCATCAAACCACATAACTTTAACAGCAGTTAGATAATGATCCACACTATCAAAATCAAAGCGATAATATCCTCCAACAGATAAATTAGTAGTATACATTAGCATAATATTATTTGAAGTTGAAGGTTCTCCAAATACATCCCTAACTTCATCAATAGAAGATTTATATTTCAAATCTCCCATAACACCTGTACCCTCAGAATAACCAGATCTAAGATTAAGTTCAATACCCGAAACGACTATATCCTTAAGTATCTTTTTATCAAAACCAATATCAAGCTCAACTTGGAATAACGGATAATGCTCTCCTTCTTTACTCATTTTTACGTAAAAGGATGCATCACCATAGAAATCATCACTTCTGTCATAAATCCCATTTAAATCAAGTCTTTCATCAATTAAATAACCAGCATCCACAAAGTCTTGTACTGTATATTTATCAGAAAGGTAATATTTTACATCTTCAATTATTACATACACATTTTCTTCTTTAGTAAGATCAACTTTCATTGCCGATTGTGTATTAGCTGTAGCACTTACATTATTTGAATCATTGATATTATTTTCTGAATCTTTTTTTCCACAAGCTAAAAGCATACATATTATTAATAAGAATATTAAAGCTGACGATATCTTTTTCATTTTTATTTTCTCCTTTCTATTTTTTCGTCATACTCTATTGATAATCAAATAATACCATGAAAGTATATGAACCTTAAAGAAACTATTAAGAATACTAGAGTTAAGTTATATTAAACTACTTTCTTTTAATAACATTGCAATTATAAAGACATTTTATAATTGCGGTAATATAAAGTTCTAATTTTATATAATTTTTCCTATAAAAGTATATTCAAAATACTAAGAAAGTAGCAACTACATAATTTAGCTACTACTTATATAATCTTATTTCACCTAGTAAAAGTTATTAGAAAATGATTACTAAAACAAATTTAATAATATTATTTTAATTTATAGATGCAATTTTTGTATCTTTATTAACCTCTTCAGAAATCTTTTCAAAACTAAGAGTTTCTCCACTAGTTATAATACACATAGATACAGCTGAAAAGTTATGATTTTTTATTAAATCTAAATTTAATTTAGCTATTAAATCTCCTTTTTTCACTTTCTGTCCTACTTTTACAAATGATTCAAAACCTTTTCCATCTAGTTCTACAGTATCAATTCCTAAATGAAGAAGAACTTCTTTATTTGAACTTGTCTTTATTCCATAAGCGTGGAGGGTTGGAAAAACAACAGTTATTTCTCCATCTACAGGTGCATATATTTTTTCGTCAGTTGGATCTATCGCAAACCCATCTCCCATCATTTTTTATAAATTTAAACATGCTTCCTCCTTATTTAAAAAGTAATTAAAATATAAATAATAAGTTTTAAAAAACAATTATATTATTAAATAAAGATAGTTTACTCTTCAAAAATTGAAAGCTTTGAAAGAGTTCTTTTTAGCAAAAGCATATCCCAAGGCATATGTTCTGCAATACTTAATCCCACAACTTTAGAATGCTTAGATATTTCAGTAAATAATTCACTTAACGTTTCTAGAGTCATTGTTCCTACTGCAGCTTGGAAATCTTCAACATTATAATGAGGTTTTGCTGGTAAAATAGATCTAAAATCTCTTGGATCTAAAACATCTAAATCTAAATGTATAGCCATATATTCAAATCCATTTTTTTCTATCCAATCTGAAACAACTTCTTTATTATTTAACAAAGTATTTGTAGTTATAGATTTTAGTTTCAAATCTAAACAAAGTTTATCTTTTTCTCTTAGTTCTTCTTCAATTAAACCAACCATCAATACTTCACTAGGTTTAAAACTACTTTTTACATTTGTCAGTTCACTATTTTTGTTTTCACCCAATAAATTTGCAAGCACCATTTCATGTAAATGCTCAGAGTTTGATACATTTGCAACATCTGGATGTGCATCAAGCCATATCAGTCCTAATTTACCTTTATAAACTGATTTCAAATATTCAAATGGAACTTGCGATACTGAACAATCTCCACCTAATACAATAATACTATCAGGCTTTTTTCGCTTTAAAATATTATCTATATTTTGTGATTGTCTTAAAAGCTCATCACCGCCCTTTATACCATCAACTAGGCATAAATTTACATTTGTAGTATTAACATCTATTGTTACTTTCTCAAAAGTATCATTTATTGGTATTATGCACGATAATATTCTTGACCCTAGTTGATAATCTATATTATTTCCACCTTGCCAACGTGGTAATTCTAATATAATTGTTTTATTCATATAATACCTCCTATTTTTTTATTTATCTTCGAAAAGGCTATTTCCATTAGTTTCAATTACTTCTTTATACCAGTAGAAACTTTTCTTTCTATAACGATTTAAAGTTCCTGTTCCATCATTATTTTTATCAACATAAATATATCCATATCTTTTTGCCATTTTTGAAAAAGTATTACTAACTATATCTATAGGTCCCCATGAAGTGTAACCAAGTAATTTCACACCATCTTGTATGGCTTCATATGCTTCCTGTAAATGACTCTTTAAATATTCAATTCTATAATCATCTTCAACAGTATAATTTCCACTTTCATCTAATACTAAGTCATCTTTTGCACCTAGTCCATTTTCTACAATAAAAAGTGGTAATTGATATCTATCATAGAATTTATTAAGAACATAGCGAAGACCTTTTGGATCAATTTGCCATCCCCAGTCTGATGTTTGAAGATGAGGATTTTTAACTGTACTCTTTATATTTCCTATTTCAGTCTTAACATTTTTATCTGCAGTTGCACAATAAGACATATAATAACTAAATGAAATATAGTCTACTGTATTTTTCATTAGCTCTAAATCACCATCTTTTATATCAAGTGTTATCCCATTTTCTTTAAAATATCTTTGTATATAACCAGGATATTTACCACGTGCATGAACATCTGCAAAAAATAAAGTTTCTCTATCTCTTTCAAATGCAGCCCATACATCTTCAGGACTTGGAGTTAAAGGATAATATGGACTGTTTGCTACCATACAACCAATCATAAAATCTGGATTTATTTCATGACCAATTTTTACTGCTAAACCACTAGCAACAAATTGATGATGTATTGCTTGATATAATACTTGTTTATCCACTTCATCTGGTTTTGCTTGAATGCCTGCACCATTAAATGGTGCATCTAATACAACATTAATTTCATTAAATGTAAGCCAATACTTCACTTTATCTTTATACCGTTTATATAAAGTTGTAACAAATTTTTCATAAAAATCTATCATTTTTCGATTAGTCCATCCACCATATTCAATTGCTAAATGAAGAGGAATTTCAAAATGAACTAATGTAATCATTGGCTCAATATTATTAGCCAATAATTCATCAATAAGATTATCATAAAATTGCAATCCTTTTTCATTAGGTTTATCTTCATCACCATTTGGAAATATTCTTGCCCAAGACAATGAGATTCTTAACATTTTAAAACCCATTTCAGCAAATAAAGCAATGTCTTCTTTATATCTATGATAAAAATCAATTGCATCTTTTTTTAAATATGTCTCTAATGGTGGTATTACAATATCACTAAATACTCCATAAGGCATCGCATCTGCTGTTGTCCATTTTTTTCCATCTTCTAAGGTTGCACCTTCACATTGGCTCGCAGCTAGTGCGCCACCCCAAAGAAAGTCTGATGGATATTGTTTTTTTTCTTCTTTTTTCATTGTTTCCTCCTATTATTTAACTAGAACCAAGTTTTTTATAAATTATTATACGTTTTCAGGTATATCATCAAATCCAATTACAATTGTTGCAACAAAACCGACAATAAATGAAACAATACTTGCTAAAACAAAATACTTGAAAGTTGGTCCAATAAACAAAGGAATTCCTATAATTGGCCCCGTTGCCATCCCTAATGCTTCAACTCTAAAGAATCCAGAAATCATTCCCCCTACTGCACCACCTAATGAAACAGCTAGTAATGGTTTTTTTAGACGTGAAGTAACTCCATATAAAGCAGGCTCTGTAATTCCAAGAATCGCATTAAATGCAGCCATTCCTGAAAGTGATTTAAATTCTATATTTTTTGTTTTTAGAAAAACCGCAAATGTTGCCCCTGCTTGTGCAGAGTTTGAAGATGTATTTAACCCCATAATATAATCAACACCGTAAGTAGATAATGTTTGTATCATTATTGGTGCAAATCCATTGTGCATTCCTACCATAACTAAATACGGGAAAAGTGCACCAAATATTCCACCAGCTAACCAACTAAGTGGTGACATATATAATTTTATAAAACCGTTTCCAATTGCATTTCCTACCATCTGACCAACTGGCCCAATTACAGCTAAAATAACTGGAGCTGTTATAAGAAGAGTTAAAAGAGGAAGTAAAATTGTTTTTAATATTTTTAAAATTACTTTATTCAATCCTTTTTCAACATAAGACATAAATAGTATACCTAAAACAATAGGTATTACAGATCCACCATAGCTAACGCTAGTAAATGGAATGCCTAAAAAATTCAAAGATTTACTTTCTCCCATAAGAGAAATAAGTTGAGGATGAATCAAAATACCAGCAATAGTAGCTCCTATATAAGGATTAGTTTTAAATTTGTTTGATGCACTTACCGCAAGTAATATAGGTAAGAAATAGAATCCTGCATCAGAAAAAATATTTAGTATAGAAAATAATTCACTTTCTGGATTAACTAAGCCTTGAAACATTAATCCTAATAAAATCGCTTTAAGTAGACCTGCTCCAATAATAGCAGGAATAACAGGAACAAAAATACCTGATAATGTATCTAAGAACTTAGTAACAATTCCTTCTTTATTTTCGCTTTTTACAGCATTAGATTGTTTCTTTTCTGCTCCACTTGTTAATTCTGAGATTTCCTCAAAAACTGGTATAACAATACCCCCTAGAATAATTTGATATTGGCTTCCAACTGTTTGCGTTCCTAAAACGCCTTTTAATTTTTTGATTTCGTCTTCTTTAATTTTTGTATTATCGTTTAATGTCAATCTTAAACGAGTTACACAGTGGGTTATATTTGATATATTTTCTTTGCCGCCAACTAAATTTAAAATTTCTTCAGCAAGTTTTTTATTATTCATGTTAATACCTCCTTAACGTTGTTTAGTATGCGCTTACTTAACGATATTAATATAACATAAAGGATTTAAATATTGAGATTTTAACATGATTTAGGACCGATAGTATCATTTTAAAATTTTTTCTATTTTTGTAAATCTATTATTTATAACATCAAGAGAATGCTTTAAATTTTCATCATAATTTTTCACCATTAATGCAGAAAAAATTATATCAAATATATATTGCATTGAAATATATGGATTTATAAATTCCATACTAAGTATTAATTGCTTATTATAAATCTCAAAATAATCATTACACACTTCTTTAACAGCATTTGATTCTAAACCACCAATCCCTATTACATATATTTTATTTACTTCTAAATATTTGGCTACTCTTTTCATTGTTAGACTACCACCTGTAAAGCTTAATACTATAGCTACTGTTTTTTTCTTTCTATTAGACATAATATAATGCTCATTTATTCCTGTATGGACATTACAAATTAATCCAAGAGTCAAAAATTTAAATTTTGCTGACTCTGCAATACCATATGTAATTCCTCCACAATAAATATCTATTACATCAGCATTATGAAGTTTATCAACAACATTACTTAGAGTTGTTCTATCTATCTTCATTCTTGTCTCATTTACAGAAGTATCATAAATTAAAGGTATAACCTTCATGATTTCATTTAAATTACTATATTTTTTAATTGGTTCTTGTTCTAGAAGTTTTTTTAAACGGTATCTCTCGTTAGCTTCAATTTCAATTTGAAGCTTAAATTTATCAAATCCATTAGCTCCAATTTTTTTACAAAATCTAAAAATAGAAGCTTTACTAGTATAAGTGACTTTAGCTAGCTCCTTGGCTGTTAAATTTCTAATTTCAAAAGGATTTTTCAAGATATATTCAGCAATAATTTTTTCAACATTTGAAAACCCTACTTGTTCCTCTAATTTATCTAAAAACATATGTCACCCACTTCTATATTTTACATTCAACATCAACCTAATCATATTATTGTCAGTAAAACTAAAAAAAGCAACTTCATTAAAAAAGATGTTATCTAAACATGCATTTACTAGTTTAAAGATAACATCATTTATTTATAATATTTTATAATCTAATCATTCACTTCAACATCAATTATATTTTCATTAGATTTCTTTTCTTCTTTTTTAGAGTACCCTAATACAATAAGTATTGTTATTAAATCAGCAATACCACTTACTATAAGACCTATTCCAACTGCTTTCATCATTATTTCAATTGTTAATCCAGGATTAACCATCATAACAATACCAAAAACAAGATTTATAATCCCAATAAGGACTACTATCCATGGTTTTGATAGTTTAAGTTTCCAAACATCTATGGCATTTTGTAGTGATCTAATACCATTTACTGCAATCATAAATCCCATTGCATACGGTATAAATGGAATTAATAATTCTGCTTTTAAAATTAAGGTAGCACCTAGTAGTACTAGTACAAACCCTACCACAAAGCCATTACTCGCAAAAGTCTTAAAAGGCGCTTTTATTACATATTGTATTGCATAGAATAAACCTACAATAACTAATACTCCTCCTAGAACCTTACACATAACTAGTAAAGCTTGATCTGCTGTTATAAATGCGAAAACTCCTAGAATTACATAAATAATAGGTGGAATAAACGGAGTAATTGTTTTTTTCATTTTACTGATCCTTTCTAATTGGACTAATTACATATTAATTAAAATGTTTAAATTTAAGTAAATTTTATCATAGTTTTTAATATTTTTGCTTGAAAGTATACGATTAGCATTAATAATAATAGAAATAGCAATCACAAGTCCAAAAAAGGATATAATAAAACCTACTACTCCATTCAAAATGAAACTAAACATATAATTGTCTACAAATTATGACAATAATGAAGTTTAAAGTGAAAATAAAAATACAAATATCAATGATGCTACATGGCTTAATATCTTTAAAATAAAAGTAACATTTTATCATATTTTAGACTTAGTATTATTTGTTGCATTAATCAAAAAGAGATTACTTTTTTTAGTTTGTCATAGTTTTACTTTTATTAAAAGATTCTTAAATCTTTTGTCAATAGTCTAAAAAACCATCAAATTGATGGCTTTTTTCTATATTTTATATTTTTTATACTTCTTTTATTAAGCATTAACCTAAATCTTCACCATTTGATGCAATAACTTTTTTATACCATTCAAATGAATCTTTTTTATATCTATTTAATGTTACCTCGCCAGCATCATTTACATCAACATAAATAAATCCATATCGTTTAGAAATTTGTCCTGTAGAACAACTTATTAAATCAATACATCCCCAAGGAGTATATCCAAATACATCAACTCCATCTAATACAATTGCATCCTTTATCGCTTCAATATACTCTTTATAGTATTCAATACGATAAGGATCATGAATTTTATTATCTTCAGTTAGTTCATCTTTTGCACCTAATCCATTTTTCGCAATAAATAATGGTTTGTGATATCTATCATAAAGTAAATTTAAGGTATATCTTAATCCTAATGGATCAACCTGCCATCCCCATTCACTTTTCTTTAAATAAGGATTAAAGATAAATGTTCCCATATTTCCAGATGTCTTTTCCATTCCTTTCTCAGCTGCTGCCACAACACTTGTTTGATAATAACTAAATGCCACAAAATCACAACAACCTTCTTTTAATAACTCTAAATCACCATCTAATATTGGAAGGATTACATTTTCTTTTTTAAACTCTACTAATTTATATTCAGGTATATATCCACGTAGTTGAACATACGCATAATACAAGTCTCTTGTTTGTCCTCGCTTTAGTGCCGCCATATTATCTTCAGGTTTACTACTATTTGGATATGCAGGCGAAGTTCCAATCATTGCACCTATTTTAAAATTCGGATATTTTTCATGTGCTATCTTAACAACACTAGCACTTGCTAACATTTGATGATAAGTTGCACTTTCAATTAAAGTCTTATTATTAGCAAATACCCCAGCATTAACATATCCACTATGGACAACAGAATTAATTTCATTAAATGGTAGCCAATATTTTACTTTATTCTTATATCTTTCAAATATTGTTTCTGCATATTTTATAAAACAATCCATTACAATTCTATTACTAAATCCTTGGTATTTAATTGATAATGCTAGAGGCATCTCATAATGTGACATTGTTACAATTGGTTCAATATTATATTTCAAACATTCGTCAAATACATTATCATAAAACTTTAATCCTAATTCATTTGGTATTTCTTCTTCTCCAGTCGGATAAATTCTAGACCATCCAATACTCATTCGATAACATTTAAACCCCATTTCAGCAAATAAAGCAATATCTTCTTTATAATGATGGTAAAAATCAATTGCTTGATGGTTTGGATAATATTCATCACTTATTATAGTAGATGTTCCTTTTTCAGGATATGTATTCATTTTAAATGCAATACTCGCTCCTTCTATACCTTCATTAACATAAGTAACTAATCTCATCTTTTTCATTTGCTCTTTATAGCTACCTGGTATTCCAGGTATCTCAACTTTGAATTTTGATAAGCCACCGCAAGTTAGTGTATCAGCAATGCTTAGCCCTTTACCATCTAAATCGTAGCCGCCTTCACATTGATTGGCAGCAGTTGCACCTCCCCAAAAGCTTGTTTATACTTATACATAAACAATTGTGAAGTCCCTCTTCCAGAAGCACAAACTACTACAATATTATATTTTTTGGATTTTTTGTTCTTTTTTCCATAGCTAAATCAAATAAAATTGCAATGTATCCAATTTCATCTTCTGGAACTTCCTTATTATAATATTCACTTAACACTGAGCAAGCACTTATTGCAATAGTATAAACAAATGCATATTCTTCCTTGATTTGTTTAATTATTGGATTTATTAAAGGTATATCATATCTCATACGAATATCAAGAGGCACAATATGTTGGTTTAGAGACATTCTAAGTTCAATATTATTTCTAAAATCAATCCTAACAGCTTCATAAATTACATCTAGCATTTTCACAACTAACTTATCTATTTCACTAGAAATAACAAATTTATTTCCATGACTACCTTGCAAATCTGAAACAACTTTGCCGCTTAAATGTAGTGATAAATAAAGAATCTCATCTTCACTAAATTTAATATTTAATTCTTTATATATATCATTAGCTATCTCACTAGCAATACTAAAATACTTTTCACTAACTAGAGTATATATTTCTTCTTTTTCATTAGTATTATATTTTACCAAAAAATTTTTATTTATTCGTTCACTTGTAATAAAAGCTTGAATAATTAAAGTTTCATATGCATTTTTTGCTATTTTCAAACGATTTTTTCTTAAAATTTCAGTAATAATTTTTGTTATTATTTTTAAAAAATTTTTTGTATGAAGATTAGTTTTTTTAAATCATTCTTATAAATACAATTTATTTTACATTATCTTTGAGTTCTTTATCCAATATCTTCAATCTATTTCGTACCGTTTTCTCACTTAAATGAATAATAGATGCAATCTGCGATGCAGTTATAACTTCATTATTTATTAATATCTCTAATAATTGTTTTATATTTTTATCCATATTTACTCTTCTAACATTACTTATTCATTCTTAATCTATCATAGTAAGTAATAAAACTCCAAACAATTAATGTTAGTCTAATTACGGTAAAAATTGACTTATCATATATTCTCATTAAAAAATTAGATAGTATTTTATTAAATTAGTGTCAAGTTTATTAAACACACAGTTTTTCAACTACCTAATATTTTAGTTACTGCAATATCTTATTATTTTAATCTACCAATCACAATATCTTTATTTTTTAAATCTCTATTTAAAATAAAGTCTCTTTGTTCCTCTTTTTTAAAGAATAAGAAAGTCATTGTATATGTATTATTAATAAATACTTCAATTGAATTAGTATCAATAAATATTTCTAAATTAAGATCTTCATTAATTTCTAAAGTTCTATATGTATAATCTTCTCCTTCATTACCAACAATCTTATATCCACTATTTTCACGTGATAATTTAACTTTTTTTGTATCATAACTTAAATTTACTTCTTCATTTAAAGAAGCAACAAGTTTTAAATTAAATGATTCATCTTTATTAACAGAAAAACTAATATAGTTTAAATCACTACCAATTTTATTTGTATCCGATATTTTTATCTTTTCAAGCTTAAGATTATCATAAATACTAGAAATTGGCTCTTGTGTTAATCGATAACCTTTTACATTTAAAACTCTTGGTAATACCATACTTCCAATCCACTTATGGTTTAAATCATGAGTAACTGGGGTACGATGCCACATTTGCATCCATGCACTCATTACTTGCTCATTGTTTTTATTTAGTGTTGTTTGTGGTGCATAAAAATCTGTCCCATTATCTATCTCATGATAGTTTTCAACTTCAAACTTTAAATTGTTCCAATCAATATGACCAATAAATGCAATTGTAGATGAATGGTTAGTATAATTATTATTTTCTGCAGGCATTCTTACTGGTGACATTATTAAAACATCTTTTCCATCAATATTAAATACATCAGGACATTCCCACATTTCTCCTTGTGTTTCATCACCTTCTAAAAAGACTTTACCCTTAGACCAATTAATTAAATCATTTGAAGTAAAAATTAAAATCTGACCATTATTTTTAGATGTTTTAGTTGCAACAAGCATATAGTATATATTATCTTTTTTAAAAAGTTTAGGATCTCTAAAATTTGATATTAAGCATAATCCTTCAATATGTTCATCCTTTATTACAGGGTTTTCTTCAAGCTTCTCAAAATTTATTCCATCTGTACTTTTAGCTATACATTGAACCTGTCTTTCTATTCCATTTTCTTTTGTGTTACCTGTATATGCAAGATATAAAATATCATCTTCCACATAAGCTGTACCTGAAAAACATCCATTTCTATCATATTCTTTATCAGGTGCTAAAGCTACTGGTAGATCTTGCCAATTAACACCATCATCACTTGCCGCATGTCCCCAATACATTGGTCCCCAAACACTGTCAAATGGATAATATTGATAAAATAAATGGTATTGGTCTTTATAAAAAATAAAACCATTTGGATCATTTATCCATCCAATTGGTGCCATTAGATGAAACTTGTTTCGATAAGTTTTATCAACCTTATCTTTATTATTTAAAATAAAATTGTTTGCTTTTTGAAGTAGTGTCATAAATTGTTTTCCTCCTATTTATAATATATACTATTTTAAAAAATTAAGTTAGATAAACGTATGTTTAAAAATAAGATTGACTCAAGATTCATGTTATAGTATAAGTAATTTTTAAAGCACTATCGTAGAGGTAAATTATCTAATGAAAAAATGGCTTAAGAATTTCTTTCTTATAAGTGTAATAAGTATTATAGTATTACTATTAATATTATTTTTAAACAGTAATAAATTTAGTAATGACTATGTACATATTACAGATGTAAATTATCAGGCAAAAGTTATAGATGAAGAATTTAGTAATGGGAAAGTAATCATTAAAGAACAACTTACTTTTGATATTCATGCTGCAAGCAAAGATAATTTATTTTGGGAACTATGGAGAGAGCTTCCAGAAGCATATTATGATGGAGTTTTAGTAGACTATAATGTATTGTCAGTCAAACAAATTTTAGATGATGGTATTATTATTGAAATGCCTGAAAGTCCTCAGTTATATTGGTATGATGAAGACTTTACTGATACCAGTGGAGAACTTGGACCTGGAAAATGGTATCACAGTAAAGGACCTTATGATAATTATTATAATTATGAATCACTTATTTTCTATGTTGATGGCATTTATAGAGATACTATTGTATATGAAATAGAATATGAAATGTATAATGCGGCTTTAAGATATAATGATGTATCTGAGCTTTATCTTGCAATGTATAGTGGTGAAACTATTGAACATCTTAAACACTTTTCTGGCGAAATTTTAATACCCTTAGATATAATGCCAAAAGAAGGTAACTATAAAGCTTATACATATGGAACACATAAACATGAATTTAATTTTATTGAATCTGAAACCATAAATGAAAACTATCACACATTCAAGTTTGATTTAAATAAAGATGATTTAAAGTTTGATAATTATAACCAATATATCGAATTTGCTTTACTTAGCTTTAATGAAGATAAACATATTTTTACACGAAACGCATCTATTAATAATTATTATTACGATGATATGCTAAATAGTATTATAAAAGCTCAAGATGAGTATGAAGCAATCCCTCAAAAATATTTTAATAAAAAGAAAACTTTGTTTATCTCTTTAACATCATTAGGTTTTGGAATACTATTACTTGCACTTATAAGTGAAAAAATACTAAAAAATAAGACAAAGCTTTACACACCAACTATAGAAATCGACTATTTTAGAGATATCCCAAGTGATACAGATCCAAATTTTGTACGTAATTTAGTCTTTAGAAATGATACAAAAGTTCATGATTCAGATGGTTATGCAAGTGCTTTATTAAGTCTTATACATAAAGGATATATTTCTCTTACACAGGTTGATACAAATAAGCGAAGCTCTCCTTCAAATCAGCTTCTAGAAGTACTAGATTCTGATGTTAATCTATCAACGATTGAAACTCAATATCTAAATCTAATAAAACGACATGCATCAAATTCTACAATTACCTTAGACTCTCTTCAAAATCGTATTAAAAAAGATTATGAATACACTGAAGATTTCACAAAAAGAGTCGAAAATTCACTCAAAAAATACGGTGTTACTGAAGGTTACTATCAAAATTCAAATTATCTAAGCATTAGTAATACATTAAAAAGCTTTAGTATAATTTTATTAGTTATTGCTTTTGTAATTATGTTTGTTGGAAATCTATCTATATTTAATACAAGAATGAACCTTGCTTTTGGTTCTTATTTTGTTCTAGGTTTTCTTTTAATACTTACAAGTTTATTTCTATATTATGTTTCTAGTAAATATGTACTTCTTACACAATTTGGACAAGACGAATACCAAAAATGGCATGGCTTATATAAATTCTTAGATAATGAAACCTTAATGGTTGAACGTGGTGTTAAAGATTTAGTAATCTGGGAAAAATATTTAATTTATGCTACTGCTTTTGGAATATCTCATAAAGTTATTAAAGCTTTAAAAATGGTATTCCCAAAAGAAGTTATTCAAAATAGCACACTCTACTATTCTTCACAAGTAACCAGAAATAATAGTTTCTATAACTATTCTCGCTCATTATCATCATCTACTAAAACAGCAACATACACCTCAAAAAGTGGTGGACATGCTGGCTATGGTAGTAGCGGTCGTGGTGGTGGCGGCGGTGGCGGTGGCCATTAGAAAATTGCAATAAAAGAGTCAAGGACTCTTTTTTAGTGAAATCTATCTTTTTTTGGTGGCTTATTAAGCTTTATTTTTTTTGGATCTTCAATTCCATCTGTCAAATAAATATCAATCCCTTTTTTTTGGTATGAATAAAAAATTCTTTTTAAATCTCTTTTAATATCATAAGATCTAACAATTATTTTATTTATTTTATGATTTAGAAAATATTCAGGTGTAGGAATATCTTGACTATATAAATCCCAACTATTATCAAAAACTGATACATCCATTTTATGGCGAAAAATACGATTACTATCTAAAAAAAATACAGGTGCACAGTCCTCTTCAAAACTTAAGTTTTGAAGAATGTTGCTTGCCCACAACAACACTTCTTGAAGTGGCTTTAAATCAACTATTGAAAAAGCGTTTTTTTGAGTAGGTGATCCGTTAAATAATACAATTGGTCTATATCCCATCTTTGCATAGCTCATACCTTCTAATACACTTTCTTCTTGAGATAAATCTACAAAGATTGCTGTGTTATTTTCATATTGTATATTTGTATAGACATCAATCAACTTAAACTTTCTTTTATTTGCTTTTGTAATATTCATAAAAATTACAGGGCGAACCCAATCTACCCACAATTTTGAAGTTGGTGCCCATAATTTATATATTTCTTTATCATTCATTTGTATCACCTACTTCAATTAATACGGGTATATCTTTTGCATGTGAGTCAATACGTTTTGTTTTAGAAATCCTACCGTAGTATCCTGCAGATTCACCTTCAACATAATAAGCACCTAGACACACATGATAAATTTTGCCATCTTCATCTAGTAACCCAAGACTTTCAAATTGTTTTTGAGCAATATAATTTTTTGGATGTTTTTTAACATCTTTTATTGTTTTATCATATTCTTTTTTTTCAATAGCACCTTTAATTGTAATTCCTTCCCCAACACGTCCCCATACAGGTTTATAAATATATCCTTCTTTATGTTTAGCTTTTTTAACACCTGTAGTATGAGGTAAAGTTTTTCGCCACGTAGATAAATTAATTCCTTCTTTTTCTAGTATATCCCAAATTAATGGAAATCTTTTTGACTGTGTAATTACTGCAATTGGGTGATTACATGAAGGAGTTTCTGTATTAAAATAGCCATGCCAAGATTTATCTTGAATATCAACTACCCACTCAATAGGATTGAATCTTATAATTCCATCTATATCTTTTTTATTATTATCTAATATGCTAAATGCTTTTTTATTTTTAAAATTAAGATGATCTACTGCACCATAAATAATTTTAAATCCCAATTTTTCAAGTTCATCTCCTAAAAATTGCATTACTTGTCTATCATCTGTATACGAGGTACAGTGAACCATCATAATTGTTCCAAAAGGTTTAATTTTTTTAACAAGATGTTTTATTAAAACATCCCCAAAATTTTTATATATATAATGTTTATCTTCTAAGTAGTGTAAAGCAATCTTAGGCATAAGACTTGATTCAGCAAAACCTCCAGGAACATCACTATTTACTTCACTAATCATAAAAGTACCATCTGTACATGGATGAAAATCAAAGCGCATTAAACGAACATGTTTACTAGAATCATAGTTTTTACATAGACTAATTACTTTCTTCATTTTCCACGGTAATTTTAAATCTTTCATTATATTATGATTAAGATTTATAAACTTTTCAGCTTCTTTTGTTTCTTTTCCTAAGCTAACAACTAAATTTTCAATTTCTTGATTCTCTTTTTGTGTTAATACTAAAACATGATCTGCAATTGTATTATCATCTTTAAATTGAGGATCCCATTTGTATCCATCAAAAATTACAGAAAGCCTATAATCCTCATATTTATCTTTAGGTATTTTAATTAATTTCATTTATATTCCTTTTAATATTATTCATTATAGCATAGACATAAAATCCAACAATTGTATTAAGTAATCTCTTATGATACTATTTTTCAAAGGAGAATATTACTTATGATTTATATAATCTTATTATTGGTTATACTACTTTTAGTAGGTATCATACTGATTTATAATGGGTTAGTTAAACAAAGAAATATGGTTAATAATCAAAAAAGCCAAATTGATATTCAGCTTAAAAGAAGATTTGATTTGATTCCTAACTTAGTAGAAGTTGTTAAGGGTTATTCAAAATATGAAAAATCTACACTAGAAGATATTGTCTTTGCGAGAAATAAATATGTAAGTGCAAATAACGATACTGAAAAACAACTAGAAGCTGATACATATTTAAATAATGCATTATCAAAACTTTTTGTATTAGTAGAAAGTTATCCTGATTTAAAAGCAAATCAGAACTTTTTAAATCTTCAAAAAGAATTATCTACAACTGAAGATAAGGTTGCTTTCTCTAGACAATTTTATAATGATGCTGTTTATAAATTAAATACAAAAATCCAAGTTTTCCCTTCAAATTTAATTGCATCTATATTTAAATTTAAAGAAGAAAGATATTTTGAAATAAATTCAAATGAAAAAGAAAATATAAATATAAATATATAATAAGAAAATTAATATTTTATAAATATAAATAATTAAATTGTTGCTAAGTAAATGGATATTAAATCAGTCATCAAGTCATTATGATTTTGATGGCTTTTCTAATATTCTAGTAGAAACAGATAACACTCTTCTTACATAACAATATTTATTTTAATATTCCCCCAGTATTTATAATACATATATTCGTATTAATTTTTCAGTTTGTAATACCTGTATTTTCAAAAGGGAAAAGCATACTTATTATATATGTAATTATCAATAACATTCTAAACATAAAAACCATTGTCTTTCGACAATAGTTTTAAAAATATTATACTGTTAATAAAATTTTAGTGTTGAACATTCTTAGTAGCTTATTACTAATATTTTATTATCTACGATTGTCTGAAAAAACAATTAAATAATTTCTCCATCACTCTCGATAACTTTTTTATACCAGTAAAACGAATCTTTTTTTGTTCTCTTTAATGTTCCGTTTCCATTATTATCTAAATCAACGTGAATATATCCGTATCGTTTGTCCATTTCACCTGTACCAGCAGAAACAATATCAATATATCCCCAAGATGTATAGCCTAAAACTGGTATGTTATCTATAATAACAGCATTTCTCATTTCTTTTATATGTTCCCTTAAATAATCAATACGTGCTTGATCGTGAATACGTCCATCTTCTTCAATAATATCAATATTTCCCATCCCATTTTCCACAACAAATAGTGGTTTTTGGTATCGATCATATAGTTCATTTAATACAAATCTAAGTCCTTTAGGGTCAATTGGCCAACCCCAAGGTGTTGCTTCTAAATAATGATTTGGAGAAGCTTGTTGTCCTCCAGTTGTTGTAACATTTTCAGAAAAACGATCAAATGAAGTGGTTCTATAATACGAAAAGCCTAAATAATCTGAAGTGTTTTCTAAGAGTAATTGTGCATCTTCAGGATCTTCTTGAAGTTTAAAACTATATTCATCAAAGATAGCTTGTGTATAATTTGGATAGTACCCTCTACATGTTACATCACTATATATCAGTGCTTTTCTACGAAATTCATAAGCACCAAATACATCATCTGGATGACTTGTTGCAGGATAAATACCTGACAGTGCACACATTGTTCCTAACATAAAATCTGGATTAATCGATCTTGCAATCTTATTAGCTTTAGCGCTAGCTACGAGTATATGATGAATTGATTGAAATTTAATACCTGCATCTTCTAAAGGAATTTCACCTTGATTTGAGTGTTTGCCTTCCTTTTTGTTTTCTGATGAAAGCCCTAAAGTCCAATATCCTCCTAAAACATTCAGTTCGTTAATAGTTATCCAATATTTCACCTTATCTTTCCAACGTATAAATAATGTTTCAGCAAATTTTACATAAAAATCAATTAATTTACGATTTATCCATCCACCATATTTTGTCGCTAAATGTAACGGCATATCAAAGTGTAAAATTGTAACTAACGGCTCAATATTATATTTTAGAAGCTCATCGACAACATTATCATAAAATTGAAGTCCTAATTCATTTGGTATTTCATCATCACCATTTGGAAAAATTCTTGTCCATGAAATTGAAAATCTATATGTTTTAAAACCCATTTCATCCATTAATGCTATATCTTCTTTATAATTATGATAAAAATCAGTTGCCTTATGACTAGGATAATATTCTTCTTCTTTTAATATACCCTTGTACCCAGAAGGAATTGCTTCACCCATTTCTATTGTTATTTCATGACCTTCCTTGTTTCTACAAAAGATTCTTCTTGGAATTTCTTTAGTACCTCCAGTTAAAAGATCGTGTACCGCAAGACCTCTTCCATCTAAGTTATAACCACCTTCATATTGATTTGCAGCAGTTGCACCACCCCATAAAAATTCTTTAGAAAATTTATTCATTCTATTTACTATTATCCTTTTCTTTTTCAATATTTTTATTAGATAGTAGAACAAATGGAGTCCAAACAAAGAAAGTTACAACAAATATTATAATTTGAACAACAACACCTTGCCATCCATAGCCAATAAATCCATTTATAAACATAGGAATTCCCGGAGGGACATCAAATATACCTGGACTTATAAAATTTAATTTTGTTGCAATTAAAGCTATTGTTGCGGCAATTGATGAATTAAAAATAAATGGAATTGCGAAAATTGGATTTAATACTAGAGGTAGCCCAAAAATGATTGGTTCATTAATACCACTGATTCCAGGTAAAAGTGACAATTTTGAAATAGCTCTATAATCTTCACGTTTTGAAAAACGTAAAATAGCAAAGATTAAAGAGATTGTGATGCCTCCTCCACCTAAAACAACAAAGGAGGTCCAAAAACCACGTGTAAGAACATTAATTGGCGCTTGATTCATGTTGAATAGAGCTATATTTTCAGAAATAGCAGCTGCAGATATAGGCCCACGTATAGGTTCAATAACCATCCCTCCATGTACTCCTAAAAACCAAAACACTTGATTTACAATTGCCATTAAAATCACACCTATTGGCGATTGAAAAGCAATTTGCAGTGGTACTTGAACAATGTTATATATCCAAGTATTTAAATAACTATCTGTAGCAAGATAAAATACATAACCAAAAATTGCAAAGCTTACTAATAAAATAAATATTGGAATTAACGTATTGAAGGACACTGCAATACCATGTGGAACAGATGAAGGTAATTTTATTTTTATTGCTTCAATACTCATTAATTTTCGAAGAACTTGAGTTGAAACAATTGCGATTATCATTCCAACAAATAGACCTTGTGCACCAAGTACACTGGAACCCAATCCAGAAATCGAAACATCAGCACCCTCAAATCTAATAGATGTCGGTCCTACTAATAAATAAGTAGCAAGTGCAGCAACACCTGTTATAAACCTTGGCATTTCCTGATATGATGCTATATTCATAGCAATAAGAAATACTATAGAAATTGTCATTGTAGAAATAGTAACAAAAGAAATCATAGAAAAAGCTGGTGCTAATTCTTTTAGTACTGGAATCCATCTTGCAAGACCATTATCACCAGAAACTAAAATAGACAGTAATGTAGAAAATGATCCTACAATAATAAATGGGACAAAATCAGTAAATGCTGCTCTAATTGAACTAAGATAAACGTTTTCATCAACAAGTGCTGCAAGATCCAAAAGTTTATCTTGTAATTTATCTAATATATTCACTTTAATAATTCCTCCGCTTGTTCAATAACTTTTTCACCGTTAGCGGTTCCATAAGCTACAGGGTCGATTATTGCAACTTTTGCAACATCTCCCACCATTTCATTAATTCTTTTAAAGCTATGGCGAATTTGAGGACCTAATAAAAGAACATCAAAATCACCTAAATATTGTTTTATTTGAGTTTGATTCATTGCCCAAATTTTATAATCTTTTCCCTTAGATGCTGCAATATCTACCATTTTATTCACAAGAATACTTGTAGACATACCAGCATTACATGCTAACATTATTTTCACTTGTTTTCCTCCTAAAATATACAATCTACACCAAAATTACTTTAATAAATATAAGCGCTTAATATCGAAATTTTTTATTAAAAAATCTTATTAGGTTGTAGTTGTTACAAGTATATCCTATAGTATTGTTTATACTTACTCCATATCCATAATTTCTATAATCATTAAGGAAAATTTCACAACAAAAAAACTTCCAAGTTATTATTTGCAAGTTTTTTTGAGTATTTATTATTTTTCTTTAAGGCTTTTTTCTATTTGAAGTAAAGTATTTTTTATATTATAAGTAGCATAGTCAACATTGTTAATAACTAAAATTGGAACATAATACTTAATTGTTTTTACTATGCGTTCTTTTATATGTCTAACTTGTGGAGCCAGAAGAATAATATCATACTCACTAAAACTCCTCTCTATATTAATGATATTTGAACATGAAATAATGTAACCCAGTTTTTGATATTCAGAATCTTGCTTCATCATTTCAGTTAAAATACTAGTAGACATTCCAGCATTACATATTAGTAATATTCTAATCATTAGAACCCCTTTCTATTTTCTTAAGTAAGTACATCATAAAGTCAAATTTCTTTTCTTTTATAATTTGAGTAACATATTCCTTATTAGTTAGAAGTCTACTTATAACTATATAAAAAGTATCTAAATTTGCTTCTAAATTTTTTTCCAATGAAGTTAGAAAAATAAGTTGAACATATTTTTCCTTCCATAATATGGGAGTTTTTAAAATACAAACTGAAACAAATGTATCATTTGTTTGTGCCTCAACTGGATGTGGTATAGCTATTAAATAATCCAATTCAGTGGTTGTTTGAGATTCTCTTAAAAGAATTGATTGGTAAAGTTCTCCAATTTCCTCATTTTTATATTCCTTAATTTTGTTAACCATGAAAGAGATTACTTCCTCTTTGTAATTTAATTCTATATCAGTAAAAAATAGGTTTTTATCAAAAAAATCTTCTATTAAAAAATATTCGTCAATTGTTAAGAAATGATTTAATTCTTTTAAATCAGCTTCTCTAATAAGTGCACTAACTTCTAAAACAGGAATAGGAATATCCATATAAATTGGTTGTGTCGTTACTACATAATCATATTTTAAAAAATCTATCTTCGATAATTGATTCGGTTCATAACTATCTATTATATTTATATGTTTATTGAAATTATCTTTTAAATGAAAAGACAGAAGAGCTTCACTCCCTCTACCAGAAGAATCAACAATTAATACATTTCTTTTCTCTATGTTTCGCCTTTTTTTTGTTAACGCTAAATTAAAATAAAGAGCAAAATAGCCAATTTCATCTTCTGTAATCTTAGTTTTATAATGCCTATTAACTTCATTAACTGCAACCACAGAAATATTAAAAGAATAAGGAAATTTTCTTTTTATATCTTCAATTAAAGGATTTTTAAAAAACATATTATACTTTATTCTTAATTCAAGACTTAAAATATGAAGAGATAACATCAATTTCAAATCAAGATCTTTTATAAAATTAAGATGATAAGATTCGTTAACAGCAAATAACATTCTCTTAACTAGATCTTTAATTTCATTATTAACAATTAGACCATTACTATCTTTTTTTATTTCTATTCTACTTTTAGAAGCAAGAGTTAATGTTAAATATATACACTCATTATTAAAATTATTATTTGGTATATCATATTCTTGGTAGATATTATTTAATAATTCATTTGCAATTTTATAAGTGGAAAAATATGAAATTTCTTCAGATTCTTCATCACTAAATTTTATTATAACCCCTTTTTTTACTCTATCTATTATTGTTTTTAGATTAATAATTAAACTTGATTTTTGATCATAATTACCTGAGAATCCAAACTTTTGAAATGCATTATCAATTAAAAACTCTAGTTTTTCCTTTTCTTCAAAAATCTCCTTTTGTAATAAACTCACAATATTAGATTGTTTAGAATCATCTAAATAATATTCTTTTTCAATACAAGATCGTATATCTAGTTCTTTTCCTCTTATTTTCAATCCAAAATTTGGTTTAGATTCTAAAAAAAGATTATATTTTTGAAGGATGCTTCTTACATTTTTCAAATTTTGAGATAAAGTTGATCGAGAAATAAATAATTCTGAAGCAAGGTCATCAGCTTTTATCCAGATATTGGATTCTAAAAACAAATAAAGTAAATAATAGGTACGCTCTTCTGAATTTCTAGGTAATTTATTTAATGAATCATTTAAAGTATTATAAAAATTTTCAAATAATTTTCGATCCACTATTTTTAACTTTAAGCCAATACTTGTCTTAGAGATTATAATAGCACCATTCATCTCTATAATAGGTTTTATTTTTTTCACTTCATTTAAAATAGTTTTACTACTTAAATTTAAAATGTTAGCCACTTTTTCAGAACTTATATACTTATTTTCATTTAGGATATTTAATATAGACAAAATTCTTTGATTGTTCAAGTCAAATTTCCTTTCTATTATCTATGTTTACACATATAATTTAACAAAAAATCAGTTTACTTTCTATACTAATACAAGTGATCAATTTTGATTAAATGTAAAATTAAATAAGTAAACACATGAAACTATAAAAATTAAATATTAAATTAATTGTTATTTTGCAATAAAATAAAAAAAATAACGATGTATATTGTATATACCATAAATATAAAACTTATCTTTCTCACTTTTAATTACCTTTAAAGGATCTTTTAAATATATACGATGTTAATATATATTTCTTGATTTTAACGATATTTTAATTGTTTATGAGATTAACTAATTTCTAGTAAGCAAAATGAAATAGTGTTTTTATATTAAATATCAAGTCTCATTAATATTTAAATTATTTCTTTTTTTATATTTTTCTATTTTTTTCTTAAAAAATATATTATCTTGTCTATTATATCTTTCGAAAAAATATGTCTAAGTCTTATTTTTGATATAGAGGAAATAATATTATTAAAGGTTCTAAATGAATAGATACTTTTCACATTAAAATTTGCTTCACTTTTTTTGTTTGTTTTTAAAATAAAGTTTCTTCCTCTATTATCATAGGATAAAACATTAATGATATCTAAACTTGGGTTACTATTGTTTGTTAAACCTGCATTATAATTATTAAAAGTAATTGAATTTTTAATAACATGCCTTACGGCTACTTCTTCTCCTCCCATTTTAAATCCATTTCCATCTCCTTCTGAAACTTTATCATACGAAACTTTTCCATTGTTATATGCGATACAATTATCAATCAAGACTGTTCCAATCGCTCCCATACCTATTTTAGTGTAAAGATCAAAACCATCATCAATATTGTTATAAGAAATACAATGTTTGAAAATATTCCCATTCCCTACTCTTAATTTTGCTGCAAATCCATCAGCATTACTATTAGATGAATCTCTATTATCAAATGATTCACAACTATAAATTAAATTATTAGATGGCCATTCTTCAAACACTGAATTTTCATTCATACAACTAATTTGTAAACCAGTATCACCATTACAATAAGTTTTAACTCCTTCAATAATATTATTATTTCCTTCAACAATGATTCCTTGACTGTTATCCTTACTATTTGTTATATCAATATTTTTGATATGCCAAAAATCTGCTGAAATTAAAAGTCCTTCATGCTCCTTATTAAAATTGATAATTGGCCTATTCTTTAATTCTTGTGCTATTAAATATTTATAATTATTTACATATACGTTATTATTGTTCAAAATTTTTAATGGTTTATACATATTATAATTACCACCAGCCATAATTATTTTATTTCCCTTATTTATTAAATCAATAGCAGAATAAATATCTAAAGGGGAATCAATAGTTCCTAAATTATCAGCTTTTCCAACAGGGCTTACAAAAATGTCACCATAGATTTCCTTGAATATAATTGTAATATACATAAATAAAGGATTATATTTTAAAATGTTTTCTTCTAGAGACGGTTTGAAAATTATAAAGTAATGATTTTCACCTGGAGCTAACTCAACAGCCTTTTTAAGTATTTTATTATCAAATAAATTATAACTACCTAAAAATATTCTGTGATTTTTTTCATCTTTATAAATCTCTATTATTCCTTTTGTATTAGCACTTAGCATAATATTTTCAATATTTTTACTTGTTAATGTTTTAGTGAAATTTTCGATTTTCACTATTTTCTTTTCATCTTCAACTAATATTTTTTTTAAATTATGTCTTTCTTTACTAGTTTTTAAACTAATTTTAGAGACTTTTATGTTTGCTTCTTTTGCAGTATAAAAACCTAGGTACTGTTTTTTACTACTATCTATTAAGTTTGGTAAATATTCACTAATCCATCCTGAATCAGAATTTGTTTCAAGATTTAATGCTTTAACACTGTAATTATCTCCATCTTTTTTAAAATAGAACCTATATTTAGATTTTTCTTCATAATTAAATATAGATTTTTTCTTAAATAATATTTTCAACTTTTCTTTGTTGTCATACGATATACTTCGAGAAAATAATTGAATAAAGAGCTCTTCATATGGGCTACCAGAATATACTCCAAAAGATATAATATTGGAAGAAACAATAGAATTGTCTTTAAAATCTCCAATCTTATCACGTAACATTATGCCAAACGATTCTTGCCCATTATGTATATTAGATACAAATGAAACAACCTCAATTTCTGCTTCAATTTGAAAGTTTTCAGTTTTAGGTTCTAAAATTGTATAGTAATAAGTAATTCCATCATGATCTTTTGTAATTTTTCCACCATTATTATGAGAAACTATATTAACATGATATTTTTTTTCTTTAATATAGTTGCGACTTTTATTTATGGATTGACCAAAATAAGTTTTCTTAAAATCATAATCATTCTTCTCTACTATAGAAATATTATAATTAAGATGATGTAACTTATCTTTTCCTTGATACTTTATTTGTACTTCACCCAAATTATTAGATTTATTTATTATATTTAAAGAATAGTCTTTTTTACTAATATCAATACGCTTAGCGTTATTGTATTCAAGAACTAATTTTAAATTATTTAATAACATATCGTAAATATTTTCATCGCTATAAAAAATAGTCTCTGGAAATTCTTTAAAGTCCAGATTATTTTCAGCTATTTTTAAAACGTCAAGAGAAAATATAGTACTTAAATTGAGATAAATTACTTCAATTTTTTTCCCGCTTATTGTATCACTATTTGAAAAAACATAATTAAGTGAATCTGCTCTAATTTTTATGTCGTTTATTTTAATGTAATAATCTTTTGGCGATAGAACCATACTGGAATAATCATCAAAATAAGCACTAACCAATAAATCATTAGCCACTAAGACACTACTTTCAAAATAAGGTTTATTATTTATTTGTAATATTTTTAATTCTACAGCCTTTATTTTAGAGACTTGTACTTTCATCAGTGTTTTACAATTTTCTAAATTATATATTATTTCAACAGAGTGTGTTCCACTAGTAGTATAAAACTCTTTTGGAACAACAATTGTATAATCATTCTCACTCAACAAATACGAACAACCATCAGAGTAATTAGCATAAACTAATAATCCTGTAGAATCAAACTCTTCATTAAGCTTGTATTCCATTTTATAAGGTAATCTAAGTGATAAGACTACACTATTTAAATTATTATTTTGATAATTAGTCATACTATGCTCATATAATCAATTCACTTGTATATTGATGATTTTCTTTCTAGGCCGATAATGTTACTAAGCATAACAGACGGCCTTTTTATATGCTTAGATTAGTGCTGCAAATATTTTAAATGTCAACAAAGAATTCTTCTATTGGATATTATGATTTAAATATTTATACTTTAATAAAATTATCCTTGAACTCTGTTTGAATTTGTAATCTTTATAATTAGATTTTCATATTGTGGAATAATATTATTTAAATCATACTTTTCGGATATCACATCACTATTATAATCAATTTTATTTTCAATTGCTTTTCTTATTCCAGATTCTAAAGAAGAAATATCATTCACATCAACTAAGATTCCCAATTCTCCATTATTTAAAATCTCACTTGGCCCACTTTTACACTTTGTTGAAACAATATTTGTTCCTAAAGCTAGTGCCTCTAGTAAACTATTCGGGAAACCTTCATATTTAGAAGATAGAACATATAAATCGGCATATTTGTAAAAGGGATATGGATTTTTCTTGAATCCAGATAAAGTTACACTTTTATTTATATTTAATTTATCTATTTGTGCTTTAAGATCATCTTCTAATACACCTTGACCTAAAATAGTTAAATGTATATTTGGATAGTCAGGTAGTAAATTATAAATCGCATCAATTAAAATATCGAATCTTTTTTGACCAACTAATCTTCCAACAGCTAGAATATTGTATTTTGTTTGAAAATAAGGATTAAATTCATTACTTTTTTCAAGTATATAATTTTTATCTATTGGATTATAGATTCTAGTTACTTTATTTTCTTTAATTTTGAAAGCATTTATAATATCTGATTTCATCTCATCACATTGAGCAATAATCTTATCGGCAGTTTTAAATATAAATCTTTCAATCAAATTTTTTGTTTTATTTTGATCTATAAGTGTATGAGGATTATTTGTAAATCTAACAATAATTTTTGGTCTAGATATTAAAAAAGGTCTTATACATAAGGTAATTAAATTCAATTGATGCATAGTTGCTAATATCACATCTGGTTTAATTTCATTTAAATATTTTATTAGACTTAAAATTCTTTTCTCTATCTTTTCTTTTTTTAAAAATATAATATTTATATCATTAGGTAATAAAAAACCATAATCACCTTTTTTATCCATAAATATCATAGATAAATCAAATTTTTTGCGGTCCAAATTATTAGCAATATTTAACATTACTTTTTCAGCACCACCACCAGATAACGAATTTGATAATATAACAACTTTAATCATAAATTCTCCCTTTTGATTTATTTAAAAATTATTCTTTAAACTATATTCTAATTAAAATAATCTTCATGAATATCATTATAACATCAATCAGATTTTTTTAATTATTGTCTAATACATATATCTTTGATTATTAATTAAATCCAAAATATTGATACAGTGTTTTGTCTTCATCTTCATATAAGAATACTGATTTATTATTTTACAATGTAAATTTTGTAACCTTGATACTATCTTATTGCTAACTTAACGATCATTCTTGATTTTATAAAATAAAAAAACTCCCATAAAATAGGAGTTTGTTTGATAATCGATTTGATTAACGCTTTGAGAATTGTGGAGCTCTTCTTGCTTTTTTAAGACCGTATTTCTTACGTTCTTTAATACGAGAATCACGAGTTAAGAATCCTGCTGCTTTTAAAGCTGGTCTATAATCTGATGATGCTTCAAGTAAAGCACGAGATATACCATGTCTCATAGCACCTGCTTGTCCTGAATATCCTCCACCAATTACATTAATTTTAATGTCAAATTGTTCAAGAGTTTCAGTCAATACAAGTGGTGATCTAACTTCCATAATTAGTGTAGCTAATGGTAGATAATCTTCTAATGTTTTACCATTAACAACGATATTACCTGTACCTGGAGTCATAAAGACACGCGCAATAGACTCTTTACGACGTCCAGTACCAATATATGATACATTTGATTTTTTCTTAGTTGCCATTGTCCTTATTCCTTCCTAACCTTTTATCTTTAGCTCAATAGGTTTTTGAGCAGCATGTGGATGTTCTGGTCCTTCATAAACAAATAGATGAGTTCTTTGAACATTCCCTAACTTAGTATGAGGTAACATACCACGAACAGCTTTTTCAACCCATTCAACAGTGTATTTCTCACGCATTTCTCTTGTTGTTCTTGTTCTTAAACCACCTGGATATAAAGAGTGGCTATAATAGCTTTTCTTGTTATCTTGATCTCCAGTAATTACAATTTTATCAGCATTTACGATAATAACATAATCACCGCAATCTACATGTGGTGTAAAAGTTGGTTTGTGTTTTCCTCTAATTACATGTGCAACTTCACTTGCAAGTCTACCTAGAGTCAAACCAGTTCCATCAACGACATACCATTGATGAACAACTTCATTTGGTTTTGCCATAGTTGTTTGGCGCATTTTTATTTCCTCCTCAACAAACGTAGTTTCCGGGGCTACATTTGGCATGAGTTGCCGAATAACATTGTATTACGCTAAGAGTAATAAGTCAATAAAAACCCTACTATTGATAGCGTTTTTCTAATACTTCCATCATTTTATTATTTAATTTAAATTTATCATCAGCACACAATAATTCTACACATCCATTTACTTTTATTAAGCCTAATACTTCTTCTTTATTTCTAGGACAAATCATATAAGTATTTTCATCAATATCAATATTATTTTTATAATTATTTTTAAAATCGTTTAATACTCTTTGATCTTCTTTATGTATATCTCTAATTAAATATTCATTATCTAAATAAACTAATTCAAAATATTTAACTTCCAATAAAGTTAAACCTGTTGCATCAATATTCTTATTAAATAAATTCTTATCTTTTTTTTCTAAAATATCTTTTAAATCTTTACTACTTAATCTGCCTCTTCCAACCTCTATTAATGCTGAAACAATCATTCTAACCATATATCTTAAAAAACCATTACCTTTAAAAATGATTTTAATTAGATCATTTTTTTCTATAAATTCTATATTAAATATTTCTCTATATTGATTTGGATATACACTTTTAAAAGAAGAATTAAATGAAGTAAAATCATGATATCCAATAAATACTAGTGAAGCTTCTTTCATTTTATTTATATCTAAATCGTAATATGCAGAAAAAACATAATCTTTATTAAAAACATTATAATCACCAATATTAATTATATATTCATATTTTTTATATAAAGCACAATATCTTGCATGAAATAATTCATCAACTTTAACTACTTCATTTATATATATATCATCAGGTAAAAAAGAATTTAAAGCATATTTCCACTTTTCATTATTCATATCTAAATTACTATCAAAATGAAAAGTCTGTCCTTTTGAATTTACTTTAGCATCTGTTCTACCAGCTGCAATTATAGAATTATTTTCTTTTGTAATTTTATTGATAACATTTTCTATAACTTCTTGTATTCCCAAAGAATTATCTTGTCTTTGCCATCCTGAATAATCTTTTCCAATATAGCTAACAATAACCTTATACCTATGCATAAATCCTCGATAAAACTATCATTGCAATAAGTAATACAAAACTAGATGCAATAAGAACATAATCTTTAAAAACCATTTTCAAAGTTTTATAACGAGTTCTTTCTTTACCAGGTGAGTAACCTCTAGCTTCCATCGCATTAGCTAAATCTTCAGCTCTTGAAAGTGCAGAAATAAACAAAGGAACTATTAAAGATAATATTGCCATTATCTTTTCTTTAAAACTCCCTTCTTTTAAATCAACACCACGACTAGCCTGAGCCTTCATTATTCTTTGAGTTTCTTCTATTAAGTCTGGAATAAATCTTAAAGCTATACTAATTAACATTGCAATCTCATGAGAAGGAACACCAATCTTTTTAAATGGAGATAATAGATCTTCTATTCCTAATGTTAAATCTAATGGTTTTGTAGTTGCAGTTAATGTTGTTGTAATCATAATCATTAAAAACAATCTAACTGTAATATACAAAGTTTGAAAAATAGCTTCACTATATATTGTATAGCCATATATATTGAATAATAAATCTCCTTGCTTTATAACAAGTGTATTGATAAATAACAAAAATATTAACATCATCATCATTGGTTTCATAGCATTTAATATTATTTTAATATTAAGTTTTGACAATAAAACAACGATGAAAACACATAATCCTATTACTCCATATCCTATCCAACCACTAGGAAAAAATATTGCAACGATAAGAATAAGCATCGCAAGTATTTTAGATCTAGGATCCATTTTATGTATAACAGAATCTAATGGTATATATTTCCCAAATGTCATATTACTCATTATTTTTTTACCTGCCTACTAATAATTTTCACTAAAGATTTAATATCCATAACATCATCATCTATCTTATAGCCTTTTTCTATTAATTCATCTTTTAATCTAATTACATTAGGAGGTAAAATACC
This sequence comes from Erysipelotrichaceae bacterium, assembly GCA_012513225.1. Classification (GTDB taxonomy): domain Bacteria; phylum Bacillota_I; class Bacilli_A; order Erysipelotrichales; family Erysipelotrichaceae; genus UBA9076. The sequence continues at coordinate 40,489 of JAAZCQ010000053.1, forward strand.
TAAGCTTTTACATAAAGAACTATCTTTAAAGAAAGTTTTAACTTCACTTTCATACTTGATTTTACCTTCTGACATAACAACTACTTCATCACAATAATTTAAAACTTGTTCCATATCATGTGTAACTATAATAATTGTTTTATTATATTTTTTATTTAAGTCTAAAAATAATTTCATCATGCTCTTACTACCACTTGGATCTAGTCCAGCAGTAGGCTCATCAAGAACTATTACTTTAGGATCCATAGCTAATATTCCTGCAATAGCTACTCTTCTTTTTTGTCCTCCAGAAAGTTCTAAAGGACTTCTTTCAAACAAGCTAGCATCAATATCAACCATTTTTAATGCTTGTTTTGCTTTTTCTTCACTATTTTCAATATTAAAATTTTTAGGACCAAATTCAACATCCTTTAATACTGTTTCTTCAAATAATTGATACTCAGGAAATTGAAAAACTAAACCAATATCTTTTCTTAAACTTTTTAGATTCTTTGGTTTTTCATCACTTGTAATCACTCTATCAAAAACTGTAACACTACCACTTGTAGGAAGTAATAAAGCATTTAAATGCTGTACTAATGTACTTTTTCCACTACCAGTAGCACCAATAATCGCAGTAATCTTACCTTCTTTTATATTCAAATTAATACCAGTTAAAGCTGAATATCTAAAAGGTGTTCCTTCTGAGTATATATGTGATACTTCTTTAAATAAGATTGGCAAGTTTATTCACCAACCCTTCCATAGTAACTTCATCATTTATTTTAATTTTATTTTTTCTTAATTCTTCTACAATTTTCATACTAAAAGGAATATCTAAGCCGACATCTATTAATAGTTTTTTATCTACCATTACCTTATCAGGTGTTCCCTCTGATACGATTTTCCCATTATTCATAACAATTACTTTATCACTTTTAACAACCTCTTCAATATCATGAGTTATAGAAATAATTGTAATTTTTGACTCATTATGTAATTCCATAATCATACTTTTAATATCATCTTTTCCCTGTGGATCAAGCATACTAGTAGCCTCATCAAAAATAATAATATCTGGGGCTATCGCAAGTATCCCTGCTATTGCAACCCTTTGTTTTTGTCCACCAGATAACCTTGAAGGTTCACTATTTAAAAAATCTTTCATTTTAACTTTTTCAGAAAATTTATTAATGATATCATCCATATCCTTTTGAGGTACTAAATGATTTTCTAACCCAAAAGCAATATCATCTCTAACTGTTGATCCAATAAATTGATTATCAGGGTTTTGAAATACTATACCTACCTTACTTCTTATAAAATCTAAATTTTCCAAGCTTAAAGGAACACCTTCAATTCTTATATTTCCTTTTAAAGGTTCAAGTAAGCCTATCAATAATTTTGCAACAGTACTTTTACCACTACCATTGTGTCCAATAATAGTTGTATAAGCACCCATTTCAATCTTAAAGCTTATATCATCTATAGCATTGATATCATCACCATATGAAAAGCTAAGATTTTCTACTTCTACAACGTTCAAATATAATCACCTCAAAGCCATTTAATTATACAACAATAACATCATTTTACAATAATTTGGACTATATAATAAAAAAGCCCATATTATTATGGGCATGTGGATTTTATTGTTCAGCAATCTCAAATCCAGTGTATATACCACCTAAAGCATTAACCTGATTAGAAACATTGAAAATCTCACTAATTATTCTTCCATTTTCACTAAAGAATTTCTTAGTTAAAATAACATCTTTTTCTTCTTCATTAACATAGCTAGACTCATAATTATTATCATTCATAATTTCTACAAATCCAACTATACTACTATCTTCACCAAAAGAAGCATAATGTTTAATTTCTACAAGTGTATCATTTGGATAGTCTTCCTCAAGTTTTAAGTTTTGTGAATAAACTTTATCAATAAATGTTTTGCTTAAATAAGGATATAAACCAGAAATTTCATTTACTTCTGCAGAAAATTCACTATCTTTTTCTTCTTCCTCATCATCTTCAATTTTTACAAATGTTATATCATCATTCTCATTAACTTTTAATTCCAATTTTTTTATTAAGTAATATGCAGCTGCACCACTTGCAACTAAGAAACTTACTAGAAAACCTCTTTTCATAATTACACCTCACTTTTATTTATTTTACCATAATATAAAAATAAATAAAATAATCTTAATTAAATACACTTAATTATTTTAACTGTATTACTTGCAGCACCTTTTCTAACTTGATCACCGCTACAAAATAAACTATATCCATTAATTGCTTTATCAATTCTAACTCTACCAACCTCAACAATATCTTGATCACTCGTATTTAGAGGCATTGGGTATAAACCATTAGGACCATCATCCATAAGTCTAACACCCTCACTATTTCTTATAGCATCTCTAATTTCATCAAGTGATAAATTGTCTTCTGTTTTAAAACTAATAGATATGCTATGACTTCTAATTACAGGAACTCTAACGCATGTACATGAAACATTTAATTTTGGTAAATGCATTATCTTTCTACCTTCATTTTGCATTTTCACTTCTTCACTAGTATATCCATCTTCTAAAAAACTACCAATTGCAGGAATTACATTATATGCAATTTGGTTAGAAAAGGTATTACTAACAACTTCTTCATTATTAATCAGTGCCTTAACTTGATCCTCAAGTTCTTTAACACCGCTAACACCAGCACCAGAAACAGCTTGATAAGTACTAACAACCATATTAGTAATTTTAGATTTCTTATTAATACCATACATTGCCATAAATGCAATTATAGTACTACAGTTTGGATTAGATATAATTCCATTATGTTTTTTTGCATCTTCCCCATTTATCTCAGGAACAATTAAAGGAACACTGTCATCTAGTCTAAATGCACTACTATTATCTATTAAAATTGCGTTAGATTTTTTTATAAATGGTGCAAATTTAACAGTAGTTGCATTATCAACTGCTCCAAGTACTACATCTAAACCTTCAAATGAATCTTTTGTAGCTTCAACAACCTTTAATACTTCATCCTTAAATTTAAACTCTTTACCAACACTTCTATGACTAGCTAATAGTCTTAATTCATCAATCTTTATATTTTGTTCAACTAACGAAACCATCATTTGCTGTCCAACCGCACCAGTAGCACCTAATATACCTATTCTCATACTGTATCACTCCTTGTAATAAATCTATCATATATGCATTTTATTGTCTTTTCAAAATCTCTATTTTCTACACCAATAATAATATCTATTTCCTCAGCACCTTGATTAATAATTCTAATGTTAATATTGTTTAAACCAAGTTCAGCAAATAATTTACCTGACATTCCTGGTTTATTACTCATTCCACGACCAACTATTGCGATTAATGCAATGTGATCAATCAATGTAACAGTATCACATTTCACTTCTTCCTTTATTCTTGCCATTATTTCATATACATATTTTTCAATAGCATCTGTGGCAACCACTATACTAAAAGTATCAACTCCAACTGGTGTACTTTCTACTGAAATATTAAAATCTTCAAACACTTGCAATGTTTTTCTCAATGCTCCTACTTCACTAGATACTGCAGACTTATTTACAGTTATAACAGAAAAGTTTTTCTTACCACTGATACCAGTAATAAAATGAGGTGGATCTATTGCATCATGTTTACTACAATCATTTAAAATCATAGTACCTGGATTATCTGGATCATTTGTATTCTTTATATTAATTGGAATATTTTTCTTTTTAACCGGAAATATTGCCTCATCATGAAGAACGTTAGCACCCATATAACTCAATTCTCTTAATTCATAATATGTAATATATTTTATTCTTTGAGGATTATCAACAACCCTAGGATCTGCAATTAAAATACCAGATACATCAGTCCAATTTTCATAAACATCCGCATTAATTATATTTGCGATAATAGCTCCAGTAATATCACTGCCTCCTCTTGACATTATTTTAATAGCACCATTTGGCAATGAACCATAAAATCCTGGAATAACTACCTTTCTTCCTTTTTTGATTTTACTTTGAAGAAGTTGTTCACTTCTTTCAAAATTAACTTCTCCGTTATAGTTAAACGATATAACATCTCTTGCATCCAAAAAATCTGCATCAAGATATTCAGCCAAACATTTTCCTGTTAAATACTCACCCCTAGATACTAAGTAGTCAATACCTACTTCTTTATTTATTAAATCCTTTATTAAATCAAATTCTCTTTCTAAATCAATTTTTAAATTTAATTCTTCTTTTATTCCCATATACTTATCATAAATAAGTTTATATAAGCTATCATAAGGTACTCCATATTTAATATGCGCATGAATCAAATACAATAAGTCAGTTACCTTATAATCTTCTACACCTGATTTTCCACATGCACTAGTAACTATAAAAGCTCTACTAGGATCACTATCTACTATTCCTTTAACTTTTTTAAACTGACAGCCATTTGCAACACTACTCCCACCAAACTTTACAACTTTTATCATATACTCACCCCTGCAACAAACATTAAACTATCATCTGTTTTATCTACTAACTCTTTTATCTTTAAAATATTTAAAGGTTTAGTAATTATTACATCTGAATCTATTTCTTTATAAATAACATCTTGAAATAACTCTAAATTCTTACTTCTTACATAGTAATTACTCATAAATTCACTATTATCTATACTAACGCTAGATTTATTAACTAAGCTAACATCCTCATTAGTTAACAATGAAATAATATCTTGAACAACAGCATGTGCTGTAGCCAGTTTACCAGCACCTTGACCTATATAAGATGCGCTACCTAAGTATTCACTATTAAGTTCTATACAATTTAAGTTAGTATGAACATGAGCTAAAGTATCATAATTATTAATATATTCAGGTTGTACCAACACTTGCACACTATCGCCTTTTTTTATTCCTCTACCAATTAATTTTAATGTAGCCTGATGTCTTTTACCAAAATAAATATCTCTTTGGGTAACGGTTCTAACACCAAGAGTAGTAATATCATTAAGTTTTAATGATGTATCCCAAATCATATTCCCTGATAGACAACATTTGTATCTTACATCATGTCCATCTATATCATCAGAAGGATCTTTTTCTGCATAACCAAGTTGTTGTGCTTCTTTTAATACATCCTCAAAACTATCTCCTTCTTTAAACATTTTATCTAATATATAATTAGTTGTTCCATTAAAAATACCTTGAAAATCATAAATATCATCAATTTTCTTTGTATGTCTTATATTAGACATAACAGGTATTCCACCACCTACACTAGCCTCAAATACTATAGAAACATTATTTTCTTTCGCAAGAGAAACAAGCTCATCATAATACGTAGCCATTACCTTCTTATTACTTGTTACTATATGTTTTTTTGCTTTAAGTGCTTTACTTATATATTCAAAAGGAATATCCAATCCACCCATACATTCAACAACAACATCAATATCATCAATTAATGCATCATCAATGTTAAAAACCATTCTATCATCAGTGGCCTCACTTGCATCCTTAACTAATATTTTTACTATCTCTAATTGTTTTGTAAACTTTGTTTCATGTTTATCAATAATATTAGAAACACCGCCCCCAACAACTCCATGCCCAAGTAATGCAATTTTCATAATCTTTTTGTCCTTCCTAGAAAAACACTTGTTTTTGCAATAAAAACATAGTATCATTTTTTTTAGATGTGTTCAAGGAGAAAATTATGCGTAAATTTATTAGTACAAGAAATAAGAACAATTCAGTTACATCAAAAGAAGCAATTATTAAAGGACTTTCTGAAGATGGAGGATTATATACCCCGACAGATTTACAAGATATAAAAATAGATTTGAATAAATGTTTATATCTAAACTATCAAGAATTAGCTTCATATATTCTTTCAAAAATCTTAGATGACTATAGTGAAGAAGAGTTAAATGAATGCATTTCTAAAGCATATACAAAAACTTTTAAAACAAATGATATTACTCCAACATCAAAAATTGGAAAAGATTTTATGGTAGAGCTTTATAATGGACCTACATCTGCATTTAAAGATGTAGCACTAACATTATTACCTCACTTATTAAAAACAGCATATAAATCAAAAGGTTTAGATAAGAAAATATATATATTAACTTCAACTAGTGGAGATACTGGAAAAGCTGCATTAGAAGCTTTTAAAAATGTAGAAGATACTTATATAACAGTGTTTTATCCATTAGATGGCGTAAGTTATGTACAAGAAAGACAAATGAATACAACAACAGGAAACAATGTAGATGTGGTATCTGTAGAAGGAAACTTTGATGATTGTCAAAGAATGCAAAAAGAATGTAATGATGATATAAGAGTAAAAGAAGCATGTAAAAATGTACAATTATCAAGCGCAAACTCCATAAATTTAGGAAGACTAGTTCCTCAAATAGTTTATTATTTTAAAGGCTATGTAGACTTAGTAAAAAATAAACATATAAAACTAAATGACAAGGTAAATTTTATTGTACCAACTGGAAACTTTGGAAATATTCTTGCAGGCTATCTAGCTAAACAATTAGGCTGTCCAATAAACAAATTAGTATGTGCATCAAATAAAAATAATATATTAACCGATTTTATTAATACTGGAATTTATGATAAAAACAGAGATTTTTATACTACAATGTCTCCTTCAATGGATATACTTGTATCAAGTAATTTAGAAAGACTATTATTTATTTTAAGTGATTTTGATGATTAAAAAATAAAAACTTATATGAATGAATTAAATACAAAAGGAAGATATCAAGTAGATGAAAAATTATTACAAAAACTTCAAGAAAACTTTGTTGGAATATATTGTAGTGAAGAAAATTGTACTAAAACAATGTATAAGGCATACCATCATGATAATAGGTTAATTGATCCTCATACTGCAATTGCATACTATGCAAGTGGTATATATAACGATAAATATAAAAATATTATTTTATCTACTGCATCACCATATAAATTTTCAAATAGTGTATTCAATGCGATTACAAACACTTATGTAAAAAATGAAATGCTTGCAATGAAAGAACTTAATAAAATTACAAAAGAGGACATACCTAACAACCTCAAAAATATAAATGAATTAAAAACATTACATAACAAAACCATCAAATACGAAGAAGGTATTGATTATGTAATAGAAAAGATTAACCAGTTAAATGATTAAAATAAAAGTCCCTGCAACTAGTGCAAATTTAGGTGTTGGTTTTGATGTGTTAGGTATAGCTTTAGATATTTATAATACTTACTATGTAAGAGAAAGTGATAAATTAATAATTGAAGGTGTAGAAGAAAAGTATCAGACAAAAGATAATTTATTTGTAGTAGCATTTAATGAAGTTTGTACAAAACTAAATGTTAAAAAAAATATTTATGTAAGAATAGAAAATGATATACCTATTTCTAGGGGTCTTGGTTCAAGTGCTTCTTTATATGTAGCTGGTGCATTAGCCGCAAATACACTAAACAATAATAAATTAAATTTACAAGAAATTTTTGAAATTTGTACAAAATTAGAGGGACACCCTGATAATATTGCATCTGCTTTATTTGGAGGATTCACTGCAAGTTTAATGCATGAAAACAAGCCCTATACTAAACAAATTAAAGTTCATGATAAATATAAATTCACCGTGTTAATACCAGATTTTAAGATATCTACTAATAAAGCAAGAAATGTTTTACCACACTCTTACTATAGAGAGGATGTTGTATCTAATATGTCTAGTATTGCACACTTAATACTAGCTCTAAATGATGGTGATGATAAAATGTTAAGTATTGCAAATAACGATAAAATCCATGAACCATACCGTAAAACCTTAATTGAAGACTTTGATACTTTAAAAAATGAATGCTTAAAAAATAATGCATATACTTTTACTATAAGTGGTTCTGGATCATCTTGTTTAGTAATTTCAGATGACAAAGATTTCTCAAAAAAAATAAATACTTCTAATTTAAAAAATAATTGGACACTAATAGATTGTAATATTCATTTATCAACACCTATAATTGAGGAAATAACAGATGTTTAAAGACTATTTAATAGTACATAAAAGTGTGCTTCCTGATTATTTTATGAAAGTAGTAGAAGTTAATCAAAGCATGAAAGAAAAAAAATACAGCAACATTTCTGAAGCTGTAAAAGCAGTAGGCATATCAAGAAGTACTTATTATAAATATAAAGACTTTGTTTTTTTACCAGAAGAAAGTGATTCAACAAGAAAAGCTGTATTAAGCGTTGATTTACTTCATCATCACGGTAGTTTATCTAGCGTACTAGAAGTATTAAGTAACAATAAAATAAGTGTACTGACAATATCACAATCCTTACCAGTACATGAAATCGCAAATGTATTAATATCTATTGATATAACAAACGTTAAAATATCAATGAATAAACTTATAATTAAACTAAAACAACTAAAAGAAGTAAGTGATGTAAAACTAATAGCTTTAGAATAGTGAAATAATTTCACTATTTTTTTTACTTACAACCATAATTCCATCACCAATCTCTTTATAATACCTAACATCATAATCTGAATTAAGCATTCCTTCTCTAAAAGTTTTTATTTTTCTCACTAGAGCTTTTGTATTTCTATTTTTAGTTAACTCTGGATTATCTACCATTCCATGAAAATTAATATTATCAAATATAAAGTAACCATTTTCATTTAAATTATTTTTAAAATAATGAAAATGTTTATTATACTGAGCCTTAGGACCATCTATAAAAATAAGATCATATTTTTTATTACTTTTAAAATCTAATGCATCTAAATTATATATACTTATTCTGTTTTCCAAATTAAAATATTTAATATTTTTTAAAGCTATATCATATCTTTCTTTATCAAGTTCAATTGTATCAACAATTATATTACTATTTACATTTGCCATCATTATTGAAGAAAAACCAATTGCACTCCCTATTTCAAGTATAGATTTAATATTATTTTCTTTAATAAATTCCATAAGAAAATTAATACCTTCATCATGCATTATTGGTACATTATTTTCTTTCGCAAATTTTTTTATTATTTCAATACCCATTAGTTTTTTAAGCTTTGCATTGGTGCAGGTATTCTTCCACCACGATTTATCATATCATCACAAGAAAATTTAGAGACATTCATAATAGGCCCACTACCCAATAATCCCCCAAATTCAAGTGTATCGCTATTTTGTCCTATTGCAGGTATTATTCTAACTGCAGTAGTTTTACTATTAACCATTCCTATTGCAGCCTCATCTGCGATTATTCCAGAAATAGTAGTACTACTAGTATCACCAGGAACTACAATCATATCTAATCCAACAGAACAAACAGCTGTCATTGCTTCAAGTTTTTCTAAATTTAGCGCACCTGCTTTAACAGCTTCAATCATACCCGCATCTTCTGAAACAGGAATGAAAGCACCACTTAAGCCACCAACAGATGAACTTGCCATAACTCCACCTTTTTTCACTGCATCATTAAGCATTGCTAAAGCTGCAGTTGTTCCTGGACCACCACATTTCTCTAGTCCCATTTCTTCTAGTATATATGCAACTGAATCTCCAACAGCTGGTGTAGGTGCTAAAGATAAATCAACGATTCCAAAAGGTACATTTAATCTTTCACTTGCAATACTTCCAACAAGTTGTCCCATTCTTGTTATTTTAAATGCAGTTTTCTTAATTATTTCTGCAATCTCATTCATACTTTTGTCTTTTCCAGCTTCTTTAACTGCACTCCTTACAACACCAGGTCCACTTACTCCAACATTAATAACTACTTCTGGCTCACTAATACCATGAAATGCTCCTGCCATAAACGGATTATCTTCTACTGCATTACAAAATACGACAAGTTTAGCTGCACCAATACATGCTTTATCTTTTGTTTTAAACGCAGATTCTACTATTACTTCTCCCATTTTTTTAACAGCTTCCATGTTTATTCCTGCTTTAGTAGATCCAATATTTACACTACTACAAACTATATCAGTAACACTTAATGCTTTTGGAATTGAATCAATTAACTCTTGTTCTCCTTTAGTTATTCCTTTTTGAACTAAAGCACTATATCCTCCAATAAAATCAACTCCAACAGTCTTAGCTGCTTTATCTAATGCAATTGCATATTTAACACAATCTCCACCACTAACACTTTGTAGTAAGCTTATAGGAGTTACAGAAATTCTTTTATTTATTATTGGTATTCCATATTCTTTTGAAATATCATTACCAACTTTAACTAAATCCTTAGCATATCTTGTAATCTTTTCATATATTTTTTCACAAGATTTATCAATATCACTATCAGCACAATCAAGTAAGGATATTCCCATTGTTATTGTTCTAATATCAAGGCTTTGTTCTTCAATCATTTTGATTGTTTCAATTATATTATTTTGATTAATCATATATTCACCTAAATCTTATGCATAGCATTGAATATGTCTTCATGCATTACATGTATAGATAAGCCTTCTTTAAGTCCTTCATCTTCCATGTGAGTTACAAAATCTTTAAAGCCCTCTTTATTTTTATTAATCTCACATATCATTATCATAGTAAACATACCTTGTAAAACTGTTTGTGATACATCAACAATATTTACATCATTCTTAGAACACTCAGTACTAACCATAGCCATAATACCTGGCCTATCTTTACCTACAACAGAAATAATAGCCTTCATTTATTTTCCTCCTAATAAACTTTCCATCGATTCATCTATTTGCATTAATTCAACTTCTAAATAATTTTTTGTAGCTTTTATATTTTCTAAATCAACATTTGTACAAGTTCCTAATTCTTTTTTATTCGTAAAATCATAAGTACATTTATCAGATATTCCTATAAAACTAGTCCAATTATAACTAGATGCTACTGTACTAAGCATATAAGTAAAGATTGTATTATCAAAATCAAATATATATGTTTCATTTTCATTGTATAAAAGAGTATATCTATTTCCTTCTTTTGTATATTGTAAAACATTAACAAGCTTTTCTTTTAAGCTTTCTTTATTCTCAGTACTTTGATTTAAATAAACATATTTATCTATATCTTTAGGTAATTCAACAATTACATCTCCATACTGGTTAAAAGTTGTAATAGTTTCACTTTTTATTAAAAGTGAATTTTGTTCACTTTTATATGAGTATTCAACTATAGTTTCTTCCTCGATTATTTTATCATTTACTTTTAATTTTAAAACATAAGGTTTATATGTAATGTCATTAATATTAAGACCAAATGCCATTGCATAGGGCTCATAAATTTCCTTTTGTTTTTCTTCAGTATAAACAACTGTTATAAGATCATAATCACTAAATTTCTTTAAAGTAACTTTTTCAACGCCTTCACCTAGCAAAGAAGCTTTAATACTAAGTGGCTGATTATTGCTATTTCCACCTTCAACTATATATTTTTCATCTTCACTACTAATATAATAATAGCCATCTGCAAAATAATTTTCTTCTACCATATCATCACCTAAGCTTGATATAGTTTCTATTATTGAATAAGACTTTATACCATCTGTATTGAATGTTTCTGTAACAGTAGAATCAAATTTTTCACTAGTTCCATTACTAGTAATATCATAATAGTTTTTGTTTACACTAGTTATACTATAATTGCTTATATTATCCATAGCTAAAATTACTTCAGAAAATTTTTCACTGCCATCTACTTCACTACATCCAACAAGTGTTATTAACATTAACACAACTAATATCTTTTTAATTTTCTCCAGTATCATAATGTTCTTTAATCCTTTCAAACTCTTTCCAAGTTAATGCGATTGCACTTCCATGTTTTAAGTTTTTAATAGAGCTCTTTATATCTTTATCATCTATTTCTTCAAATTTATTAGATTTTAATTCATAAAATTTAAAAGCTTTAAACTGATGTCTTGTATAATCATCATAATATAGAATATATTCATAGCCACTTTTAATAATAAAAGGTCCTTCACTTTGATGATTACTAAAAAAATTAAAATTAAAGTGATTAAATCCTTTATAGTCCGTATCACTATATCCAACAAATAATTGTGAATGTTTCTCCATTGGTTTTCTTTCATCTTTTAATACTATTGAATAATCACTGCCAACCTTCATAATAGTACCATCTATTACTGGAAATCCTACATCAACTAATATTTCAGGATAGCTAATATCATCCAAATTATTACTAAAACTATAGAACATTTTTTCATCATTTGGACTACTCCAATAAATAATATATTTATTTATTCTTCTATCATAAAAACCTTCAGGTGCCCAAGCCTGAGTTTCACTCATCACCATATTATCACTAGTACTATTTAATTTAATTAATCTTTCATCATTAAACTCTACAAGATTCTCTGTATCAAACGCAAATATATCTGGATTATCAAATCCTTCTGTAGCAATTAATGTAAATTCACCATTCTTTTTTCTTATAACACTTGGATCTCTTAATCTTCTTGTACCAATAGAAGCACTTAAAACTGGTTCTTGAAAATTTATTTGATACCATAACAACCCATCAAAGGTCCATGCATAATATACTTTTTCATTTTTTAAACCATCTCCAACAAAATATGTCATAAGATAACCTACATAAGGATCAATCAATTCAATATTTTCGAAAACATAACTTGTTTCTCCCAAATAAGCCCTTAAAGATATTTCTTCATACTCTTTTGAAGTTTCTGTTTTATATATTGTATTATTTTCAACTTTTGCATTACCACTTTCCAACACCCAAGTAATATCAAATCCATTATAATGTGGAATTAACTCTGTTTTATCATTAATAAAACTATCTAAGTATCTATCAAGATATTCTTCATACTCATCTACATACTCTATATTTTCAATCTCTATTTCACTTGGTAAAACAATTGGACCCTCTATGTATTTTGGAGTACAACTAGTTAACAATAAAATAGTAATCATAATAATAAGTTTTTTCATGTATTTAATTATACTTGTATTACCAAAGTTTTTAAACATTTTAAAAAAACAATTAGGATTAACTACATATATTTTATATTTTCATACTATAATAGAAAGCGATAATTAAATTGGAGATTATATGAAAAAAGATAGTATTATATTTTTTATTATTATATTTATACAAAATGCTGCATTAAACTTTGTGCATCCTGTAACACCAACACTAATTAACAATTTACAACTACCTTCTTATACATTTGGAGTTGCTTTTGCATCAATGGCTACTTCAAGTTTTTTATTTAGTAGATTATGGGGGTATTTATCAAGCCTAAAAGATAATAGATATATATATGCATTTGGATGTATTACTTATGGTCTTAGCCAATTATTATTTATGATTTCAACATCTGTTACACAAATAATCATTGCAAGATTACTTGGAGGATTATCAGTTGCCGCAATTGATGTATCTATATTAAATTATCTAGTTAATATATCTAGTGTAGAAAATAAAAGCAAAAACTTTGCTTTATTTACTGGTTTAAGTGTAATTGCAGGTTCTTTTGGTTATCTAATAGGAGGATACGTTGGGAATAATAACTTAAGATATTCTTTTTACTCTCAACTTATTGTTTTAGTTATTTGTGCAACACTTCTATTTATATTAGGAAACAAAAAGAAAGAAACTAAAAAAATAGATACGTCAAAAATAATAAGTTATCTAAATCCTTTAATATCATTTGATAATTCATACAAATCAAGCTTGAAAGTATTATTAATTATAACGTTTCTAGCTTCATCAGCAACAACTATTTATGAACAGACCTTTAATTATTATTTAAATGATATTTTACATTTTATGCCTTCTAGAATGGGTGAAATAAAAGCAATTAGTACAGTTTTAATATTATTATTCAATCTTCTATTTAGTTATAAAATTCTTGAATCAAAAAAATTCAAAAGAAATCTATCTATTATTTTAATATTATGTTCATTTTTTTCTATAAGCTTAATATTTTTAAATAATTTAAATATATTTTTATTATCTAGTTACATATTTTTAGCATTAAATGCTCTACATACTCCACTAATACAAAAAAGAGTTACAGATGGTTTTAATGACGAAATTTTAGGTACTTATAACGGATTAAAATCCTTAGGTTGGATTGTTGGAGGATTAGTTGCTGGTTTTAGTTATCAGCTATATTTTAATCTACCATTTATATTAACTTCTTTATTATTTATATTATCACTAATAATTTTAAATATGATAAAAGATTAAGTTTTGCTTCTTTGTATATCAACTTCTAAAAGTCTTTTAATATCTTCATCACTAAAATTACCTACATTTTTAAATGTTGTTAAATCTAACTTTTCAAATTTAACTAATGGTTCATTTTTAGTTGCTTCAATAATTTCATCAATCATATTATTTGTATTTTCTTTTTCTTCTTCATTTACTATATTCTTATATATATATGGAAAATTTGTTTCTCTATAAAAATGAATTGGAAGCTCATCAAAAACTTTTAGATTTCCATTTTCTACATATCCTTCTAATCCATATTCTTCTTCATATTTAATTAAAACATTCTTTAAATTTTTTGCTTTATCAATAGAAAATAAATCTGGCTCATATAATAAATTAGTTTTTTCTAATGGATCATTTTTTAAATCAAATAATTCCTCATTCCCTAAACTATAGTAATAATTATATTTATATTGATTATCCCTAATTGAAATCCATCTTCTATTACCTTTTGCATGTTCCATATAGACATAGTTTTGTTTATCATTATCAAATAAAGATTTTCCTGGTAATTTATTTTTCCCTGGATATTTTATATTGGCAATATCTAATAAAGTAGGCATTATATCATTTAATGTAATTAGATTATTATTAATTGAATTTGCTTTAAAGTACTTTGGATATCTAACTATAAAAGGAACTTTACTGCATGCATCATAAGGTAAAAATTTTTGATACGTATTATTAGAACCAAACATTTCTCCATGGTCACTCATAAAAATAATTAATGTATTATCTAATTGATTAATTTCTTCCAATTTATCTAATATTAATTTTATATTTTTATCTACATGTGTAATAGTTGAACAATATAATTCTTTTGATCTTTGTAATACTTCTTCATTAGTATAATCTGAAATATTATAATTTTCTTTTGCTAGATTAGAAATTGGTGTTATTGAATCATAACTTGGAAACAATTTTTTGTCTTTATATAAATTTGCAAGTCTATCAATAGCGTTAAATGGAGGATGTGGTGAAATCCAACTAGACCATATAAAGAATGGCCTTCTTCCTTTATTTTCTTCTAAATATTCTACAGTTTTATCAGCTACCCACTTATTGCCATGTAATTTTTCAGGAAGAATAGATCTTTGTGGTTGCATATATAATAAATGTCTTACTCCATGAATGCTTTGAATATTACCATAGCCTTTTTCTTTAAGAAACATTGCATAACTATCATCTTCTCTATATCTAGGTAATTCATCCATATCAAATAATCTATTAAAACCATTATGTCTTAGTGCTGGTTGAAAATGCATTTTGCCAATCGCAATAGTATCATAGCTTGCATCAGATAAAACTTGTCCAATTGTTGGTATATCAAAAGGAATATTTTTTTGTATATCAAAATAATTATCATCAAAACCGTGATGTTTAGCACTTAAGCCAGTAAGGATATTATGTCTAGCAGGAATACATACAGGATTTGGAGAATAACAATTTGTATATGTACAACCTTCTTGTGCAAGTTTATCTAGATTTGGAGTTATCATAAATCTATCTTCTTCTTTTAAGGAACTATTTAGACAATCGTATCTCATTTGATCAACTGTTAATATTAAAATATTTGCTAAATCACTATTTCTAATTTTATTTATATCTATACTCATCTTCTTATCCTTAAAGCAACATCTAGTAGTTGACTTTCATTTTCTTTAATAAATTCTTGGTATCCACAATAATCTTTATCATAATAACAAACGCTTAATCTTTTACATTGACCATTACATATTTTTTTATATCTACATCTATCACATAAACTACATAATTCTCTATCTTCTTCTATAAATTTCTTTGTAATGTTTGATTTTGCTAAATCTATTATAGAATCAGTATTTATATTACCTATTTTATACTTATCTAATACATAAAAATCACAAGGATATACACTTCCATCACTTTCTAATACATATTGATTACTACAAAATCCTAAGAATCCACATTGTGTAGGTGGTATATTATTAAACATAGGAATTAGATTATCAAAAAGTGTACAACTTATATAATTACCATTAATAAATTCTTTATACCAAAGTTTGAAAAACACATTATAAAACTCATAAAAATCTTTTGGTTTTAAAGAATATTCATCATGTAGATTTTCAAAAGGCGGAAGACATGGTATTAACTGAATGTATTTAAATTTATTTTTAATTATAAAATCCATTAATTCATTTGGATATTTTGATAGTTGACACGTTAAAACCATTAAAACATTATATTCAATTTTATTTAATTCAAGTTTTTTAATAGTTTCAAACACTTTATCAAAAGTACCGACATTATTAATCCCTACTCTTAATAAATCATGATTTTCTTTAAATCCATCTAAAGAAATTCCAACTAAAAAATTATTAAATTTTAAAAACTTAATCCATTCATCATTTATTAAAGTTCCATTTGTTTGAATTGCATAAAATACTTCATGAAATGACTTTTTCTTTTCATTAACTTTTTCTATAAAATATTCAAAATAATCTAAACCTGCAATAGTAGGTTCTCCTCCTTGAAAAGCAAAGGTAATGGTAGCTTCTTCATCAAAGGTAGAAAAAACTTTTTCTACAATACTATCTACTGTAGAAAACTCCATTACACCATAATCCTTAATATCTCTATGATCACTTACATTACTATAAAAACAATATTTACATCTAAGATTACATTTACTAGATGCAGGTTTAATCAACATTGAAAAGTATTTCATATACTACCTCATTTTAATCATTATACTAATAAAATATTATCAAGTCTAATATTATATATATTTGAAACGTTTCAATTAATCGTTGACTTTACTTATTTTTACTTATATAATTTGATTGTGAAACGTTTCAAAATTATGAAGGGAATATAATATGAATACATTAATGGATAGTTTTCAAGAAAAACTACAAGAAGTATTACTACCAATTGCTACAAAATTATATTCTAACTCACATCTTGCTGCATTAAAAAATGGAATGACAATCACAATACCTCTAATGATTATTGGTGGCTTTGCGATGCTATTAGCTATTCCCCCTGTTCCAGCAGATACAACAAACGCATTATTACTAGCTTGGAAATCCTTTGCAACACAATATAATGAGCCACTAATGGCATTATACAATTTATCTATTGGTGCTATTTCAGTCTTTGTTGTGTTAG
Source organism: Erysipelotrichaceae bacterium (assembly GCA_012513225.1). Classification (GTDB taxonomy): domain Bacteria; phylum Bacillota_I; class Bacilli_A; order Erysipelotrichales; family Erysipelotrichaceae; genus UBA9076. The sequence goes on from JAAZCQ010000053.1 coordinate 57,943, forward strand.
GAGTTTCAAATTCACTCGCTCACGAATACAAATTAGATAGAATGTCATGTGCTATAACTAGTTTATTCTTATTTTGGTTAACCTCTGCTGCGCCTATAGCTGTAGAAGGATTTGGACAATTAAGCTCTATGACTTTTCTTGGTGCACAAGGTATGTTCTATGCAATTATTGTTGCATTTGTCACTTGTGATGTTATGAAATTCTTTTTTGATAAAAATATAAAAATAAAAATGCCCGAACAAGTCCCTCCTAATGTTACTGCACCATTTGAAGCATTAATTCCTGCAGTAGTTCTAACTTTATTATTTTTGATTTTTAATATTATATGTATTAATTTAACTGGCGGCAACTTAGCTGCTTTAACAGGAAATATTGTCAAACCGCTTATTTCAGCTTCATCTTCATTACCTGCAGTTATTTTCTTAAGTATTCTACTTAGTTTATTTTGGTTTTTTGGAATACATGGAAATAATATGATTTCTGGTGTATTAACGCCTATCACAGCAGCTAACCTCGCTTTAAATGCTGATTATTATATAAATGGTGTTGGATCTCCATCTCCTCTATCTGGTGCATTTATGACTATATTTGGTAATTGGATGTCATATCCTGCTATGATGGTTTGTTTCTTTCTAATAGCTAAATCTGCACAACTAAAATCTTTAAGAAAAATAGCTTTAGTTCCTGACATTTTCAATATTAATGAACCTTTAACTTTTGGAGTCCCAATTGTAATGAATGTTCTTTTAGCCCTACCAATTATGATTGCTAATGTGATTACTTGTACAATTGCATATCTAGTTATGAGTGCTAATTTAGTTAATAATATTTATATAACACTTCCATTCACAATTCCTGGTATATTCAATTTATTTCTAGGTACTGGAGGAGATTTTAGAAGTATTATTCTTTGGATTGTATTATTTATATTAGATATTATTATCCTACTTCCTTTTATTAAAACATATGATAATCAATTAATAAAAGAAGAAAATAACGCTACTAAATAATTTTTAAAAATAATTTCTTATGTTATAGTTTTGTTATTAAAGGGGAAATATATGGCAACTATTAAAGATATAGCAAAAATGTTAGATTTAGGTGTTTCTACAGTCTCTATGGCATTAAATAATAATCCAAAAATTAATAAAAATACTAGAGAATTAGTTATTAATACAGCTAATGAAATAGGATATATTAAAAGTGGAATTGCAGTAGATCTTCAAAAACAAAAAACTAATGTAATTCTTGTAGTAATAACTGATGCATCTAGATCATACTTTTCTAAATTTCTTTCAGTTGTTCAAAGAGAAGTAGCAAAATATGGATATGACTTATTAATTGCTACTTTAGAGAACTCTTCTAAAACTGCAGAAAGATACATATCAGAACATAGAGTAGATGGTGTTATTATATATACTAACTTAATAGGCGAAGACTTTTTAAGGAAATATGCTCACAAAGATTTTCCCATATGTGTTGTTGGACATTATGTAGAAGGAGATAACATTTACTGCACATTCCCCGTTAAAGAACCTACATTGGGAATTTCAGCTACAAACTATTTAATTGCTAAAGGCCATAGAAACATTGCATTTGTAAAAGCTTCTTCTTCAACTCTAGGAACACCTAGAAGACTAAATGGGTATAAAAAAGTATTATTAAGTAATAATATACCAATAGATGAAAGCTTAATTTATGATGCAAAAGATAGTACTTTTGAGGCTGGATATAATGTAACAAAAAAAATAATTAAAGATATTGATAAAATTGACGCAATTTATTATTCAAATGATGATATTGCTATAGGTGGATTAAAAGCTTTAAAAGATGCAAATATAGATGTTCCAAATGATATTTCTATTATAGGAAATAATAACTTACCAGAATCTTCTTTAGTTACACCATCATTAACTACTGTAGCTTCAAATATTGAAATAGATACAAAAAATATTGTAAAAATTTTAATAAAAGCTATAAATAAAGAACCAATTGATAAAAAAGCATTAGAAAAAACTTATTATAATGCAACAGAATTAATAATAGAAAGAGATTCAGTAAAATCAAAAAAGAAATAGAGGTATAATAATGAAAGCAATAATGGTTATGTTTGACACCCTAAGTAGAAGATACTTAGAAAATTATGGATCAGATTGGGTAGAAACACCTAACTTTAAAAGACTTGATGATATTTCCTGTAAATTTGAAAATTTCTATGCTGGTAGTATGCCTTGTATTCCTGCAAGAAGAGAATTACACACAGGAAAATACAATTATATGCATAGAAGTTGGGGGCCTTTAGAACCTTTTGACTTCTCTGTTATTGAAAACTTAAAAAACAATGATATTTATTGTCACCTTATTACAGATCATTCACATTATTTTGAAGATGGTGGTGCAACCTATCATAATAGATTCAATACTTGGGAAGGATTTAGAGGACAAGAAGGAGATAGATGGGTTCCACAATCTTATGCAAATGTTCCTAATAATAGAAATCCCCTATCAAAAAAAGGAATCTCCTTAATACAAAATTATGCAAATCAAACAAAAGTTTTATCTGAAAAAGATATGTCATCTGTAAAAACAATAAATGCTGGTTTAGAGTTTATTGACTATCATCACAACAAAGACAATTGGTTTTTACAAATAGAAACATTTGATCCACATGAACCGTTTATAGCACCTGATAAATATAGAAATAAATATAATCTAAAAGGTGAACCTACTTTTAATTGGCCAGCTTATGGACCAATTGATCAAATTAAGGATGCTGAAAGTATTGATGAATCTAGAAGAGAATACGCTGCATTAATTACTATGTGTGATCACTATTTAGGATTAATATTAGACTACATGGATAAATATGATCTTTGGAAAGATACAATGCTTATTGTAAACACTGACCATGGATTCATGCTTGGAGAACACAACTTTAATGGAAAAAACTTTGGTCCACTATATAATGAAGTCTCACACTTGCCATTCTTTATATATAATCCTAAAACAAAATCAAAAGGTACAAGATATTCTCTTAGTCAAACTGTCGATATTGCACCAACACTATTAGATTTCTTTAATCTTGATATTCCAAATAATTTAGATGGACACTCACTATTAAGCACTTTAGAAAATGATAAAGCATCTAGAGATATTGCTTACTTTGGTGTATTTGGTTCATATAACTGTGCTACTAATGGTGAGATGGTATATATGCATGCTAATGCAACAGATGATAATCTGCCTTTAGTAGAATGTACTTTAATGCCAACAAGGATGAGAGGCTATTTTGATATAGAAGACATAAACAATATGGAAATATCTAATGGAGATAGACATTCTAATAATGTGAAATATATGAAAATACCTGTTAAAACATTCTATAATGCTAAAATAACAGGTAATCAATTATTTGATTTAAAAAATGATCCATATCAGCTTAATAATTTAGCAAATACAACAGATACAACTAAATATAGCAAGTGGATATTAGATGGATTAAATACATGTGAAGCACCAATTGAAGAGTATATTAGGTTAGGCTTCAAAAAAGTAGAAAAATAATTTTACTATTTATTAATAATAAATATTATATAAATAACTAAAATAATCTGTAACTAATAACAGTCTTTCAAAAAAATCGGAAATTCTCTAATGATTGAATAATCTGAAATTATTATTTATATAAACCCATAAAATATAAGGTATCTATCATAATATAAAAAAGAGCAGTGGCTCCATAGAAAATTTATTCAACTTTCTATTTCGTTACTGCTCTTTTATATTGTTTTTAAACTTTTTTTACTTTACGTTTTCTTTAATAAAATTCCAAGGAGTTAGACCTGTAGTATTTTCTACTGATTCATTGTTAAAGAAATAAATCCAAGACCAGTGTCCATTATATTCAAATGGTTCACCATCTTCATCTTTATAATTTCCTGATAAATCTACAACACTTTCAGTAGTTGCTACATTTAAATTTTTAGCTCCTGCTTCTTTTAGTCTTTCAATTGTAGGTATTTCATGTTTTTCAGGTACTACTGTAGGATCAGTTTCTGCGTATATGAAGTACATTGGAAGATCAACTAAAGAAGCTATTTGTTCATCAGTAATTGTATCATCTGCAACTGCTTCACATATTGGAACAACTGCATCATATTTTTCTGGATATGTCATAGCTAATACCATTGTCATATATCCACCATTTGAACAACCTGTAAGAACAACTTTATCTATATTGTTATCTTCTTTATATTTATCAATTAGCTCAGCTAAAGATTCAGTGTAATAAGATGTTCCATCTGCAACAATAGATCCACCTTCAAAGTTTGTTTGTTTACCATCATTATCCATCCAGTATGTAGGACTTTGAGGAACTAATACATGCGCATTACCAATAGTATTTTGGAAATCATCACTAATTAATGATGTAACTTTATTTGCAAGTGATGTTAAATATGGATCAGTATCTTCTACTCCACCTTCACCCATACCATGTAGCCAAACAACTAAAACATTACTTTCTACTTCAGGTACATAATATGCATAATTATATTCTATACCATCACTAGCAACATAATTACCTAATTCAAACTTATCCGCATCAGTTGTTTTAGAAGTATAAGCTGTTTCTATTTCGATAGCTTCTAACTTATCACTTCCATTTACTTTCACATCTGCAGTTTCACTTAAAGAAATATCTAAATAATGTACATCACTATAAGCATTTAACATTGTATGTAAACTAAATACAAAAATTGAACCATCAGTTGGATTAGGATCTAATTCAATAACAACATATTTAGAATCTTCACTTACTTTATTGCCATCTTCATCTACTAAATATGCATCTAAAACAGTTTTTTCATTAGTAACTTCTTCAATCGGGAATTCTGGAGCTTGTGAAAAATCAGTAGCCATTTTTGTTTCACTAACAACAAAAGTATCTTTATCAATATTTCCTATAGGACTATCTAAAGTTAATGTAACTTTATTTACTTCAGCACCCCAATCATATCCTCCTATATTAACACTGTAAGTACCTTTAACTGCTGAACTATCTGTTTCTTCTGTTGGTGTTTGTTCACTTGAACATCCAAAAAGTGAAAGTGCTAAAGCGGATGTTAAAGCAAAAATAAAAAATTTCTTCATAAATTACCTCCTTCAAGTTTTTTATTTATCAATAAAAATTCCCCAATATCGAAATAGTACATTTATTATTTTAGTAATGTAATATAAATATCTATTTAGGTAATAATTTTCATGATTTATACATTATTTTACGTATTTTACGAAACTTAATTTTATATAATTAGTTCAATAATAAAAACAACTAATGAACAAGATATTGCAACTTTAAATAAACTTCCATCTACCCAAGCTACAAATATTCCTACAATAAATGCAATTATTCCAGCAATTATGTTATTACTAGCATATATCATTGCAGGAAATGTCATGATTGCAAGAGTTACATAAGGTACATAATAAAGAAATGATTGAAATGTTCTATTCTTTATTTTTTTCCTAATTAATGTTAAAGGTAATACTCTTATTAAGTATGTTACAAAAAACATTATAAAAATATATATATATATACTATTCATTGTCTATTACCTCAACAGGAAATAAAATTGCTGCAATTAATGATAAAGCTATTGTTAAGATGATAACCCTAGTTCCATCACTTAAATTTGATAAAACAGGGATATATGAAGAAACAAAACTTGTAAAAAAGCTTATTACTACAATAGCTCTAATAGTTTTATTTTGTTTCATAGGTGGAATAATTACAGCCAAAAACATACCAAATAATAAAACACTAAAAGCACTTACCAATCTATTGGGAAGAAGGTTACCTGCAATTACCCCTAGTACTGTTCCACTTGCCCAACCAAAAGAAGCAACTATAAAAGCTCCATAAGAATAATATGGATTAATGTTTCCTTTTTTTGATATTGCTATTGCAAATAGTTCATCAGTTATTGCAGTAAAACCTAATAACAATCTATGAATTAAAGATGTATTTTTTTCTACTCTTTGACTTAATGCAAAACTCATAAGTAAATATCTTGCGTTTATTATTAAAGTTACAATAACCATCTCTAAATATGTTCCATTAGATTCTATTATAGTATAACCTGCATATTGTCCTGCAGAAGCATTACATAAAATGCTTGATAATCCTGCTTGAAATGCTGTTAAACCAGCATTAGAGGCTGCAATCCCTAAAGAAAAGGCTACCGCAAAATAACCTAGTCCTATCGGTATTCCATCCTTATTTCCCTCTTTAAACACACTTTTATCAAAACTCATTTTTTCACCTTTTACCATAATACTATAACACTTATAACAAAAAAAGGGATAAACCTAATCTAGATTCATCCCTAACTTTTACCTATTAATTATTTATAAATCCAATTAAACTAATTCGATATAAGCCATTGGTGCACTATCACCACGACGCATACCAGTTTTTACAACTCTAGTATAACCACCATCACGATCTTTATACTTTGGTCCTAATTCATCAAAAAGTTTTTGTAAAACAGTTTGTTGAGTAGCTTCATCAGCAACTACATCACGAACAAAGCTAGCCGCTTGTCTTCTTGCATGAAGATCACCACGTTTGCCAAGTGTAATTAATTCATCAACAACACCACGCATATCCATAGCTTTCTTTTCTGTAGTTTCGACTTTACCATATATAATAACCGAAGTTGCTAAGTTTCTTAACATAGCTTTACGGTGTTCAGCAGTACGCCCAAATTTACGATTCCACATAATATATTCCCTCCTTAATCAAATGTCTTAAAGCTTAAACCAAGCTCATAGATCTTATCCTTAACTTCTTTTAATGATTTTTTACCAAGATTTCTAACTCTCATCATTTCATCTTCAGTTTTTTGAGTTAGTTCATCAACAGTTTGAATTCCAGCTCTTTTTAGACAGTTATATGAACGAACTGATAAATCTAAGTCTTCAATCATCATTAATTGACTCTTAGTTACTCCTTCATTTATATTATCCTTTATAGCTGATTCCATTTCTACAACTGATTCTTGAACAGTTGTGAAGATTTCTAAATGATCTATTAAGATTTTAGAAGCTAAAGCTAATGACATTTGAGGAGTTATAGAACCATCTGTATTAATCTCAATTGTTAACATATCATATTTAGCATCTTGACCAACACGAGTAGGATCTATATTGTATGCAACTTTTTCAATAGGTGTGTAAATAGAATCAGTATAGATTGTACCAATACCTTGAGAACTACTTTGATTTAACATTTTATTCTCATCAGCACTAATATAACCACGGCCATTTTTAGCCTTCATATCCATTTCTAAAGTAGCACCATTTTCTAAAGTAGCAATAATTAAATCTTTATTTAATATTTCAACTCCTGCAGGACAAATAATATCTCCAGCAGTAATTACTGTTGGCCCCTTTGCAGAAATACGAAGTGTATAAACCTCATCATCATCAATCTTCATAACTAGATCCTTGATGTTAAGGATGATCATGGTTACATCCTCTTTTACGCCTGGAATTGTTGTGAATTCGTGATAAACTCCATCTATCTTAACTGAATATACAGCTGCACCAGGTAAAGATGATAATAAGACACGTCTTAAAGCATTTCCTATAGTTGTACCAAAACCTCTTTCTAAAGGTTCAATAACAAACATACCATAATTATCTGATTCAACATATTCTTCGACTTCAAAATTAGCGCGTTCAAATTTTTGCATGTAACTAATCCCTCCTTAATTTATTAACCACGTGGACGCTTTGGTGGTCTGCATCCATTATGTGGAATAGGTGTAACATCATTAATAACTGTTATATCTAATCCAGCAGTTTGTAGTGATCTAACCGCAGACTCACGTCCAGGACCTGGACCTTTTACATTTACTTCAACCGATTTCATTCCGTGATCAACTGCAGCTTTTGCTGCTGCTTCTGCTGCCATTTGTGCTGCAAAAGGTGTTGATTTACGAGAACCTTTATATCCAAGTGCACCTGCACTTGACCAAGCAATAACATTACCAGCTTCATCTGAGATTGTTACGATAGTGTTATTGAATGTTGAATGAATATGAGCACAACCTTTGGCTATATTCTTTCTTACTCTTTTTTTACGAGTAGTTGTTTTTGCCTTTGCCATAATTTCCTCCTATCGCCTATTTCTTCTTGTTGGCTACAGTACGACGTGGACCCTTACGAGTACGTGCATTTGTTTTAGTACGTTGACCACGAACTGGTAACCCTCTACGATGACGGATTCCTCTATAGCATCCGATTTCCATCAAACGTTTAACATTTAAGGAATTTTCTCTACGAAGGTCTCCTTCTACCTTTATTTTATCTACTTCTTGACGAATTGCAGTTTCTTGTTCATCGCTTAAATCTTTAACGCGAATATTTTCATCAATATTGCAAGCCTCAAGAATTTTCTTTGATGTTGTTAATCCAATCCCATAGATATATGTAAGTGATACAACCACTCTTTTATCTCTAGGAATATCAACTCCAGCTATACGAGCCATACTTTATAATTTCCTCCTATTACCCTTGTCTTTGTTTGTGTTTTGGATTTTCACAAATAACCATGACTCTTCCGTTTCTTTTAATGACACGGCACTTGTCACAGATAGGTTTTACTGATGGTCTTACTTTCATGTGCTTTAACCTCCCACACTATTTATGTCTATAAGTTATACGCCCACGTGATAAATCGTAAGGAGAAATCTCTACCGTAACTCTATCTCCCGGTAAAATACGAATGTAGTGCATACGGATTTTACCAGCCACGTGTGCCAAAATTACGTGATCGTTTGCGAGTTTCACCTTGAATTTTGCATCAGGCAATGTTTCCTCAACGATTCCTTCGATTTCAATAACATCTTGTTTTGCCATATTATTTCCTCCTAGTCTATAAATTGATATACCCAGGTGGTGTTACCCACCTGGGACACCATGCGACTTAAAAGATCGCCTCTATTGCCTGTTTAATTTCTAACCAAACCTCATCTGCAGGTCTGCTTGCTTCAAAATCTTGAACAAGTCCTTTTTCACGATAGTAATCTAGAACTGGTTCTGTATTTGTTGTATGTTCTTTCAAACGTACTTGTAATTGCTCCAAAGTATCATCTGGTCTTTGTACTGTTGCATTTCCACAAACATCACAAATACCTTCTACTTTACTTGGAGAATTCTTTATATGGTAGATTGCACCACAGTTTTTACAAACTCTTCTGCCTGTAATTCTTGCTGCTAAAGTATCAACATCAACTTTTAAGTTAACGACAATATCAACTGGTTTATTAATTTCCTTTGTGATATCTTCAAACGCTTTAGCTTGAACTAAAGTTCTAGGAAAGCCATCCATTAAATAGCCTTTTTCAACATCAGCTCTTAATAATCTTTCCTTAACCATTTCATTAATCAATTCATCAGGTACAAGTCTACCTGTTTCCATAAAATCTTTTGCTTGGTGACCTAGAGGAGTGTTATTTTTAACATTTTCTCTAAGCATGTCGCCAGTAGATATATGAGCAACACCAAATTCATCATGAAGTTTCTTTGACATTGTTCCTTTTCCACTACCAGCTGGTCCCATAATCAATATATTCATACCTACCTCCTACTTTAGGAAGCCGTGATATTGCTTTTGAGTCAACTGTCCTTTTAACTGGCTAGTAGTCTCCATTGCAACACCGACTACGATGATTATACCGGTCCCACCAATTGAAATTGATGATGGAAGTTTTGTAAACATTGGAAGAAGATAAGGTAATAAAGCTACTAATAATAGTGCTGCTGCACCTAATACAGTAATTCTATTTAATACCTTTCTAATATATTCCTTTGTTTCATTTCCTGGTCTAATTCCAGGAATATATGCACCAGATTTACCTAAGTTTTCTGCCACCTTATCAGGATCAACCTGTAAGTTAGTATAAAAGAAGGTAAACAGTACAATTAATACAGCATATATAGTTAATCCCACAGGCTTACTTAAACTAAGGAAACTAGATAATGTTTGATACATTTCTTGATTCACAAAGCTTAATATAATTTGTGGTGCCATCATAATTGATTGAGAAAATATGACAGGAATAACTGAAGCTGAATTAATTTTAAATGGTAAATATGTAATATCATTTTTACCTCTACCCAAAGAACTTGAAGTGTACTGGATAGGTATTTTACGAGTTGCAGTCTGCATTATAACAACAAATACTATTATTATTATATTCATAAGTACATATAGCACAAATTGAATTATTCCATTAAACATTGCTGTTTGACTAGAAGTATCAACTAGCACTGAATATATTTGCCTTAGTTGAGCAGGCATGTTAGAAACAATACCTGCAAAGATAATAATTGAAATTCCATTTCCTATTCCATAAGAAGATATTCTATCACCTATCCATAGTAGAAACATTGTTCCAGCAGTCATAACAACTGCAATATATAAATAAGTAGAAATAGAACTTGAAACCAATATATTATAGCTTACATCAAAGCCATAAACTAAAGTAATAGATTGTACAAATGCAAGAATTGCACCAAGATATCTTGTAATTTTGTCCGATTTTAGACGTCCAGTTTGTCCAGATTTAGCTAATTCTGTTAAATAAGGGACAACATCCATACTTAATAATTGAATAATTATTGAAGCGGTTATATAAGGACCAACACCCATCGCAAAGATAGATAACTTTTCAAAGGCCCCACCACCTAATAAATTCATAACATTTAGTATAGAGTTATCAAGAATACCAGCAACTAGTTTATTAGAATCGACTCCTGGAACTGGAATTGCTGACCCAAGACGATATACAAACAACATTGCCAGCGTGAAGAAAATCTTATTTCTAATTTCTTTATTCTTAAACATGCTGACATAAGTTTGCCACATACTAGATGACCTCTACTTTTCCGCCTGCTTTTTCAATTGCAGTTTGAGCAGACTTTGAAAACTTATTAGCTTTAACTGTAAGCTTTTTATTAAGTTCTCCTTGCCCTAAAATTTTAACGCCATCAAGTCCTTTTTTAAGTAGACCCACTGCTTTTAATGCTTCAAAATCCACAACTACATCGTCTTCAAATACATTTAAACTTTCTACATTAACAATTGCATACTCTTTACGAGTATAGTTTGTAAATCCACGCTTTGGAATTCTTTTGTATAAAGGAGTTTGTCCTCCTTCAAAACCTATTGCAACTCCACCACCTGAACGGCTATTTTGACCTTTATGACCTTTTCCTGAAGTTTTACCCCAGTTAGATCCTTCACCACGCCCTACACGTTTTTTAGTAGAGCGGGCACCATCATTATATTTCAATTCATTTAATTTCATTAGGTTTCACTCCTTATCTAATTTCGTGTACTTTCTTTTCACGTAGTTTTGCTACATCATTTACTGTTCTAAGTCTTCCTAGACCATCCATTGTAGCATGAACCATATTTATTGGTGTTCTAGAACCAATACACTTAGTTAGTATATCAGTAATACCAGCAAGTTCTAATACAGCTCTTACTGCTCCACCTGCAATAACTCCAGTACCTTCGCTTGCGGGTTTTAAGAAAACCTCACCTGCTCCATATACACCTGTAATTTCATGAGGAATAGTTTTACCTCCATTTACTAGGTTTAAAGTTACAACATTTTTCTTTGCTTCTTCTATACCTTTTTTAATAGCATCAGGTACTTCGTTAGCCTTCCCTAAGCCATAGCCTACACGACCCTTACGATCTCCAACTACAACTAAGGCAGAAAAGCGCATACGGCGTCCACCCTTAACGGTTTTGCTAACTCTATTAATTACGACAACGCGTTCTTCAAATTCTTTAACAACGCGAGGCGATCTTCTTGGTTTACGTTCCATTATGAGCTCCCTTCCTAAAATTTCAAGCCAGCTTCACGAGCTGCTTCTGCTAACGCTTTTACTCTACCGTGATAGATATATCCACCACGATCAAATACTACTGTATCAATATTGATAGCTTTACATCTATTAGCAATTTCCTTACCAACAGTTTTAGCAGCTTCAATATTTCCTCCATGATCTAGTTTTAACTCAACTGATGAGCATGAAGCTAATGTTTTGCCATTTACATCATCAATTATTTGAGTATGTATATGGGCATTTGAACGAAACACGTTAAGTCTAGGACACTCTGGAGTACCACTAACTTTTCTTCTAACACGTGCATGACGACGTTGTCTTTCAGCATTTTTATCCATTTTCTTAAGCATAGTTGTTCTCCTTTCCTATTTCTTAGCAGCTGCCGTCTTACCTTCTTTACGACGGATTTGTTCATTCTTGTATCTAATTCCTTTTCCTTTATAAGGTTCAGGTTTTCTATGATTTCTAATATTAGCCGCAAATTCTCCGACTCTTTGTTTATCGATTCCACTAACTGTAATTGTTGTAGCTGTTGGACAAACTACTGTAAGGCCTTCTTCAATAGGCATTACGATATCATGTGAATAACCAATATGTAAGTTTAGATTGTTATTTGCTACATTAGCTCTAAAACCTATACCCACTATTTCAAGTTCTTTTGTAAACTCTTTATGGCAGCCCTCAATCATATTGTTAATTAAAGCTCTAGTAGTACCATGAAGTTGTTTTGTTTGTTTTTCTTCATTTTCACGAATTACTACTATAGTTCCATCTTCTATTTTGATTTCCATTAGAGGACTGAACTGACGTGTCAAAGTCCCCTTAGGTCCTTTTACAGTCACCTCATTGCTATCAGATATTGATACTTCAACATCCTCAGGAATGGTAATCGCTTTATTTCCGATACGTGACATTCTATATTTCCTTTCTTACCATACATAAGCGACAATTTCGCCGCCAGCATGTTTTGCTCTTGCTTCTTTATCAGTCATCATTCCACTTGAAGTAGAGATGATTGCAATTCCTAAACCATTTAAAACTCTTGGTAAATCATCATACTTTGCATACACTCGTAAGCCAGGTTTAGAAATTCTCTTAATACCAGTAATGACTTTTTCATCATTTGGCCCATATTTAAGTGTAACAGTGATCTTTTTATCTGCGGCTTTTTCTCCAGATAAAGAATAATTAATGATATATCCTTCACTCTTTAAAATCTTAGCTATTTCTACTTTAGTTTTAGAAGCAGGAATATCTACAGTTTCATGACGAGCTTGTACACCATTTCTAATTCTAGTAAGCATATCCGCAATTGGATCAGTCATATTCATTTCTATTAACCTCCTTACCAGCTTGCTTTCTTCACTCCAGGGATTTGACCTTTATAAGCCAATTCTCTAAAGCAAATTCTACAAAGTTTATATTTTTTTAAAACTGAGTGTGGACGACCACAACGTTCACATCTAGTATATTCTCTAGTGCTGAACTTTTGAGGACGTTGTTGTTTAATTCTCAACGATTTTTTTGCCATTATTTTGTCCTCCCTTATTTCGCAAACGGCATGCCTAATTCACTAAGCAATGCTTTAGCTTCTTCATTAGTTTTAGCACTAGTTACAATTACAATATCCATTCCTCTTACTTTATTAACTTTATCAAAATTAATTTCAGGGAATATTAATTGTTCTTTAACACCTAAAGTATAGTTACCTCTACCATCAAAAGCTGTTTTACTAACTCCTCTAAAGTCTCTAACTCTTGGAAGTGATATATTGAATAATTTATCTAAGAATTCATACATTCTTTCTCCACGTAAAGTTACTTTACAACCAATAGGCATACCATCACGTAATTTGAAGTTCGCTATTGATTTTTTCGCTTTAGTAATAACTGGTTTTTGACCAGATAATAAAGTTAATTCATTTACAGCATCATCAAGAACTTTGGGATTAGAGATAGCTTCTCCAACACCTAAGTTGATAACTACTTTTTCAACTTTTGGGCATTCCATAACTGAAGAATACTCAAATTGTTTAACCAAAGCAGGTATAACTGTTTCGCTATATTTCTCTTGCAAACGTGTCATTATTTCTTACCTCCTTTGATCTCATTTCCACTTTTTTTATTAATTCTAATCTTTTTACCGTTTTTATCAGTACTATAACCAACTCTACCAGCAACTTTTGCTTTAGAATCATAAACCATAACATTAGAAGCATCAATACCTTTTTCAAACTCAATAATTCCTCCATCAGGATTCATTTGAGTTGGCTTTTCTGACTTCTTAACAATATTTACACCTTCAACAATAATTTTGTTTGACTTTGCATTTACTGCTTTAACTTCACCGATTGTACCTTTGTAGTGACCGGTGATTACTTTGACTTTATCGCCTGTTTTAATTTTCATATTCATCGATCTCCTTTACAATACTTCTGGTGCCAATGACACTATTTTCATGAAGTTTTTCTCTCTTAACTCACGAGCTACAGGACCAAATATACGTGTACCTCTTGGAGTCATATCATCTTTTAGAATAACGCCTGCATTATCATCAAATTTGATTAATGAGCCATTACTTCTAGATATACCATAAGATGTTCTTACAATTACTGCCTTAATAACATCTCCTTTTTTAACGGTGCCTCCTGGAGTAGCTTCTTTAACTGTACATACAACCACATCGCCAATGCTTGCATATTTTCTTCCACTACCACCTAGAACTCTTATTACTAGTAATTCCCTAGCACCGGTGTTGTCAGCGACTCTTAATCTACTTTCAGCTTGAATCATCTTTTTTTCCTCCCTAATGCTTAAAGAATTACTGCTTTTTCAACTATTTTAACTAAACGGAATCTTTTAGTAGCACTTAATGGACGTGTTTCCATTATTATAACTGTATCTCCCATTTTAGCTTCATTTAGTTCATCATGTGCTTTATATTTCTTTGTATACTTTACGCGTTTTGAATACAACGGGTGTTTCTTATGAGTTGTGATTTCAACTGTTACTGTTTTATCCATTTTATCTGATACTACAGTACCGCGTAATACTTTACGTTTTGCTCTTTTCATCACTATTTCCTCCTATTGTATCTCGCTAACGCGTTCAGTAATAATTGTTTTAATTCTTGCTATAGTCTTTTTTACTTCCTTCATTCTTGAAGGATTTTCCAATTGACCTGTAGCTTGTTGAAAGCGAAGATTGAATAGTTCTTCTTTTAAAGTAGTCATTTCTATATTAAGTTCTTCGTTGCTCTTTGACCTGATTTCTTTAACATTCATAACTAACTCTTTGCCTCCTCACCTTTTTTTACAAATCTTGTTTTAATTGGAAGTTTATGTGCTGCAAGTCTTAATGCTTCTCTTGCTACATCTTCATCAACTCCACCAACTTCAAATAAAACACGACCCGCATGAACTACAGCTACCCATCCTTCAGGAGATCCTTTACCAGAACCCATACGAACTTCTAGCGGTTTCTTTGTGATAGCAAGATGTGGGAATATTTTAATCCATACTTGCCCTTCACGATTCATATAACGAGTTGCCGCAATTCTTGCAGCTTCTATTTGACGGTTTGAAATATATGCACCTTGTTCTGCAACAAGACCATATTCACCAAAATGAACACTTCTACCTGCTTTAGCTCTACCTTCGTAGCTTAATCTATGAGGTCTTCTATATTTTGTTCTTTTAGGCATTAACATAATTAATTACCCCCTTTGTCACTTTTAGGTTGAGCATTTACATTGGTAGGTGCTCCACTTGTTTGTGCAGATTGAGTATTTCTATTAGGTCTATTACGACGATCAGTATTTCTATTGTAACGTCTATTACCTCTTGCTGCTTTATTTGCCTCAGGTTCTTTTACCATTTGTCCTGGTAAAACTTCTCCTCTACAAATCCAAACTTTAACACCTAATTTACCATAAGTTGTATTAGCTTCTTCCCAAGCATAATCAATATCAGCTCTTAATGAGTGTAAAGGAACATTCCCTTCAGAATAACCTTCAGCTCTAGCCATATCAGCACCACCTAAACGACCAGAAACAGATGTTTTAATACCTTTAGCACCTGATCTCATTGTTTGTTGGATTGCTCTTTTTTGTGTAATTCTAAATGATTGACGAGCTTCTAATCCTTCTGCAATTTTTCTTGCAACAAGTCTTGCATCTAAATCAGGATTAGCAACTTCAATAATATCAATCTTTAGTTTTTTACCACCAGTTATTTTATTTAAACCTTTTTTAACAATTTCAATCATTTCTAAACCTTTAGCAGTTTTTCCTAAAACCACACCAGGTCTAGCACATCTAATCATTACATGAATATCATTTTTAGATTTTCTTTCAATTTCAATTCTAGATAGATAAGCATCTACCAGAGTTTTTTCTAAATATTCACGAACTTTGATATCTTCATTTAGGAATTCGCCATAGTTCTCATCAGCATACCATCTTGAATCCCAGTCACGAATAATACCAACACGCATTCCTATCGGACTAACTTTTTGACCCATTTTGAATTCCCTCCTATCTTTCTGAAACCACTATTGTAATGTGGCTTGTTCTTTTTAATATTTGTGAAGCATTTCCTTTAGCACGAGGTCTATATCTTTTTAAAGTTACACCCTCATCTGCATAGCATGATTTAATATATAATTTATTTTCATCTAAATCATGATTATTAGTAGCATTTGCTACTGCTGATTTTAATACCTTACTCACTTGTTCTGATGCATGATTAGGTGTGAACTTTAAGATATCTAGAGCTTCTTTAGCATCTTTACCTCTTACAAGATCTAACACTAATCTAACCTTACGAGGAGCAATACGTATTGTTTTAGCTGTTGCTTTAACTTCCATTATTTTCTCCTCCTTTTATCTACGGTCGCTTCTTTTGTCATCACCATGACCACCGTATTTTCTTGTTAATACAAATTCACCTAGTTTATGTCCAACCATATCTTCAGTTACATAAACAGGAACGTGTTCTTTACCATTATGAACCGCAAATGTATGTTCAACAAAACTTGGGAAAATAGTAGAACGACGTGACCAAGTCTTTATAACTTCTTTTTTACCAGATTTATTTAGTTCTGTTACTTTTTTCATTAAATGTTCGTCACAGAATGGACCTTTTTTCAAACTTCTTGTCATTTTCTTATTCTCCTTCCTTACTTACTTTTACGTCCACGAATGATTAGTTCGTTACTCTTTTTCTTAGATTTTCTAGTTTTAACACCTAGAGCTTTTTTACCCCAAGGAGTCATTGGAGATTTTCTTCCTATTGGTGTACGACCTTCACCACCACCGTGAGGGTGATCTACTGGGTTCATTACAGAACCTCTTACTGTTGGTCTAATACCCATCCATCTAGAACGTCCAGCTTTACCAAGGTTTACTAGGTTGTAATCTCCATTACCTACACTACCTACTGTAGCTCTACCGTTGCTAAGCAATTTTCTAACTTCACCAGAAGATAATCTTACAGTTACATATTTTCCTTCAAACCCAAGAATTTGAGCAGAACATCCAGCACTTCTTGCAAGTTGTCCACCTTTTCCAGGAGTGAGTTCAATATTATGTACAGTAGTACCTTCAGGTATATTTCTCATCTCTAAAGCATTTCCTACTTTAATATCTGCTTCTACACCAGAAACAATTACATTTCCTACTTTTAATCCTTCAGGAGCTATAATATATCTTTTTTCACCATCAGCATAATTCAATAAAGCAATATTAGCTGAACGATTTGGATCATATTCAATTGTTGCAACTGTAGCAGGGATATTATCCTTATTACGTTTGAAATCAATAATACGATACTTTTGTTTATGTCCACCACCTTGATGGCGTGTTGTTATACGACCTTGGTTATTACGACCAGCCTTTTTATTTAAAGGAGCTAGTAGTGATTTTTCAGGGGTAGTACAAGTAATCTCTTCATTTGCAAGAGTTGTCATACCTCTTCGGCCGTTAGTCGTTGGTTTATACTTCTTAATAGCCATTTTATTTTTCTTCCTTTCGCAATTATCCGGAGATAGCGATTTCCTCCGATAGTTTTATCGATTAATTATTAAATAAATCGATATCTTGACCTTCAGCAAGTTTTACAACTGCTTTTTTATATGAACTTGTTTTCCCTTCATAACGGCCAACTCTTTTCATTTTTCCATCAACATTTAATGTAGATACTGATTCTACTTTAACGTTGAATATTTCTTCAATTGCTTTTCTTATTGCAATTTTATTTGCCTTTTTAGCAACTTCAAATGTGTACTTATTCTCATCTTGTGTTAACTTCATTGTCTTTTCAGTAATGATAGGGCGAATAATAATATCTCTAGCGTTACTCATTATGCAAGTACCTCCCCTGCTTTAACAGCGGCAGCTTCAGTAATTACTAAGCGATCTGCATTTGCAATATCATATACATTTAATGTTTCTACTGTTACCAGCATTGCATTAGGTATATTTCTCATTGATAAATAAGCATTATCAAATTCTTCAGCAATATCTACTACAAATAATGTTTTTCTATCAAATTCAAATGCATCCATCATTGCTTTGAAATCTTTTGTCTTAACTGAATCAAACTTCATTGAATCAACTACTGTACAAGCTTCATCAGCAACTTTTTGACTTAGAATTGATCTTAGTGCCAATTTTCTAACTTTACGATTCATTTTAAATGAATAATCTCTAGGCTTTGGACCAAATGCAATACCACCAGTTCTCATTCCAACAGCTCTTGTAGAACCTTGTCTTGCTCTACCTGTTCCTTTTTGTCTAAATGGTTTTTTTCCACCACCTCTAACTTCAGAACGAGTTTTTGTAGAGTGAGTTCCTTGTCTTAAGCTTGCTTGTTGTAATAATATCGCATCAAATATTACTTGCTTGTTTGGCTCTATCCCAAATACTTCATCATTTAAATCTATTTCTTTTACTACTTTAGCATCAAGGCTATAAACATTAATCTTACTCATTATTCAGCCTCCTTTGTTGAAACTTCATAACTCAATAGTTCAACAGCTTTCTTACTCTTTACTCTTTTTACTGTTTCTTTAACTACTACTAATCCTCTTTTTGGTCCAGGAACATTTCCTTTAACCAAGATATAATTTTCATTTGAATCAACTTTAATTACTTCAAGATTTTGATTAGTTGTTGTTAATGCACCTTCATGGCCTGCCATAGCAGTTCCTTTATTAATAACACCATTGTTTCTACCGATAGTAGCAAGTGAACCAATGTGTCTATGATGTCCTGAACCGTGAGTTTTAGGTCCTCTAGCTGCATTGTTTCTATAAATTGTACCCATGTAGCCTTTACCTTTACTCACGCCTGTTATATCTACCATATCACCAGCGGAAAAGATATCGACTTTAACTTCTGATCCTAATTCGTAATCATCCATGCCTTTAAATTCACGGATAAATCTTTTTGGACCTGTGTTTGCTTTTGACGCATGTCCTTTTGCAGCTTTAGTTGCACGATGCTCTTTAATATCTTCAAATCCTAATTGAATTGCATCATAACCATCATTTTCAGCTGTCTTCTTTTGCATAACTATATTTGGTGTTGCTTCAATTACAGTTACAGGGATTAATACACCATCTTCTGTAAATACTTGAGTCATGCCAAGTTTACGTCCCAATATACCTTTCATAATGTCTTATTCTTCCTTTCTTATAATTTGATTTCGATCTCTACACCACTTGGTAAATCTAAACGAGTTAGTGCATCCATTGTTTCTGCACTAGGCCCAATAATTTCAATCAAGCGTTTGTGAGTTCTTTGTTCAAATTGTTCACGAGAGTCCTTATATTTATGAACTGCTCTTAATACTGTAACCACTTCTCTTTCAGTTGGTAGTGGTACTGGACCAACAATTTTTTTAGCCCCATGATCAGTAGCTGTTCTTACAATTTTTTCGCTAGCTGCATCTATAGAACGGTGTTCGTAAGCTTTCAAACGAATCCTTACTGCATTTTTTGCCATGAAATTTTCCTCCTTATTTTCACTTCTATTCAACATAGAATCGCTCTGTGGAAATTACCCGGTCTATCACTATCTTGACAACGCCTTCCAGTGTGCCGGCAACCTCCCACTTCTCTGCGAGTGCCATAACATGATACACCACTACTTAGCTTAAGGCAAGCTTTTTCCACCAAAAAAGCACTTAAGTAGACAAAAGTAAAAAAAGTAAGGCAAATGTCACTAAATATCCTACTTTTTAACATAAAATTATTAGAAATTCAAAGTTATTCTTTATATTTAGATATATCTATTCCCTCATGAATAAGCAACTTTTTCTTATTCTCTATCCCGCTAGCATAGCCAGTTAAACTATTATTTGATCCTACTACTCTATGACAAGGAACAATTATAGAAATTGGATTATGTCCAACAGCGCCACCTACTGCTTGTGCAGACATTTTTTCTTTTTTTAATAATTTAGATATATCTTTATAAGTAATTACTTCTCCGTATGGAATATCGCAAAGGATTTTCCAAACAGATTTTTGAAACTCACTTCCATCAAGTAATAACTTAACTTCACTTATGCTTGGCTTTTCACCATTAAAATATCTATCTAACCATTTTTTTGTTTGTAATATAACTTTTGTTTCTTTTTTAATTGGCTCTTCTTTTATATTACCTAAAAAATATTTTTGACCTTTAAACCATAAACCAATTAAATAATCCTCATTTGAAACTATCAGTACATCACCTATTGGAGTTTTATAATTGCTTGAATAAATCATATCAACACCTCCATTTATATTTTTTTATATCAACATATATTTCATCAACAAAGGTTATTCCTTCCTCTTCTAATAATTCTCTTTGCTCAAACCAACCAGGAACCAACCTCCCTTTATGATTAACTACTCTATGACAGGGATACTTGCCATAAAACTTAGACATACTTAAGACCTTACCAACTAATCTTGAGTTTTTATCTCTACCTATTAAACTTGCTATTTGACCATAGGTAGACACACTTCCAGCAGGTATCTCACTAACCACTTCTAAAATTTGATAAATTAGATCTTCATCTAATACTTTAGACATAATATATCTTGTATGATATAAACGTACCTTGCAACGCAATCATACTTTCCTTTCTATCTTTTATTGTTACAATGATTTTGAACCTTTTTATTTAATTTTATTTACAATTTATCTGTTTGAAAGAGAGTATTGCCGAGGTTCTATCTCA
>JAAZCQ010000054.1 GCA_012513225.1 Erysipelotrichaceae bacterium
AAAGTTGCTCTAACGGGTAGCGGAAATATATATTATACGACAGATGGCTCGGAACCAACAACATCTTCAAAAGTGTACAGTAGTCCTCTTACTATTAAGAAGACTACTGTTTTAAGAGTGATGAGTAAAGAAAGTGGTAAATTAAAAAGTAAGATAAATACATATTCATATATAGTTAATGAGAACCACACTTTACCTGTTGTATCTCTCGCGATTAATCCAAGTGATCTTAGTTCTCTTCATGCTTATGCATGGACAGAAGGATATGCTAAAAAAGTTAACGCTGAACTCATAGAAAAAGACGGTACTGGGTTTCAAATCAATGCAGGACTTAAATTATTTGGTGGATCTACCAGAGGACACTCTAAAAAAAGCTATGAGTTAAAGTTTAAGAAAATGTATGGAGAAGCAACACTTGAGTATCAAGTATTTGATGATATAGATAGCGCAGTATTTGATTCAATAGTATTAAGAACTGGATCTCAGGATGATATAGTTTCTGAAGATGAAGGAACAATGATACGTGATATAGTTGGAACTGCTTTGGTTGATGAATATACAAGTGTTGATGTTCAGGCATACAGACCTGTTGTTCTATATTTGAATGGTAAATACTGGGGACTTTATTTTATACGTGAAAAGATTGATGAAACTCTTGTAGGTAATCATTACAATGTTAAATCAACTAAAAGTAATACAGATTTGCTTAGAATAGACAGTCAAGTTAAAAGCGGAAGTCTTTCAAAATATAATAAAATGATTAGCTTTATAAATAATAACTCTCTTAGTAATAATTCAAATTACAATAAGATAAAAGAACAAATTAATATAGAGAATTTATGCGACTTTTGGATAGCAGAAACATGGACTGCGAATAACGATATAGTAAATGCAAGATATTTCTCTAATCCATATGTTAATAATGGTAAATGGCATTTTATATTTTATGATTTAGATTATGCGTTTTATAATGTTGATAGAAATTATTATGCATTCTCAACTAGTACTTCAGGTATGACATTCAACGGTTACTCAACATTTCTTCTAAGAAATCTTATGAAAAACAGTGAGTTTAGAAAAACATATTTAGATAGACTTTCATACAATCTAAAAAATACATGGTCTACAAAAGTTGTTCTTAATAAGATAGATAACGTTATAGAAGAAATTGGAACAAATGAAATGAAAAGAAATATGGAAAGATGGAATTTCTCATATTCTAAATGGCAGGATAATGTAAAACAACTTAAAAATTATGTTAAAAATAGAAATAAATACATGATAAGTCATGCTAAATCATACTTTAATTTATCAAGTAGTGAAGTTAAGAAATATTTTGGTGATGTAGAATGAAAAAAGATTACAAATACAGACATGAATTAAAATTTAAAATATCAAATAGTGCAGCAGAAATATTAAAGCAAAAGTTGTCATTAATAATGGGTAAAGATAAATATGCTTATTATGAGGATGGTTCTTATTTAATATCTAGTCTTTATTTTGATGATAGAGAATCATCTTCATATTTCGAGAAACTTGATGGTGTTCTTTATAGAAAAAAATATAGAATAAGAATTTACAATAATGACGATTCATTTATAAGACTTGAAAAAAAGATGAAACACAACAACTTAACTTCAAAGGAACAAGTGTTGATTTCAAAAGAAATATATTGTAAAATAATAGAAGGTAAAATAGATGAAATTGGTCCTTGTGATGGTTTATTACAAGAGTTTGTTAACAATGCAAGAACAAAAGGATTAGTTCCATCAATTATAGTCGAATATCATCGTACAGCATTTACATACCCAATAAGTGATGTTAGAGTAACATTTGATTCTAATATACAAAGCGGAATGTATAATTACGATCTATTCAATATACAAATGCCTAAATATAGCGTGGATGAAAAAGGTAAACAAGTAATGGAAGTTAAATTTAATGAAATTTTACCTCTTCACATAGCGAATTTGTTAAATGATATACCAACTTGTAGAGAAGCAGTAAGCAAATTTGCAATATGTAGAAAAATAAAGTAAGGAAGTGTAAAAATGAGTGTAGTAGATACAATCAAAAAAAGTGTTTTAGAAAATTTCAGTGGAACTATTTCTGCTGGTGATATGTTAATTTCATTGGTAATAGCATTTTTTATAAGTATATTTATAATATATGTTTATAGAAAGACTTATACAGGAGTTGTTTATTCAAAAGCATTCTCTCTATGTATACTAATGCTTGCAATGGTAACAGCTATGATAATTAGAACTATAAGTTCAAATATATCTCTTTCTTTAGGTATGGTTGGTGCTTTATCTATTGTAAGATTTAGAACAGCTGTAAAAGAACCTGTTGATACAGGATTTATGTTCTGGGGTATATCTGCAGGTATAATGACTGGAGCGGGTCTTTATATTCCGGCTATAGTAGCTTCTTTAGGAATAGGAATTCTTTATTACGGAAGTTATTTAATGGGATTTAGAGTATCTAATAGATATCTATTAGTTTTGAAATATAAGTCTTCAGCCCATGATGATGTTCTCAGAAAATTGAAAAATCTTAAAAAATTTAAGATTAGAAGTAAATCTATATTTGGAAGTGAAATAGAATTATCTCTAGAAGTCGATGTTAAGGAAAATAAAGGAAAAGTTGAAACAAGTATTATTGATCAATTTAGTGAGGTTAATGGAATTGTTAATGCAAGTTTAATTGCATATCAAAATGATTTTGGCGAATAGGAGTATTAAATGTCTAGAAGAAGAATAAAAATATCACCTGTCTTATCTGCGATAAATATTTTAGTGATTGTTCTTATTATAGTATTTTATACTACAAGATTAGTGAAATACTATTTAGCTGAGAATGGAAAAAAGGATGAAAACACCAAAACCTTATTAGTAGATGCGATTATAAAAAAACAAAGCTATGTTGATTTAACAAA
>JAAZCQ010000032.1 GCA_012513225.1 Erysipelotrichaceae bacterium
AGGTCAAGATGAAATGATAACAAAAGCAATATTAGATAGAATACTTCATTACTCTTATATTTTTAACATTACTGGCCCATCATATAGAATTAAAGATAAGTTAGACACACAACAAAGTGAGGAATTTTAAATGCACATAATTTTTATTGACATTTATAATGGTATTTCAAAATGACATAAAGTAACAACTGGCTCTATATCATATTTCAAACATTCGCTAAACAAATCATCATAAAACTGTAATCCTGCTTCTTCAGGAAATTCATCATCCCCATTAGGATAAATTCGTGCCCAGTTTATACTAGTACGAAATGCCTTAAATCCCATTTGAGCAAACAGTTCTATATCTTCTTTGTAACGATGGTAAAAATCAATTCCATCGTGATTAGGATAATACTCTCCATCCAATACACCATCTGTAATCCTTCTACGTTTATTAACACCTCCAACTGTTAATACATCTGAAATACACAAACCTTTGTTACCTTCTTTATAACCTCCTTCCAATTGATGTGCCGCAACAGCACCACCCCATAAAAATTCTTGTTTCATATTTCACCTCACATATATCTTCTTTCAATATTATTATATAAATATATAAAATAAAAATAAGTAAAAAAAGCAATAAAAAAACATGTTCCGCATTATGTAACAAAACCTATCTTATTTTGATTCTTTTATTTACTTCTTAATTAACTCAGCTACTTCTTTCATCATTGCTTCAATAATATAAAGAACTGGAATCTGTGAAGTTAAGTTTAAATAATATCCTTCATTCACAACCGATGGCATATTATAACTTAGGTTATAGTCTGATAACTTTGCAAGTTTATTATCCTTACCGTTTGTTATGGATATAAGTAAATTATTTGGTGATTTAAAATTTAAAACAAATTGTAAAGCTTCTTCAGTATTTCCACTTACAGAAAAAACAATAAGTAGTGTATTACTAATTTCTTGCGTAAATATAGGATAAAAAGGATCTTTTATAAAATAACAAATCTTACCACTAGAAGATATGGAACGTGCAGCATACTCTGCTAAAATACCACTAGAGCCTATACCAAAAAAAACAAGCAAACTACTATCCACAATTAACTTAGAACATTGTTTAATCTCTTTATTTAATTCACCAATATCTTGTTCTTGAAAAAATCAATTGCTGCCATCTTTCTTGGATCAAATTCATAATTAACATTAGTATTTAGTAAGATTTTGATTTTAGTCTTTAATTCAGAATATCCATCACAATTTACCTTCTTACAAAATCTTAAGATACTTGGCGTAGAAACATGTGTTTCCTTAGCTAAATCACGTATTTTCATATTTAAAACTTCTTGAGGATGATTAACAATATATTTGTAAATCGAAAATTCTAAATCATTTAAATTATTTACTTCTTCAAATATTAACATACCAACTCACCTCATTTATTGATGAAAACCACACTAACACTTGTTAGTCTAATTATACATCATAAGATGTACTGTTAAATCTTTAAGATAATAAAAAACTCACACAAAATGAGTTTTCTTAGATTATTAAGATAAGTTAGACACACAGAGTGAAGAATTTTAAATGCAAACAATGGAGATGCGAACCTAATTTAACACTAACTCTACCCTCATATTTTTTTCTTACTTTTATTTCTTAAGTACCGTCAATAGTTAGATCAGTGATATGTTGCTTAACCCTTACATCAATCCAAGTCTATTAATTCTGATGTATGTATATTAATTGCATTAATTGCTACAAGAGGATAATCTAGGCTATTCTCATTACTATTGTAGAACTCACCATAATAAACCCAGTCTCCAATAACATCATAAATACTTATAAAATGTGACTCATCATAGGAAGCCAATAGGCTGCTACTCTCCGCATCTATGTTTTGCAAATATATTTTATTGCCTTCTGTTTGATATATAAAACTATCTTCCCAAAATTGTAAGTTCATAATATTGCTAGGTAAGTAAGCAACCGGTTCAATATTATTATAGTCATAATCTGACCTCATAATTGTAGACACAGAATGGATGTTCGATCCATAGTGATAAACATGAAAATATATCCATTCGTCAGTGAATGCAATATTATTAAAGTCCACAGGATATTCCGAATATACAAGCGTTTTATTATCTAAGTTATTCACGTCAATCTTGACTATGCCCCCGTCTGAAACTTGGAAGTAAATTGCGTCGTCGTATATATAATAATGGGCAAATTCTTGCACAAGATCCGAGAATAATATCTGACGGCTAGAATCATTAACATTATATCTAATAAATTCTGTGTCCGCATAACCAAGATAATTGATGTAATAGATCCAATCACCATGCGCAATCATATCAAGGGCATTGTCATTATTGATTAACTCTTCTTCATTACCATCCAACTTACATCGATAGATACTATTACCAGTTGATGGGTCAAAATAACTGTAATATATGTAATCCTTATCAATATCAAACGTACTGCAGTCACGACTAACAATTTTTTCCTTATTTTTTCCATCTACATTTATTGAGTATATTCCCGGTTCATTCACGGGGATATAGTATATACGATTGTCATAGCTTACTACACCAAAATTTCTTTTACGAAGCTTCTCGGAATCTACATGTTTTGTTGTGATGGGTGGATCTATTTCAAGTGGTATGGGTACGCTTTCTTTTATTTGATTCTTTTCTCGTCCGCATCCTGTTAAAAGTAAGAGTATAATAAAATTAATTTTTAAGAGATTTTTCTTTTTCATTTATTTCCCCTCTATCTATTTGCTATTTATATATAATTTTTATAAATAAAGTATACAATAAATGTTTAAATAAGAATACCCAATAGGAGGTACGGACATAATCCTGGACTTAAACTTAAAAACCCAATTGGAGAGGGTATACTTATTTAAGCATTTATAAAATTTGATAAGTATAATAAAACCATTTAATATTTAAGAAAACTCAGCTTCTAAATTTTCAATATACTCTTTCAACAAATTCACCTCTTCATTAAATTCATATTTTAAATACCTTAATGTTTCTTTCCTATCAAAATATCACTATATGAATATAAAAAATATCTTTTATATAATCTTACACAATTGTGTAATCTTTTCCTTTTTGATATACTACAATTATTAGAAAGCAATCATAAGATTTATCTCTACTTATTTTTTTAGAAGAAGGTGATTCTAATTATGAAAAAACAACAAATAAATGCAATGGCTGCCCGCTCACAACATGCTATAGGTCGAGCTTTTTTGTCGTTAATAGAAACCTATGCTTATGAAGATATTTCTGTTACAGCTATTTGTGAAAAAGCGGGCGTTGTTCGAAAAACTTTTTATAATAATTTCACCACTAAAGACGATGTGGTACATTATTTAATTCAAGAAATTTTTATTGAACTAGAGAGAGAATTAGATTTGCTTAGTATGTCTCTAGAACATATTCTTTTATATATATTTGAGTTTGTTGAAAAAAACCAAGAAGCATTATTGCTTTTCTATCAAAAAGGTTTATTTAGATTCGCCTATAAAAGCATTGCTACTTGTATAACACAAGATCATATCCTTGCTATGCTAAATAAAGAAGGTATTGATTTTCGTGCTCTTAAATATATTTTAGCTCAAATACCTGCTGTACTTATTAGCGTAATTGAAGTGTGGATAGAAAATGATTTTGAAGAGCCAATTACATTCCTTGTAGATTTAGTGATTGCAATGATGTATAAACCATTAATAAAAACATCATCAAAAAATAACATTGAAATTCAACAAACTAAAGCTAACAAAAATAATTTGAACTAAATAACTTACATAATAACTTAACATACTATATGAGGAGGCTAGTTATGGAAATTTTCTGGTATATTATTGCTGCAATTGGAGGTGGTGTTGGCACAGGTTTAGCTGGCCTTTCTAATGCTACAGTTATGGTACCTATTTTATTGGTATTGTGTCCTTCTTTTAGAAATGAAGTGGGTGCATATCAAGCAACAGCCATTGCTTTAGCCTCAGATATTTTAGGTTCAGCCGTTACATCATTTGTTTATTTTTACCATAAGAACATTGATTTAAAACGAGGCTGGATTATGTTAACTTGTATTATCAGCATGGCTATAGCTGGCAGCATTGTAGCTTATAAAGCTGATAATGTTGTACTAGGAAGTTTCTCTCTCTTTTTAACTTTCTTCATTGGTATCAGATTTTTAATTAAACCAGAAACAACTCGAAAAAATGCACCAATAAAAGGTGCTCGCTTAAGCAAAATAGATATTATAATTTCTTTGTTTTTCGGACTTACTATTGGTTTTGGTATAGGCTTTGTAGGCAGTGGAGGCGGTATGATGATGTTATTGGTATTTACCGCTTTTTTAGGTATGACACACAAAACTGCCGTTGGAACTAGCACCTTGATCATGGCATTTTCTTCTTTGATTGCTTCTGTTAGCCACATTATTATTGAACCATCTATTGTTTTAGAACGTTGGGATGCATTAATAATATGCATTATAGTAGCAACACTAGCCTCTCTCATTTCAGCTAAATTTGCCAATTATGTAAGCAATCGCACAGTAGGTTTAGCTACAGGTATAATACTAACAGTACTTGGTGCTACCATGCTTATTTTAAACTATGGTTATATGTAAAAAAATCTTATGAACTCCTTCTTGCATCTCAACTAATACTTGAGGGAAATCAGCTAAATGATTATTTTCTAAATCAGTATGATATTGTTCAGTAACTGTATCATTTCCGTCCATAGAAATATAATCATTCCTCACTAAATATTGATAAATCATACTTGCTTCTTGAATGGTAATTTTATGATAATTTCCATCTAAAATAATATTCTTGCCTTCAAAGTAATCGATAGAAGCTTTTCTAGGACGGTCATATAAATTTTCTTTAATTTCTTTTTGCAAATCATTTACAAAATCTTTATAACTTTCACTAGCTATAACTGTTAATTTATTTATTTTATGAACTTGTGATGGCCCTAGTCTTTCTTGATCCATTCTGTCTCCATCATTATTTACACAAATACGGAGTCCACGGCCTACTTCTTGACGCTTCATAGTAGTAGATGTTCCATGTTTTAGTGTACAAATTTGGAAAACATTTGGGTTATCCCAACCCTCTCGTAAAGCAGAGTGAGAAAAGATAAATCTTGTTGGTTCATCAAAACTTAGTAATCTTTCCTTATTTTCGAGAATTAAATCATAAGCAAAGATATCATCAGAGATATCCGAGCCTCTTTTGATTTCACTATTAACAGAACGACCCTTTTTATCAATACTGAAATAACCTTTATGAGTATCTGCAACATCAATCTCTTTTAAATACTTTTGATAAGGTGTGTCGAATAGATTGATATATTCGTTGAGAATATCAACATACTCTCTTTCAAAAATTTGTCTGTACTCTCCAAGAAGCTCTTCTCCTTCTTCATTATATTGACGATATTTAGAAACTTCATCAATAAAGAATAAAGATAGTGTCTTAATTCCTTTATTAAATAATTCTTCTTTTTCAAAATGGGATTTAATTGTTTCTCTAATTTGGATACGTCTCATATCTTTTTCTGAAACATCACCTACAACATCACCTTTTCGAATAGTATCTCCGTTTACAAAGCTTATCGTTCCTTGTATCGGATTTATTTCTGAAATTCTATAGCCTTTATATTGCTCCATTTCATTGGAAATCTCATATAAATTATCATCTATTGATAGAATTCTAGATTCTCTATTGATGGTCTTTTTATAGGCTATTTCAAACTCGAGTTTAGCTTTAGGTGGTTCTTTTGGGGATAAAAGAATACTTTCTAAATATAGATATCTATCCGTTCCCCTGAAATTTTTAACTTGAAATCCTTTTACTTCTATCTTTTTAACTAGCTTTTGATTATATGCATCTACAGCATCTAAAGCATACACAAGATTATGTTTTTGGGCATGGGTAGCAGAATAATTTAAAGTAAAAAGAGGATTAAAATTCTTTAGTGCATTTTGAGTAGCTGTTCCACCCATTTTCTGTGGCTCATCTAGAATTAAAATTGGATTATTGGCTTTTATAACATCAATTGGTCTTCTAGATCCAAATTCATCACGTTTACTGTAGATAATTCTAGCTTCTTTGCTTCTGCCACCTTCTTTTAAAGATGTATTAAAAGCCTGCATATTGATAATCATGCAATTAATTCCAGAATTGCTAGAAAAAGAATCTAGCTGGTTTAGGTTTTTACTATCATAAACAAAATAACGTATTTTCTTATGGTACAGTTCCATAAAGTGATCTTTTGTCATTTCAAAAGATTTTTTTACACCTTCACGAATAGCTATTGATGGAACAACTACAATAAATTTTGACCAGCCATATTTTTGATTTAGCTCAAACATTGTCTTTATATAAACATATGTCTTTCCTGTTCCTGTGGATATAGATCTACAGTATTTAAAGATTCTCTTCAATAAAGTGGTCTTCATACATATCTAATACTTAATATCTGTTCTTTCATTTATATTCCATGCCAATTTTCTTTATCACTTGTCCAATGGATATATTATTTTTTAGGTATCCTTGCGTAATATTTCTAGATACTCTTCATAGGAAAATACACGGTTTCTCTGAACATTTTCTGTCTGCTTTAAGATTTTTAATTCAACAAGCCTATCTACTCCCCTAGCAATAGTATTATAAGCAAAACCTAAATCTTCACTAGTCTTTTTTATATCAATAATTGGACTTGCTTCTAGGTATTTGAAAATCTTTGGTATAGCCTTTGATTTACTAGCTAGATCATTAGTTTTTCTTTTATTACTTTCATGAAGCTGGACTAGTTTTTCTATTGTTTCAATTGCATCATTAGCCGATTCAATTAAACCTAGTAGAAAAAATTTAACCCACTGCTCGTAGTTACCCTTATTCCTAACTTCCATTAAACGATCGTAGTATTCGATTCGATTACGTTTTAAATAATAAGAAATATATAGGCTTTCATAGGTTAATACCTGTTTTTCTAGAAAGAAAAGATTTATTAAGAGTCTACCAAGCCTACCATTTCCATCTAAAAAGGGGTGAATAGTTTCAAATTGGTAGTGGATTAGGGCTATTTTAATAAGAGGTTCTATTTCATCGTCTGCATTTATAAATTTCTCTAAATCAGACATAGCCTCAATCATATCTTCTACATTTGGAGGAATATACCTAGCATTTCTTAAGGTTGAGCCAGCTGGCCCTATCCAATTCTGACTCATTCTAAATTCTCCAGGATATTTTTCATCTCCCCTTAAATTTTCCACTAGTATTTTATGTGTTTCTTTTATTAGACGATTACAAATCGGCAGCTCTTTTAATCTTTCCTTTGCATATTGGGAAGCCTTGATATAATTTACTACATCCTGAATGTTTTGATTAGTATTTTCACTTAAAGCTGGATCTAATATATCATCCATTGTGGCTTGGGTTCCTTCTATTTGTGAAGATAACAAGGCCTCTTTACGAACATACATAGCTATAAATAAATCTATATTTGGTATATGTCTAGAGGCTCCTTCTAGAGTTCCAATACTCCTATTTGCCTTTGATAACAGATCCATCATCTCCAAATCAAAATTTAAATCTGGGTAAGGTGGCAAAGGTTTTGGTAAAAAAGATTTATAAGCTGAGTCACCACTAAAATTTTCCCTATAGCTTCCTGCCCTTGTTTCCATTTTTTTCCTCCTATAATGAAATAAAAACTATTATTTTCTATCCTTATTTCAAATTATATGGTTTTTTTGAAATAAGTAAAGAGTTTTTATCTTTTTATTTCATTATTCCTATCTTTTGAAAATTTATACCCATCTATAATTATGCTCAATTATCCTAAACAATTGACGAATTCTTTCCACTAAAAGTTACTGAAACCCTTGATATTAAAACATTATTGCACCCTGTCACTAGATGACACGAGCCCCGGTGGATAGAAAAATAGACAATTATATCTAGGATATTAGTATTTTTTATTATATTGAACTAAGTTATATAGTACAAATAATATTCATTTATTACATCCCCAAATTTAAATTTGTTGGTCTATATCTAATTGCATAAATATTGCTGAGGGTGCAGGGTTTTCATTGTATCTTTCTATTTCGTAAAAACCATAACTCCTATACATATTAATTGCCCTATCCATGAAAGGAAAGCTATCAAGCCTCATATGCCTATAGCCAATTTTCTTGGCATCAGCAATAATCTGTTCCACAAGTCTCTTTCCTATTTGTTTTCCTCTACCAGCTGGTCTGACATATAAACGTTTCATCTCACAATAATTTTGATCAATTTTTCTTAAAGCTATACATCCTACAACTTTGTCACCAACACTTGCTATATATAATCTACCTTCAGGCAAACCATACTTTTCTTTAATATCATTTATTTCATCATCATAATTCTGCGACTCCAGACATGCAGCAACTTCCTCACCTTGAGCTAAAATACTGTCTGTATATTCTTTAAATAATTGTAGTATTTCTTCCTTTTCTTCATATGCCAATCTAATTATTACATTCATATTAATTACCTCCCTTTTACTATCTATAAATTTCAAAAATAAGGTTAGTTACCACTATCAACTAAAAATTAATTATTGGTTGCACTTCAGTTGTGCTTAATTCTACTTATGTGCAACTTATATACCTACCATTTTAAGCATATCAAATAATTATAAGATTCTAAATTCCAAATATCCTTCCTTTTCACGTAATATTTACAACTATTATACCCAAGACTCTAAGCAATCCATGAAATATCTTAATAAAAGTTCCTGAAACCCTTGATATTAAAACATTTATGCACCCTGTCACTATTATGACACGAGCCCCGGTGGATAGAAAAAACCTGATTATTTGACCAAGCCCTTTGCAATTCACTATTTTATTGTATTAACTTTAGAAAAGACGAGGTCATCGCGTTATTCCCAAAACATTATAATATTCATCACTATACTTAATATTACTATCATCAAAATTAAATTGAATGTTCTTAACATATTCAAATGGCTCTTCCATTGGCACAATATTCAATTCATGTCCAAGCGAATGAAGTAGTTCTTTTTGTTGTTCAGTCTGTATTTCCTTTTCTTCTAGTAAATGTTGATCAAATTGTTTCTTATCCATCCATATAATCTGTTCAATAGGATTGGCAGTCCCACAAAACAAAATTAAACGCATAAAATCTTTAAAGTTAGCAGCAAGAGGATAAACATAATGATCAGCACAACTTTCTGGATTAGAAGCAAAAACCATATCTTTATATCCCTCAATGAAACAGTACATAATGCTTCCTTCAAAACCTATAGGCTCCGCATTACTAGGATAGCAAAAATGAGGTTCAATAGCATTTCGCTGTTCTAAACAAATTAATTGACTGTTTATGGGCAAACTTTTATATTTTTCAAATAAATTTTTCATTTCAATTAACCTCACTAAATACTATAATCAATTTTTAGTTACATATTTTTTAACATATGTCCAAATATTCACTAGCCCAAATAGATTTGTAATAGATAATTTTCACCTATTAAATAAGTCTATAAATGTCAATAAAAATTTCCCCAATTGGAGGTGCGGACATAATCCTGGACCAGAAATTAATATAGGAGGTCCATATGTATACCCTAAAACAAAAAGAAAACGCTGTTCAATTACTAATTCAATATAATTTTGCATATACTCAAGTGG
>JAAZCQ010000049.1 GCA_012513225.1 Erysipelotrichaceae bacterium
AGAATATTATCTTCAGTAATCAACTGGAGATCTCCAATCGAGCAACGAAAGTTCTTAGAAAATAACGGTCGCTTTAATTATACTTTATCTTAGTTTTTTCTTTATCTTTTTAGTCTCACATCATTTACAAACCTACACTTGGATTACAAGTGAGAAAGTATTAGGTAGTTTAAGTGTTTTTAATGAACTACAATAGCTAATTGTTTGCCCTGAACCACTAAACCCTGCAACTCCTTTAGGAAGCTCAAGATAGGTTAAAGTTTGAAGATATGCAAAAGAATATGTTGGAAATGTATTAATTTTACTTGGGCTTTCAAATATTATTGAAGGAACATTTGAATTATGAAATGCGTATCTTCCCCAACTTGATAAAGATCTAGGAATAGCTACCCCCGACTTCCAATCGTTCGTCTTTTGGAATGCATAGTCGTATATAGCTGATAAATTTCCATCACTTGCAAATTTTATTGATTGTATGTTTGATTCCTCAAATGCCCTCTCACCAATTGTCTGTAAATCTTCATGTAATGTAATTGAAAATTTTGAAGGACTTTTATACATAAAGTTTTGTCCAATATAACGAGTTCTAGTAGGTATTACTAAATCAAAATTACTACCTTCAATTAAATTAGATAATAATTTTAATTCTTCGCTTTCATTATTAATTCCAAAAATACCGTTAACTACAACTGCTTCATATGGTTCACTAATATATGCATAATTACCAGAGATAGTAGATCCGCTAATTGTCGAGTCACTTGAAATAAAAGATATAAACCACCTACCAGGATATCTGCATACATTTGGAGGAACTATCAATGAGTTACTACTAGATACTCTATAAAGGTACGTTGCTTTTTTATGAGCAAACTTTACATAGTGTATAGTACCTTCTATAGTATGGTCAATCTCAAATACAAGTTTTGTTCTTGAAACCTCTTGTTCTGTACCAAGTCTTAAAGTACCATCTAGAGTTGAAAGTGTTCCATCTGCATTTACTTTTATATTTATTTGATACATTAAATTTCCTCCTAACAAATAAAAAAAGGAAGTAGCCTTCCTTCATAGTTTTTATAATTATTTTCTTGGTACTTCTTATGAATTAATATAAATCAACTTTCCCATTTATATAATCCCACAATTTATGTTCTATTTCATTTAGTAGTTCGTTTGCTTCATAATAAATATTTTGATTTTCATTATCACTTAATGTCTCCATCAATTTCCATCTCATCTGATGTATCGTCTCAAGGCGAAGCGAACATTCTTCTAATCTTAATAATCTTTTTTTATCTTTGTCGTTTTCACTATTCATATTAAATGCCTCCTTTGTTCTTTGCTACATATTACCTCTTAAAAAAGAATATATCAAGTAGAAAGAATAAATAGGATAGGCTTTTAAAAACTATTTCTATAAAATATGAGTTTTGAAAAATCCGCCCCACGCATTTTGGTTATGGGGCGGACGGTCCTAAAGAATTTAAAGAGAAAAGTAACCCTGGGGGGTTAAACTTTTCTCAAAATAGAATCATATTCCATAAAACTGGTACCTGCAATGTAGTAGAAGTCTAGACGGTTGTTTAGTCTTATTCTAGTTCTACCATTCAAAACTGTAATACCATCATTAGCAAGAACTAACTCGTAATCTATTGGCTTAATTGATTTAACATTTGAGTAGTTCATTCTTTGGCAATAAGCCCAAAAATCTTTAATTAGGTCATCGAAAGAATTCATTTACACTTCACCTCCTATAATTATTTGTTCCGACAATCTTTTTCAAAATAGTTTTAAAGAACAAAAATATAAGAATCTATAAGAGTAAATTTCCCTCTTCATCAAACTGCTGACCTTTTTCAAATCTTCCATGTTCCTTATTGTGGCAGTCTTTACAAAGAAGCATTAGGTTGTCTTGAGTAATCGAAATATTAACATCAGTTACATTTTCCGGTGTAAGTCTTATCTTGTGATGCACTTCTTCACCAACAACTCCACACTTTTCGCACAATCCACCAGCTGATGCTATCTTTATTAGTCTTGCTGCTTTCCATTCTGCGCTTCTATAGAAACGATGGATTAATATATGCTTCTTTGCCATCTATACTACACAAAGTAGTTTATTAATTAGATTAGCTTTATTAGTTCTTTCCCAAGGAACAGTTAAATCACTTCTTCCAACATGACCATAAGTTGCTAACTCACTAAACTTCACTTCATCATTAATGATTTCTTTCTTCATTTGCTTCGGACTAAAGTTAAATATTTGCTCGACAACTTCTTTGATTTTTTCTTCACCTACCATTGCTGTTCCAAAGGTATCAATGTTAATAGCAACAGGACTAGCAACACCAATAGCATAAGCTACTTGCACTTCACACTTTCTAGCGATACCACTTGCTACAATATTCTTTGCTACATATCTAGCATAGTATGCGCCTAGTCTATCTACCTTAGTGCAATCCTTACCACTAAAGGCACCTCCACCATGTCTGCCTACTCCACCATAAGTATCGCAGATTATCTTCCTACCAGTTAACCCTGAATCAGCATAACTTCCACCTTCAACAAACTCTCCTGTAGGATTAATTAAAATTACTGTATCCTCTTTTAATAGTTCAGAAGGCATAACCTTTTTAATACATTCATTAATAATAAAATTTGTGTAGAAACTTCTATCTAGATTAGGTTTTGTTTGCTGAGAAACAATGACTGTAGTAACCTTAACTGGTTTATCATGATCATCATACTCTACTGAAACTTGACATTTACCATCAGCACCAAAGATATCTCTTATAGGTTTTGTTAGCTCATCCATACGAATTGCAATATTTCTTGCTAGAACTATTGGTAGTGGCATTAGTTCTTTTGTTTCATCACTTGCATAACCATACATGATTCCTTGATCCCCTGCACCATCCTTATTAACTCCTAAAGCAATGTCAGTACTTTGATTTGACACCTCAACGATTAGCTCAAATTCGTTTATATCCTCATAGCCTAGTTCTTCTAATACATGGTATACAATCCCAGAATAATCGATTTCAGCATTTGCAGTAATCTCACCTGCAATAACAATTAGCTTATTTTTTATTAAACATTCTATTGCTACTCTAGCATTTTTATCTTGCCTTAAACACTCATCTAAAATTGCATCACTTAATTGTTCACATATCTTATCAGGATGTCCCTTAAAGACTGCTTCACTTGTAATTATCTTCATTATATTTTCCTCCTAAACTACTAAAAAAACGCTTTGTACCAACTAGTTGGCAAGCGTTGACTTTTTTGACTTCTATAATAATTTTAAAGGTATATAAGCAACATACCTTCCATAAGAATAACCTGATGAGTTGACTAAGAATCCATAGTCAAAATCATTACATTTCACTAAGATACAATGTACTATTCCTAGTCCATCAAAGTACATTAGTTCCTTATTTTCTTCAATAAAATCATAATCCCTTAGTGGAAGATTAGAAAATTCTTGAAAACTTTTATTATCTAGAATAACTTCCTTCTCGATAACAAATTCATCTTGTGGAAGAAGTTCTTCTCTTGTAGGTTTTCTAAGAAACTTTACCTTCATCTTATTTCACCTCCCAAGCAGTATATACACTTCTATATCCACAATCCCATGTATCTAAAATTACTCCATCAATTATACAAGTAATGTGTCCAGCAAGTTTAACTATGTAAGTACCTTTAGGATGCAACATAGTAAAGTCATCTGCTTTAATTCTAGGTTCTCCTTTTATTGCCTTAAAGATAAGTCTCGGATAGCCTTCAAGATGCTTATATAAAAACTTTGTTTCTTTGTATGAATTAAAGCCTAACTCTCTTTTAGATCTGTTTAAGTTTCTTCTACACTCTAGATAATCAATATCTAAAGCTGTTGAGATTGCTCTAACAACACAATCAGATGTTTCTATCCCTTTTGGATGTCTATTATAATATTTAAATGCCATTTTTTCTCCTTTCAAAACTATCTTGGTATACACATATTCGCTCTAAAAGAGATAAATAGCAAGTTATATATTTATCTTTTTATACTATAGAGATTATTCTAAATTATAGTCTTTCCCAAATTTTCCACACGTTCGTTCATATATAAAAGTCGAACTGTTTTACAAGTTTGATTAACCAAGCCCACACGTTTGAAGTGTTGGGCCAAGTTTTTCAATTATTGAACCAAATCAGTAAATTCTATTTTGTAGTCAGGAATATCGATTAGATTTATTCTTCCCCCGTCTCTAATTAGATAACAATTATCATAGCTTTGAACAAATCTTAAATACCTTTTAACTATTACATCTACATACCTTTCATCAAGTTCCATTAAATATGCATTTCTTTGGATTTGCTCACATGCTATTAAAGTTGATCCTGAACCACCAAATAAGTCCAATATATTTTGATCTTTCTTACTTGAGTTCTTTAACGCTCTACCTACAAGTTCTAATGGTTTCATTGTTGGATGGAGGTCATTTGCTTTTGGTTTGTTATATTCCCAGACTGAATCTTGAGTTCTATCATCTATAAAGTAATGAGCTGCCCCTTCTTTCCATCCATAAAGAATAGGTTCATGCCTCCAATGATAATCTTGTCTACCAAATACTAAAGAGTTTTTTACCCAAATTAAACAACTTGATAACTTAAAGCCTGCATTTTTAAATGCTGTTCTAAAGTTTAATCCTTCCGTATCTGCATGGCAACAATAAATAGAGCCTCCAGGTTTCATTGAATCATAAATATTAGAAAATGCGCTCAAAAGGAAATTATAAAAGTCTTCATCTGTTTGTTTATCATTTTGAATTTTTCCTGCTGTTCCTTCATAATCAACATTATAGGGAGGATCAATAAATGACATATCTATTTTAGTATTACCTACTAATTTTTTTACATCATTTTCTATAGTTGAATCCCCACACATGACCCTGTGTTTTCCAAGTATAAAAATATCCCCACGTTTAGCATATGGGGTTTCATTTAGCGGCTCAGTTTCATCAAAGTTGTCTTCTAATACTTCTCTTTCTAATTCTATTTCTAAATCAGCAAACCCAAACTGCGTCATGTCCATTTCAATAAATTCCAACTCTTTAGTTAGTTTATCCAAATCCCATGTAGCAAGTTCTGAAGTTTTATTGTCAGCTAACCTAAATGCTTTTATTTGATCCTCAGTTAAATCATCAGCTATCACACAAGGAACTTCTTCGATTCCTAATTTCTTACATGCTTTTAATCTTGTATGACCTGCGACTATTACATTATCCTTTGTAATAACAATAGGAACCTTAAATCCAAACTCACTTATACTATTTGCAACAGCATCAATTGCTGCCTCATTATTTCTCGGATTATTTTCGTATTCCTTTAGTTCTGTTATTTTTTTCATTATTAGCTAAAACAGTTCCCTTCCTTTTAAATAAAGGTACGTGGGTTTCTTGATAACATTGTGCTTTTTAAAGATATTTTTGTCAGTATTATAAAAAGATAGTATCGTTGGTTTTAGTTGCTCAAATCTTTTAGAATCATTATACACTTTAACACTAAAGTTTCTTTCATAAATCTCTTCCTGATTTAACTCTAAATAATAAACACCATTTATAGCATCTAGAAAATTAGCTGTTAAATAACTTTTAATGCTTCTTCTTTCTTCTTTCAGTTTCAAGTATCGATCTTGTAAAAGTTTTATTGTTTTATTATTATAACTAAAAAACTTTGCTTCAAATTCTTTAATTTCATGCTATATTTTTAATGATTAAAATTATAAGCATGCTCTCCTTTTTTATAATATTTTCAAGTTTTTCATGTCTTATTTTTTACTTGCATTCTTGCTAAGATTAATATGTTTAATCAAGCCTTAACGTTAACTTTAAGTTCTATAAATAACCTTAAATTTTAATAGTACTTCTTATCAAAATTTACTTGATGAAAATATAACTTTATTTGCTATCGAAATTGACAATTCAGAAAATTATTCAATAAAAGTGGTTTTTCGTTTATAACTTTCTCTAGGTGATTTTGGTACTTTAACTTTCTGAGGATAATTTCCTACGGCTATATATAAAATTAGATTTTGATTGTCAGGAATATTTAAAAACTTTCTTGCTGGCTCATCAAAGAACGCATGTATTGGACAAGCGCCAACACCAACATATTCCAATGCATAAATAAGTGACATAGCGTATAGCCCACCATCAATAAATGCTTGATTTCTTTCATGCCAATTGCTCATATAGTTGTTATTACCAGTAACCAACAATAAATATGATATGTTATTAGCGTGACCATTAAGCCCTCCCTGTATTTTTAAAAGTTTTCGTATTGCTTCTTTATTAGATACAGCATAAACATTATAACCTTGTCTATTGCATACAGATGGTGTTTTTTCTGCAATTGACAAAGCTTCTTCTATTTGTTCTTTTTTTACGGGTTATTCATCGTAGTCTCTAACGCTAACTCGATTTAAAGCAAGTTCAATGTGCTATTAGCTTTTATTTATACTTCCATAGACTATTTTAAATAAAGATGATGATTTTACTTATTCTTTCTCACTTTAGATCTAACCCAATTGTAGGTCCCTTTTTTTTTAAGTATATTAACACCCATAGATTTTATTTTATTTTTAAATCTAAGACTTAATTTAACCTTACAATGCTTTTTAACTAACTTATCAAAATCCAACTCATCTAATTCTTCAAAGAAATTCTCCCTATTTGGATTAAGCTTTACAGATTTAATAGCTGCAGAGTTAAAAGATACAGCTTGATGAATATCCACTAATTTATATATCATTTTATCTTTAACCTTTTCTATCATGGCTTGTCCTTTTGGGCTATTTACAAATATTAAAGATGTACCCTTGTCATCATCCATTTCTGGTAATATCCTTTGAATACCCCAGAAATCTGCCATTGTA
>JAAZCQ010000035.1 GCA_012513225.1 Erysipelotrichaceae bacterium
CTACCTAAATCTACAATACTAACATGGGTAAAGAAGGCTGAACCCATTGCAGTAGATAATAACAAAACTATTACTCAAGCTGATTACCAAGCCATGCTTAAGAAGATGGCTAGAATTGAAGAAGAGAACGAAATATTAAAAAAAGCCATGGCCATATTTGCAAAGAAGTAAGCTCAATATATAAATTTATTACTGATAATAAAGGTACTCATGATATAAAGCTAATGTGTAAAGTTTTAAAAGTATCTAGAAGTTCTTATTATAAACATCTTAACAAAAAAGAAAGTAAAAGAAGCATTGAAAATAAATTTCTAGAGGGTGAAATTTTAGAGATTTATAAAGCTAGTAAATCTCGATATGGAGCTCCCAAAATACATGCAAAACTTAAATCTAGAAATATATTTATTAGTCTTAAACGAACCCAAAGGCTTATGAATAAGCTAGGAATAAAATCAATAGTATGTAAGAAATTTAGGCCTTATTCATCAAAAAATAAAGTTGAAAGTAGAGAAAATATAATTAACAGAGATTTCTCTACAACTGATATTAATCAGAAGTGGGTAACTGATATTACCTACATTCACACAATTAAAGATGGCTGGTGCTATCTTGCTTCTGTAATGGATCTTAACAGCAGAAAGATAGTTGGATACTCTATGTCTAAAAATATGGATACTGCATTAGCTACAAAAGCCCTAGATAACGCTTATAAGACCCAGAAACCTGATGATGGTCTAATTCTCCATAGTGATTTAGGAAGCCAATATACAAGCTATGAATTTGGTAAATATGTTAAAGACCATAAGCTGATTCATTCATTTAGTAGTAAAGGAAATCCCTATGATAATGCTTGTATAGAATCATTTCATTCAGTACTAAAGAAAGAAGAAGTTAACTTAGTCAAGTATTTTGACTTTGATGCTGCTAGACTTGCGGTATTTGAGTATATAGAGTCATGGTATAACAGAGAGAGAATACATAGCTCCTTAGACTATCTTACTCCCCAGGAGTGGGAAAACAAATTTAAGAGGGTTGCATAAAATTGTTCGAGAAAATGTGTCTACTATATTGACATAGGTCCAAAAAAGATAAAGGATGTTGTAAAAATTTAGCGTTGATTTCGCTCTTTTTTTATGGGGTATGGGAAAGTGACAAGCTGGTTATCACAATAATAGGATTAAAGACCATCGGGTCAAAGTAGCTAAATGCCACAAAATAGAGTATAATACTTAAGGTGAGTTCTCCTTGAGTTAATAGCATACTAAAAGGATAGTTAATTAAAATCATTTAATAATATATATAAATTGTTAAAAGTGTATCTAAATTGAAAACATCCTTAATTAGTTGAGAAGTATCTTATGATGTATTATTATTTTGTGATATAATTATAAGTGACAAGTTTTATAATATGAGGAGTACTATGAGAGAAATTATTAGGGCTAAAAACTCTGGTTTTTGCTTTGGTGTAGATCGAGCGGTGAATGAAGCTTTTAGCATTGTTAGACCAGGATCTAAGATTTATACTTTAGGAC
>JAAZCQ010000048.1 GCA_012513225.1 Erysipelotrichaceae bacterium
TCCAAGCAATCCATACAATCCATGATAAGTAAAATATGCTACTCCTCCCATAACAACAGAAGCTAGCCCTGATTTTATAAATGTAAATATATAACTTTTAGCGCCTAATGACCCAATTTTCTTTTTTAATCCATAAAACATTAATAGAGTAGCAATAGTAGTAGCTATACTAGTAGCAAAAGCAAGTCCTGCATGGGCCATGAATTTAACTAATATTAAGTTTAAAACTATATTAAGTCCTACAGACATAGCTCCATTTACCATTGGAGTCTTGGTATCTTGTACTGAATAATATACCCTAGTAACAAGCAATCGTAATGAAGAAGCAACTAAACCTATTGAATAAAATACCAGTGCAGATGATGTCATGATAGTATCATTTGGAGTAAATGCACCTCTTTCAAAAGCAATTTGTACAATTGGAGTAGATAGTACAACTAAACCAACAGTAGCAGGTATGGTAATAAGTAATATAAGATTGACCCCATAACCCATTATCTTTTTCATTACCTTAATATTTTTGCTACTAGATTCCTTAGCTAATAAAGGAAATATAACTGTTGTAATTGCAGATACAAAAA
Source organism: Erysipelotrichaceae bacterium (assembly GCA_012513225.1). Classification (GTDB taxonomy): domain Bacteria; phylum Bacillota_I; class Bacilli_A; order Erysipelotrichales; family Erysipelotrichaceae; genus UBA9076. The sequence goes on from JAAZCQ010000048.1 coordinate 582, forward strand.
CACCTAATACAAGTCCATTCAACTTATTTGCATAGTTTAACGCAGATATACTGCCTGTAACTAGTCCAGATGCTAAAGTCCTATCAACAATAACATTTAAGTCGTTGATAGCAACACCAATTAGAACAGGTCCGCTTAAATAAAGAGCTTTTCTAATATATTCATCTTTTGTATCAAATATAAATTTATATTGAAATCCTGTCTTTCTTGCTTCTGGTATTTGAATAAGAAGCTGAGACATTACTGCTACCACTGCTGCTACCATAAGGCCCTTAATTCCAAATTTTGAAGACAAGAATAATAAGAAAAATATGTAAACAAAATTAAAAGGAAATCCTATGGCAGCTGATGATTTATGTATCTGTTCACTATGTAAAAAACTGGTCAAAGAACCCATAACTCCACTAAATAATATCATCGGTAATCCTATTTTCATCAAATTTACAGCTAAGCCAAATTGTTCTCCTTCAAAATCTTTAGCAGTTAATTTAATAATTAGTGGTGATAAAAACCATGCAATTATTACCAAGAACAAAGATATAAAAATTATAATATTTATCATATTATTTACATGACTAATCTTACCTTTTTTACCTTCTTTTGCTTCGATCTCAGATAAGATAGGTATAAAAGTAGTGGATATTGCATTACTAATCAATGTAGTAATTAACCCAGTAGCTGTTAAAGCAACAAAAAAAGTATCTGTCTCAATGCCTGAACCAAATTTAGCTGCTATCAAAGTTTCACGTATAAACCCTAGAAACCTACTTCCTAGGGAAAATGTTATTATTAGTAATGCTGATTTGGCTGCTTTGTTTGTTCTTCCCATACTAAATCCTCCAAATGAACTTGTAAATAATATTGCAGTTATAGCCTGTGATTGTTTTCAATATAAGTTTCAAAAATGAGAGGTTACACTAGATAGGACAGGTTTTCTCCGAACATGATATAATAATATTAGGAGGAGAAAATCATGTCAAGAAAATATTATGAGGAAAATTTCAAAAAGCAATTAGTCAACATATACAACCAAGGTAACCATACCTATAGA
>JAAZCQ010000058.1 GCA_012513225.1 Erysipelotrichaceae bacterium
ATATTATATCGATTAATTTTATAAAAAGCAACCCCTAAATTAAAAAAAATGACAAATTTGTCAATTTTTATATTTTTTTGCTTTATATTAAGATGTAAACATCATCAAAATTGAAATAATTAACAATACCATTACTCCTACCCCTGTAGTTACTAACATAACCATTGTTTTACTTTCCATCTTTTCTAATCTTTCTTTATATCTTGATTCTCTAGCTTTTTGTTGTAAATTCGATATATTACGAGAAAAAGTTAATAATTGCTCTTGTTTTCTTTCATTACTACCTAGACTTAAACGGTATAATAACCTCATCATTCTCATTGAATCCCTTACAGGATAATCTTTAGCAAAATCCATATAAGGATTAATAGTACTATCACCGGCATTAATTTTTTCAATTAAAGTTTTTAAGCCTTCTCTAAAAATTTTAGGAGCATCTTCTACTGATTTACCTAATGCAACTGGAACAGTATAATGTTGAACTAATATTTCTAAATTTTTTAAATAATAAGGAAGCATTAAATCTATTGTATGTAAATGAGTTTTATAATATTTTTTAAGTGACAAATAAGATAATTTATATACTCCATAACCCGCTATTATACAAAATAAAATATTGGCAAAATTTATATTAGTTATAAAAAGAAAGAGCATTATTAGTATCACAAACAAACCATTTCGCAATCTAATATTAAATAATTTTTCAACATCAATTGAATCTCCATATTTTGCTTTAACATAAAAATCATAATCTTTTTCTTTTAATTTTATAAATATATTACTGTTATCAATAATAAATTTATTAGTACTAATACTGCCATTATATTCTAAGATAATATATAAAAGGACTCCTAATAATAAGACTTCTATTAACATCGTTATTCAGCCCCCGTATCTTCATTATAAAATTTCTCGCCATTTATTAAGAAGTAGGTATTTATGATTAAAATAGCATGAAGTAAAAACTGAACATACCATTCTTCTAACATTTTTATATAATTATCACTACCTAATAGAAATTGAGTTAACATAACTAAAAAATATAAGGCAAAACCAAAGGTCAAAAATTTCTTATGAAATGTTGCTCGATCCATTTTATCACGATATACACCTTCAACAAGCATATCAATATCTAGAAGCATATTTTCTAGTGATTCTCCTGAATCTTTAGCTCCTTCTTTAGTTATTTGTAAAAATAATTGATGCATATTTTTAACCATATAATAAGGATATTTATTATCAAAATATTGAATAGATTCATCTATCGTACCATTTTGATAAGATAAATCAATCATTAATTTAACATCATCTAATACTGGACTTTCTAGTACTCCTGATTCTGCTACACCTTCTAAAGCTCTAACAAAACTTTGTGTTGTATTAAACTCCATAATAACATTAGTTGTATACACTTGGATTTGTTCAAATATATACTCACTATATACTCTTTGACATCTTAAATAAGCTAAAAAGGGTATAAAAGCTATTGCAACTAAACCATAAAATATTGCCCATATTATACTTTGAAAATATAAAAATCCTACTACGGCTCCTAAAAAACCGAATATCGTAATTTGGGAAATATATTCTTTCACGGTATATTCTTGCCCTAATTCTTTTGTTTTTTCTCGGACCATTTGAAAGCTATAAGGTGCATATTTACCATAAATATTTCCTAATTCATTCATAAGAAATTTATAAAAATTATCGCCGGTATTTTTTCGATATGTTAATACAAATATTGCTATTAATAATAAAACAATTAATTCCATTATGCACCTCCATTTTATATTATGAAGTCATTTTGACTTCTTTTTGACTTCCGTCATTTTCACTGCCTAATTTAAATGTATCACTTGGAAGAATTACCCCTTGTATTGATAAATACTCAAGCAAATATTTAGTTGGATTTTTCATAAAGAAGGTTCCATCCATCATTTTTTTATAAATAATATTCTTACAAGCGACATTATTTTCATCAACAAAAAATTCGCAAACTTCCATTATTTCTCGATGAAACCTACCTCGTTCTTTGCTCATATAACCTTTTACATATACTCCAAGTTGAACATATCTATGAATGGAAGATAAAAATTGCTCAATATCTTGATCCCCTTCAAGTAGTGAATACATTCTCATTGGAATACTTTCAGCTTTATCTGAATGAATAGTAGATAAAATATTATGACCTGATGAAATAGAATTACGAACTGCCATTACCGCTTCTGCACTACGTACTTCAGATAATAAAATCCATCTTGGATTTTGTCTCATACAAGTAACAAGAACATCAGAATAAGAAGCAATATTGTTTGTTTTCATCGCCACTATATCACGATGAGGAAATATTCTATCAAGGTGAAGTTCTAATGTATCTTCAATTGTAATAAGTTTTTCATCTTCTTTTGTATGACTTGCTAGATATTTAACAAGTTCGGTTTTACCTGAACCAGTTTCACCACTAACAATAATATTACAATGCCCTTCAACACATTTAATAAGAAAATCATGTACTTGCAATGTAACATATTTTTCATCTAATAATTTTTCTTTTTTTAATCTTATTTTAGCTGGTGTTTTACGAATAACACAAGCTATTCCATTTGTTGCGATTGAATCATGAACAAAATTCAAACGAAGTTCAGCACTTTCAGCATCTAAAAATGGATGAGCCATATTAAATGTTTTTCCCATGACATTTGAACACTGAAAGGCAAGCTTTTCCATTAAAGCATTATTAATTTCTGGCCTTTGAACCTGATATACCCCTTTATCAAGGGTTTTTAGCCAAACTTGACCCCCATTGCTGTATGAAACATCAGTAATATTATCATCGTTAATAAATTCATTTAATGGACCAAAATCTAATTGTGAAAAAATTGCATCTGTCATTTTTGGGCCTCCTTTTTATTCTTAAACTTTATTCTGCTACTTCTATTGGTTCTGTATCAATTGGATTAGTTCCAACATTTTGCCTAGCATCTACTGCTTTTGAATTAATAAAAGCTTTGATTTCTTCACTAGTAATTACTGTATCAGTAGGATTTTCACTATAATCTTTATTTCTTGGTACCGGAATTATTTCGATATTATTGGTAGTTATAAAACCAGCTTTCCTTAAAAGTAAGTAATAATCATCTGGTACAGCAAATAATAATTCTGCAGGATCACCATCAGAAGATGATGAAAACACATGTTCTCCAGCCGAATCTTTTACGGCTAAAACCTTGATGCTTTCGATAAATTTACCAAACATAACAAATTTATTATCATTTACAGCTTTGAAATATAAATCTATATAATCTTCTGGCATTATTGAATTACCATAAGTACTATGTAAATCAACTGCTAAACTATATAAAGTGTATCCTTCTGGTATATCCTTTATAACTGAATTAGGTAATTCTTCTTCGAGCATTAATTGGGTACTGTAAAATAGTCCTCCTTTAGGAATAGTTGTATCATACCTAACATATTTACCTCTAACTTGAGCTTGATTAGTAATTAGAGTATCAGTAGTATCAACCATGTTTTTAGAAACTTTAACAGTTCCGATTTTCTCATCAGTAATAAGTTCATTACCAAGTATTTCTTCTTTAGCAAAAGGAACAGTTAGAGGTTCAATCGCTTGATTTACTCGCCAGTTATAACCAAAATATAATACTAATATTCCAATTATAACACCTAAAATTGTAACTGTATTTTTATTACCTAAAAATCTTTTTATCGATATCCCTATATTTCCCATTCTTATTCCTCCTTATTATTTAATACTTCAATAATTGAATCTATTTTATTAACAACCCCAAAATCACCGGTATCTGACATTATAGCATATTCTTGAGTACTAGTTGTTACTTTAACACTTACCTTTGGTGGCGCTTCATAAATATCATAAAAATCAATTTTATAAGTTTTATTAATATTTACTGTTTCAGAAAATCTTCTTAAAAAATTTTCAACAAACTTTTCTTTAATAATTCTAACTTCACCATATAATCTATAATGAGCAAGGTCAATTGACTCAGCCATTGAAGCTTCAGTTACTTCCTTTAATAAATAATAATCTTGTTCATTTGTTGTTGTATAATTTTGAAGCAACATCATTACCGATATTATAAATAATCCTAAGACCACAAGCCAATAGCCCCATAAACTTTCTTTCATTTATTATTCACATCCTCTTATGGCCAATCCGTTAGATTTTTTGTTTCTGGAGGATATCCTCCCATTAAATCAGATATATTACCACTAGTCCAAGCTCCATTTATAAAATATTTCCATTTATTATTTCTTGTATCATTTAATAATTCTTCAGTATTAGAATTTCTCGCCCACGTTTCAACAAACTTACTATTACACTCTTTACCATTATCACATTCTAATTGAAAATCACTGTATTTATTTTTATTATTATAATCTTTTATATCTTTCATATCATTAGGGTCTAATATAAATGAATATTCTAAATATTCTCTAGTATTATCATTATAAATTTGATCACCTAATGATTGAACAGATTTTTTAGCTAGGTCACCTTTAGTCGACGTCCAATTAGTATTAACACGATCATTAGGATTAACATTATTTAGTGAAATAGTACGATAAAAGAATTGAGCTTCAAAACTAGGATCAGTACAATCTAAACAATCTCTTTTATATAATACTTCTTTATTATGATAAAAGCATTTACTTGCAAATAATTGTGTATTAACTTTATCTTCATGATCTAAATATTTATCTTTATTATCGTCAATGTAGTCATCAACAGATTTTTGAATATTTGATTTTAATTTTGGTTTATCTTCTGGATCTTTCATTAAATGACCAATATTTTCTATTTCAAACCATGTTTCATAAAAACCTTCATAATTTGTTATGTCAATATTAAATACATATCCAACATCTAAGACGCTTTTCCCTTCTTTTTTCTCTTGTGATTTAATATATTTACCTGAAGGCACTAAACTATAATAATATACAGAGGGTTTATAAAATAATTCTTGAGTATAACCAATTTGATAATCTTTAGTTTTATCATAAGGAAACTCGATTATTCGATCACCTTTTGCATCTCCATATGTTTCATCAATTATAATTTTTTCTGGTTTTCCAAAATATGATTTTTCAATCGGATTTTGACTTATTCCTTCCCAATATTTAACCTTTTCTTTAGAAATTTCCATCGGTACACTTTCAGTTAGTAATTCTGCGGGATTTGGGGCATCTTCACTTTCTGCATTTATTCTCTGTTTGTAATAAAAAGTTAATTCAGGAGATAATTGATATTTCCAATCATCTTTAATATTGGTTTTCGCTTCACATTCTTCCTTAAAATCTTCTAATTTAATTCTATCCGCCTTAGCTTTATTATAAGTGTTTCTTCTTTGAGAAGCTGAAGGTGATGGTTTTGATGTTCTAGAACTAGATCCACAACCACATGATTGTCGAGCTCTAACAGTTTTTAAATCAGTGCCATCTGCTTTAAAATAAGTGCCAGCATCGGCATATGCTGTATTTGATCCGCTATATCTTGTTTTACAACTTCCTGTACATTTATCGCTGCAACAACCACAATCGCCAGAAGAATAACAACTAGTTAATTTACCTATTGCATTTTCTAAAGCAGCAGCTTCTTGCCAACTAGTATAAGCTTCTTTTTCTTTTTCTATTGCTTTTTTATAATCATCTAACCATCTATTAACATCAGTATGAAAATTAGCA
>JAAZCQ010000037.1 GCA_012513225.1 Erysipelotrichaceae bacterium
ATTGCTCTTGAAGAAGAATTTGGTATTGACTCAGAAGAAGCTGTTACTGGACTTAAAACTGGTTTAATGGGACCGTTTGCTGGTGTGGGAGATACTTTATTCATTGCCATTTATCGTGCGGTTGTATTCTCAATTGCAGCCTATATTGCTTTAGAAGGAAACCCTGTTGGATTAATTGTGCCTATTATCGTATGTTTAGTTTTAATATTTATTCGCCGCCAATTTCTTTTTATTGGATATAATCAAGGAAAGAAAATGGTTTCAAGTTTCGCAGACACTATAGCACCTATAACTGAAGCCGCTGCTATATTAGGGTTAACTGTTGTGGGAGCTTTGATTCCTTCAGTCATCAAATATTCAGTTGATTGGCAATTTACAATGGGAGAGGTTTCTTTATCAATACAAGAAATGTTTGATAGAATACTACCTTCTTTAATTCCATTATCTATAGTTCTTTTTTCTTACTGGATTCTTGGAAAGAAAAACATGAATTCAACAAAATTAATTTTTGTACTAATTGCATTAGGAATGATATTAGGTAATATCTAATTCATTAGTATTGTTGATTGCGACTTTCTATTAATTTATATAAAATAATGTAAAAGGAGTATTGTATATGCCAATAGTACATGCACGAGTAGATGAACGATTGATTCATGGCCAAGTTGCCATGGTTTGGACTAACATCGTAGGTGCAACTTGTATTGCGGTTGTAAATGATGAAGCAACAAAAAATGATATGATTATTTCTGCTTTAAAGATAGCAAAACCTGCAGGAGTTAAGCTATCTATTCTTTCTAAAAAACGTGCAGTTGAAAAATTTGAAGCAAATGAATTTGATAAAGATAAAGTATTTATTATTACAAAAACTATTGAAGATATGGCAGATATTATTAAAGCAGGTATCCCAACTAATAGTTTTAATGTTGGAAATGTTTCAAAAAGAGAAGCGACTACACAAATTAAAAAATCTGTTTATTTAACAGATAATGAAATCATAATAATTAAAGATCTTTTAAAAAAAGGAATAAAAATTACAGCACAGATGGTTCCAAACGAATCTGATCAATCCATCATAAATCTATTACCTTAATTTATTCTTATTAAATTTTAAAAGAAAATTAGAAAGGAAATATTAGATGGTTAAAACAGGAAAATTAATTACTGAACAAGTAAATGAAAATACTAAAAATATTGATAAAGTTAGTACTGTTGAAATGCTTCAATTGATTAACAATGAAGATAAAAAAATAGCAGAAGCAATTGAAAAAGTTATTTTTAAAATAGCAGAAGCTGTTGATTGTATTACAACAAGATATATAAAAGGAGGACGCATTATTTATTTAGGAGCAGGTTCATCTGGAAGACTAGGCGTACTTGATGCAGTAGAACTAACGCCAACTTATAATGTGAGTCCTGATCGTGTGTTTGGAATAATAGCAGGAGGTAGTGATGCCATGTATCGTGCTATTGAGGGTGCTGAAGATTCAAAAGAATTAGCAAAAGAGGATTTAAAAAAACATAACTTAACAGTAAATGACACAGTAATTGGTATAGCTGCAAGTGGAAGAACACCTTATACAATTGCAGGATTAGAATATGCAAATGAAATAGGTGCATTAAGTATAGCAATTACCAGCAATGAAAATTGTAAGATGAATGAAATAGCACAAATCCCTATTCCAATTATTGTTGGACCAGAAGCTATTACCGGCTCAACTAGAATGAAATCAGGGACATCACATAAAATGGTTTTAAATATGATTTCAACAGGTGTTATGATAAAAACTGGAAAAGTATATCAAAATTATATGATAAATGTTTTAGCAACAAATGAAAAACTTGTGGATCGCTCAATTAGAATTCTTTCTAACATAACAAATTTAAGTGAGCAAGAAGCGATATCATTATTTGAAAAATCTGAACAAAATGTTGCTTTAGGATTAATCATGCATGAAGCAAACACTAATCTTACTGTTTCAAAACAAGCTCTAAGTGACAATGATAATTCTGTCTACAAAGCTATAGAATCATTAAAGAAAATATAAAAAGAAGTTTTAAAAATTTTAAAGCTTCTTTTTTTGTGTCTCTTTAAATAATCAAATCATTATTTTAAACTTATTTAATTATTCTAATATCTTTCTTACTACTATACTTGCACATAATATTCCTGCAGCTGCTGGTGTAAATATAACAGTTGCTGGAGGCATCTGTTCTTTTCTAGTTATACCATCTTTATTTAACACAGTATTTTGTTTTAAAGGAAGTTCACTTGTAAATACTACTGGTATCTTTCCTTTCAAACCTCTTTTTTTCACTAAATCTCTACAAGCTTTAGATAGAGGATCATTAAATGTTTTATCTAATCTTGTATATTCTATTTTAGATGAATCAAATCTATTAGCCATTCCCATACAAGATACAAATTTAATATTATTATTTAAACAATATTCCATAATATCGACTTTAGATGAAACAGTATCTATTGCATCAACAACATAATCTACATTTTCAAATATATAATTGTTGTTCTTATCATAAAACATATTATAAGTTACTACTTCACAATCAGAATAAGCTTCTACTCTTTCTTTCATTGCTAAAACTTTAGACTTTCCTATTGTTTCATTTGTCGCATGTATTTGTCTATTTAAATTAGTAATATCAATAATATCTTTATCAACTAATATAAGCTTTCCTATTCCACTTCTTGCAAGACTTTCAACACAATAAGAACCAACTCCACCTATACCAATTATTAAAACAGTAGAATTTTTAAGTTTTTCTAAACCTTCTTTTTTTATTAATAGCTCAACTCTTTCTAGTCTTTTATCCATTGCTCTATCCTTGTGCTTATATATTCAATTTCTTTATCATCTAACATATTTATCCAGTTAACTTCCATTTGATTATTAAACCAAGTGTATTGTCTTTTTGCAAAACTCCTAGAATTTCTTTGTATTAATCTAATTACTTCATTTATATCTATATTTCCTTCAAAATATTCCTTCCACTCTTTATATCCAATTCCTTGCATTGATTGGTTATCAAAATTTATACCACTATCTAATAATGATTTAATTTCTTTTTCTAATCCTAACTCAATCATTTTAATTACTCTTTGATTTATTCTTTCATAAAGTAAATCTCTTGGCATACTACATCCCACAATAAAAGCATCATATATTAATTCTTTTTTTTGAAGACTTTCTAACTCACTTTTTGATTTACCAAGATTTTTTAATCTTAAAGCTCTAATTACTCTTTTTCTATTATTTATATGAATCTTCTTTGTTGATTCAAAATCTACTTCTTCTAATAAAGAATATAATTCTTCATTTGTTTTAGTATCATAATCATCTTCTACTTCATTTGTTTCTTGTTTAATAAAATTATAGTCATATAAACAAGCTTTAATATATAATCCCGTTCCTCCTACAATCATAGGTAACTTATTTTGTTTAATAATTATATCTATATAATTTCTAGCAAGCTTTTGAAAATCTGCAACACTATAGTTATCTGTATTTTCTAATATATCAATTCCATAATGATCAATGTTTTGCATTTCTTTTTCAGTGATTTTTGCACTACCAATATTTAAGCCTTTATAAACTTGAATAGAATCTCCACTTATAATACTTCCATTAAATCTTTTTGCTAGTTCAATTGAAAACTCACTTTTTCCAGCTCCAGTAGGCCCAACTATAATTAATACTTTTTTCATCTTAAAAACTCTCTTTCAAGATATTTATCTTCTATTAAAACAAAGGTAGGTCTTCCATGAGGACATTGAAAAGGTTGTTTGCATATGGATAATTCATCTACTACTTGTTGCATTTCTAATTTATTTAAAACTCTATTAAATCTAATACTTCTATGACATGCCATAGTAGCTAGTTTATGTCTGTGCAAATGTATTTTATTAATATCTTTTTCTTCTTTAAAGTAATCTACTAAATCCTCTATAAATGCTTGTTCATTAACATCTTTTAGCCACAATGGTAAGCTATGAACAATAAGTGTATCATTTCCAAAAGCTTCAAATTTAATATTTAAATCACTTATTTTCTCATTTAATTCATCTAGTCTTTTTATAATATCACTAGATGTATGAACCATTATTGGTATTAATAATTCAAAGAACCCTTTAGGATTATTCATCATATTTGATATTTCTTCAAAGTGAACTCTTTCTTGTGCCGCATGTTGATCAATTACATATAATCCTTTATCACCTTCTGCAAGTATAAACTTACCATGAAATTGTCCAATAACTCTTAAGCTAGGAAAGGCAATGTTTACTATATTTATATCTGTATTTTCACTAACTTGTATTTCTTGTATTATTTCTTCTTTTATTGATTCTTCTTTTTCTTTTGGTGTTTCATAAGTGAAATTATCTAATAGTGAAACCATTTCTACTTTTTCTTTAATTTTAGGTGCTATTTCAATAGTAAAAGGTTGTATATCTTTAGATAAAAGTTTATTAAGTCTTTCTTTAATTAAATATTCTAATTGTTGTTGCTTTGATAATCTTACTTCCCATTTACTAGGATGAACATTAACATCTATTAATTGAAAGTCCATTATAATATCTAATACAACTATTGGATATCTATCGTTAGGAATGTATTCTTTATAAGCATCTATTACGGCCTTTTGAATTTTATATGATCTAACCATTCTACCATTCATAAATATATTAATTGCATTTCTATTTGCTCTAGTATATTGGGGTTGTATCATATAACCTTTTAATTTATAATCAAAATCTTCTTCATCTATTTTAATTGCATTTTTAGCTATATCTTTTCCATATACTTTATATATTACTTCTAGTAAATCTCCACTTCCAACTGATTTAAAAGATTCTTTATTATCACTTATAAAAGTAAAGCTAATATCTGGATTAGATAATGCAAATTTAATTATTACATCATTTATTAAAGAATTTTCATAATTTGGATTTTTTAAATGTTTAAGTCTTGCTGGAGTTTTATAAAATAAGTCACTTACAGTAATATCTGTACCAGTATTACTTGGATAAGGTCCAACAAAAATATTTTCTCCTTGGTTTATTTCAACCTTTGTACTGTCAACTTTATTATTAGTTATTAATACTACTTTAGAAACACTACTAATAGAAGGCAAGGCTTCACCCCTAAATCCAAAAGTATTAATAGAAAATAGGTCTCTAGGCTTAAATATTTTACTTGTCGCATGTCTTTTAAAAGATAGAACAGCATCTTCCTTATCCATACCTTCTCCATCATCAATGACTTGGATACTTTTTATTCCACCTTCTAATACTTTTACTATAATATTTTTTGCATTTGCATCTATAGAATTTTCAATTAATTCTTTTACAATTCCTGAAGGTCTTTCTACAACTTCTCCTGCAGCAATCATATTAGTTAATTGTAAATCTAACAACTGTATTTTACTCATACTACTCCTTACTAATCTTTTGTAAATCTATAATCATTTGTAAAGCTTGCATTGGTGTCATTTCATCTGGGTTAACTTCATATAATATTTGTTTAAGCTTCTCTTCATTATCATTTCTTTTCATTTCAACTATTTGATAAGATTGTTGAACAACTCTTTTTTTACTTTCTAATTCCTTTAACAGCTCTTTTGCTCTATCAATAACACTTTCAGGTAAATTTGCAAGTTTAGCTACATTTATACCATAAGATCTTTTTGCTACCCCTGGTTTTACTTTATATAAAAATGTAACTTTTTCTTTGTCTTCATGTACTTGAACATGAACATTTTTTACGTTTTGTAAATTATCCGCAAGATTTGTTAATTCATGATAATGAGTAGAAAATAAGGTCTTCGCATGAATTATTGTTGCAATATATTCTATCATTGCCTGTGCTAAAGCCATACCATCATAAGTAGAAGTACCTCTACCTATTTCATCAAATAAGATTAATGACTTTTTTGTAGCATTTGATAAAGCATTATTAGCTTCTATCATTTCTACCATGAAAGTAGATTGACCACTCAAAATATCATCACTAGCACCAATTCTAGTAAATATCTTATCAAATACAGGCATGTTACAGCTTCTACAAGGCACAAAACAACCCACCTGAGCCATAATAACTATCAGTGCAATCTGTCTCATATAGGTACTTTTTCCACCCATATTTGGACCAGTTATAATTTCTATTTCAGTATTATTATCTAATAATATATCATTAGAAATATATTTAGAGTCTTTCATTATTACATCTAATATAGGATGTCTTCCATCTTTTATTTCAAAAATATCTTCATTAAAAGTAGGCCTTACATAATTATTTTGTTTGCTTAAAGTACTTAATGCATATAAACAATCTATGTTTGCTAATACATTTGCTAGCTTTTGAAGTTTTGGTAAATAAGATTTTATTAAGTCTAATAATTCTTCAAATAATTGCTTTTCTAATTTAATGGTTCTTTCTTGAGCATGAAGTATTTCATCTTCTCTTTCTTTTAATTCTTGTGTTATATATCTTTCACCATTTACCAATGTTTGTTTTCTAACATAACCATATTCATCTTTAATTAAATTTGTTGCAGCCTTACTAACTTCAATATAATATCCAAAAACTCTATTGTATCCAATTCTTAAAGTTTTAATTCCTGTTCTTTCTTTTTCATATGCTTCCATACTTAAAATCCAAGACTTTCCTTCTTTTTGAATTGTTCTTAGTCTATCTAATTCTTCATTATATCCATCTTGAAACATTCCACCATCACTAGTAATTAAAGGAGGATCTTCAACAAAAGCATTTTTTAATTCATCGTATAAATCAGTACAGACATCTACTTTATTAAAATTAGAAAATAAAGGATCTTGTAAAAGTTCCATAATTAAAGGAACTTCTTTTAAAGTTTTTTGTAATCTTACGCAATCAAGTGCATTTGCGCTCTTCATTGCTACTTTAGTTATTATTCTTTGTAAATCATAAATATTTTTTAAATGTTCTTTTAAATCATCTAATATTAAAAAATTATTCATAAAATATTCTAAGATATCATATCTATTTTCAATTTTATTTTTATCCACTAGTGGTTTTTCTATCCACTTTTTTAATAATCTAGAACCCATAGCACTTTGACATTTATCCATAAATGTCCATAGTGTATCATTCTTGCTTTGATTTCTTAGTGGCTCAATTAATTCTAAATTAATAGTAGTAGAGTAATCCATATATAATACATCATCTTCACGCTCATATATTACAATATTAAGATGATCTAACATTCTTTTTTGAGTTGATTCTAAATAGTTAAGAATTAATCCAAAAGCCTCTAGATTTCTTTCTTCTTTTAAGTTTTCTGAAAGTAAATTATATTCTTCTTTAATATTTGTTTCACTACAATAAGATATAATAATACTATTTTCTCTAAGTAATTTAATAATCTTTTCATCAAAATCTTCACTTAATACAACTTCTTTTATATTGTTTTTAAGCATTGTTTGAATTAATAAAACTGAATTATGATCAATTTCTTTACATATAGATTCACCAGTAGACATTTCTACCATTATTAAAGAATAACCATATTTAAAATCTACAATACTAGCTATATAAACACTCTTTTTATCATCATTAATTTCATCTATTACTGTACCTGGAGTAACTACTCTTACTACATCTCTTTTTACTATACCTTTTGCTTGTGATGGATCTTCTAGTTGCTCAACTATTGCAACCTTATATCCTCTTTGAACAAGTTTTTGAAGATATCCATTTACCGCATGATAAGGTACACCACACATGGGAACCTTTTCTTCTACCCCTGCACTTTTTCCTGTTAAAACTAAATCTAGTTCACTCGATGCAATTTTTGCATCGTCAAAAAACATTTCGTAAAAATCTCCAAGTCGATAAAAGACAATCGCATCAGGATAACCTTTTTTTACTGATAAATACTGCTCTATCATTGGTGTATATTTTTTCATAGTTCTTCCTTTCAACGTGTTATTATTATACCTTATTTTTAAAAGTATAATGTATAATTATGTTATGAGTAATCCTATTAGAATAAAAGAAGATTTTAATCATACTATAATAATTGAAAAATCTAAGTTTATTTGTTATATTAGAAAAACTTTAGATGAAGACAGTGCAAAAACGTTTATAAATGAAATTAGAAAAAAACACTATAATGCAACTCATGTTTGTACTGCATATGTTATAGGAAATGATATACAAAAATCAAATGATGATAATGAACCAAGTGGTACTGCAGGTATCCCTATGCTTACAACAATTAAAAATATGAATGTTGTTGATGTTTGCGTCTGTGTTGTTAGATATTTTGGTGGTATAAAGCTAGGTGCAGGTGGACTAGTTAGAGCTTACTCTAACAGTGTTAGTGAAACTATCAATTTAGCACCAAAGGTAAAAATGGAAAACTATAGATTTTATGAAATCAGTTTTCCATATAATCTAATTAATAAAATAGAGTATTTATTAAGTAATAATACAGTTATATTAGATAGAAATTATGACTTAGATGTAACATTTAAATTTAGATGTCTTGATGATAGCATTGAAAAAGATATTCAAATGCTTACAAATGGCCAATATCTAGCAAAGTTTATAGAAGAAAAAGAAATTGAAATAAATATATAAAAAAAATAACAACTCAATTATGAATTGTTATTTTAATTTATTATTTTTTAAGTGCTTCTTTATAATTTTTTAAAATCTCATCCCAATTAACAACTTCAAAGAATGCATTTATATAATCTCCTCTAAGGTTTTTATATTTTAGATAATATGCATGTTCCCATACATCTATTCCAAGTAATGGGGTATTTGATGAATCCATTAATGGGTTATCTTGATTTGGTGTTGAACTAGTTACTAGCTTATTATCTGGTGTTAATGATAGCCATGCCCAACCTGATCCAAATTGATTTGCGCCTAATTTGCTTAATTCATCTTTCAAATTATCATAACTTCCAAATGTTTCATCTATTAAATCTTTTAATTCTCCAGTAGGTGTTTTTGAACCATTTGGTTTCATACTTTTGAAATATAGATTATGGTTATAAAAACCTCCTCCATTATTTCTAACAGCTTTTCTTAAAGCTTCATCCTGTATTGTATCTAATGTTGATAACAATTCTTCAATACTCTTATTATCTAAATTTAGTTTTTCTACTGCACCATTTAGGTTATTTGTATAAGCCTTATGGTGTTTTTCATAGTGTGTTTCCATTGTTAAAGCATCAATGTATGGTTCTAAAGCATTATATGCATATTCTAATTCTACTTGTTTAAACATAATTATTATCTCCTTTATCGTATATAACGTTTAGTTAGCATATGCTAACTTATAACTATACTTTACAAGAGATAGTATTATATTCAATTAATATGCTCATTCATAAATTATGTTTGATAATTTTGTACATTAAAAAAGTGAATCTGAATGAATTCACTTCTCTATATTTTAAAATGGCATTGTTATTGTTTTTTCTTCTTTTAAATTTCCATTGTCTATTTTATTAATAGTAATAGTTTTATTATCATAATCAACTGCTACTTTATAATTTGCATCTTCCCTATCAAATTGAGCATTACCCGCTTCTTTATCATAAGCTATATCATAATAATAATAATTAGTATCTAAAATATTTGATAAAATAGCAATTGCATATTCTGCTTTTGCTACTTCTTCAACCTCCAAAATAGTAAAACCACCATTTTTAGTAATATTTGTGAATAAATCAGTACCTACTCCATCGTAGTTATAATCATAATCTATACTAATATCAAGATTATAATAATCTAAATCTGTAGTGTAATATAAGCTTGGTTCATCATCTACAGCTCTTGCTGCATAGAATCCTGGCCTAATCATATTTAAGTTATCATCAAAAAGATTATTGTCATCAATATCTGTAACTTTTAAATGTAATGTAATATATTTATCATCTGTTATATTATCAATATAAAAAAAATATTTATCATTATATAATCCATAAGTTCCATTTACATCTTCTTGAGTTCCTTCAGCTGTTTTAAAGTAATCCAAAGCAGTTGTTTTTTTCTCTTTTGAGCCTGAACATCCTACTAACATTATTGCTAGTAATAGTATAATTAAAATCTTCTTCATAGTACACCTCCAACTATAGAGACATTATATTATAAAATATTCGTAATATACAATTAAATAGATTCCCCCGCAATGTAGCCACTAATAAATGCCAATGTTAAATTATATCCACCTATTGGTCCATGCATATCTATTATTTCACCACAAATACTTAAATTACTTACTTTTAATGATTTCATGGTCTTTGAATCAATCTCATTTGTTTTAATTCCACCTGCAGTTACTGTTGCTTTTTCAATAGGCAAAGAATCTAATATATTAAATCTAAAATCTGTTAGATTCTCATTTATTTTTAATAATTCTTTTTTACTTATCTCTTCCATATTTCTTTCTTGATTGCTTACTAAGTAATCTATCCATCTTCTTGGACCTAAGTTTTTAACATTATCTTTTAATCTTTTTTTATAAAACTCTATATTTTCTATAGTAGTTATTTTAATTTGTACTTTTTTATTTTTTCTTAAGTTAAGTACAACTTCTTCAGAAAGCTCTAATATTATTGGACCACTTAAGCCAAAATGAGTAATTATTAAATCTCCTTGAACTTGCTTTTTTAATTTGTTATCTACAATTAGCCCAACTTTAATATTAGATAATGATAGACCCATTAAATATTTATCTTGTATTACTTTATCATTGCTGACTAGTGCAACCTCAGTTCCATAAAGCTTAGTTAAAGAATGTCCTACCCTTTTTGCAAGTTTGTACCCAAATCCATTTGACCCTGTTTTAGGAAATGATTTTCCTCCACAAGTTAATATAAAATGATCTCCATAAATATTTCCCATATTTGTTTTTACACCTAATATTTGATTATCTTTTATTATCCAATCATATACTTCATGATTTAATTTTATATCCACTTTATTTTCTTTCATTTGATTTTCTAATACATGTAATATTGAAGATGCTTTATTACTTTTTGGAAACACTTTATTATTATCTTCTTCTATTAATTCACAATTTCTTTCTATAAAAAAATTCATTAAGTCTTTTATAGAAAATTTATTTAATGAATAATACATAAACCTAGTTGATTTACTACAATTATTTATAAATTCATCTACACTTTTATTATTTGTTAAATTACATCTTCCATTACCGCTCATTAAAAGTTTAATACCTAACTGGTTATTTTTTTCTAATAATATAACTTTATTATTCTTACTGGCACTAATACTGGCCATCATTCCAGATGGGCCTCCTCCAATTACTATTACTTTCATAATTACCTCAAACAAAATTATTCTAACATATATAAAAATATATTAATAATAATTATTTAAACGTATAATTACAAGTTACTTAGACATTTTCTTATAATATATTTTTATACATATCATATTTTAAAAGTAGTAACTTTTTAAGCTACTACTCTTACTTTTTATATATTTAAAAAATGAAAGGTTTCTAATATCCAAATGACATTTTTATTTTTTTATATTCTTTTAGTTCTTTCCCATTTACTTTATATATTTTTATAGTTTTATCACTATAATTTGCAATTGCTTTATATAAAGCATTTTTTCTGTCAAACTGAGAGCCTTCTAATTCTTTATCATATGGTATGTCATAAAAATAATAGTTAGTTTTTATAATGTTAGATAAAATTGAAATTGCATATTCTGTTTTTGCAACTTCTTCAACTTCTGAATCAGTAAAACCTCCGTCTTTAGTTATATCAACAAACAATTCATCTTCTGCCCAATCATAATAGTATTCATAATTTATATCAGTCTTAAGATTATAATAACTTAAATCAGTAGTGTAATATAAATATGGCTCACTTTCCAAATATACTACATAATTTTCTTTTGGCTTAATTAAATTTGTTTTTTTATCATAAATACTTTTATCATTAATATCAGTAATTTTTAAGTTTAATATAATATATTTATCTTCTGTTAAATTTTCAACATTAAAATAGTAATGAGTATTATACATACCTACTTCATAAAATCCTTCCACATCTTCTTGAGTTCCATCTGTTTCTTTAAAATAACTAAAAGCCTTTTTTTCATTAGAACAGCCTACTAAGATAAATATAAGAGATAATAAAATTAAGATATTTTTCAAACCTTTTTTCATATGTCTACCCCCAATTCTAAAATTATTATATTTAAATAAAAAATAATTTACAATTCTTACGAACCCATTAATTAAAAAAGCTAAATGTATAACATTCAGCTTAAGATTTAACTATTTTTTACTTCTAGTAATTTTTTATTTAATTCTTCTTCAATTCTAGATAATTCTTTTTGTGCTTCTGCACGTTTTGTTCTACCATCTTCTTGTATTTTTAATACTTCATCTAAAGTAGAAATTAGTTGATTATTAGTGTGTTGCAATGTCTCAAGATCAACAATACCTCTTTCAGATTCTTGTGCAGTTTGAATTGTTGCTTGTTTTAATGTTTCAGCATTTTTCTTTAATAATGCATTAGTCATATTTGTCACTTCTCTTTGAGCTTCCATAGCTTGTTTAGAATGACTTACACCTAAAGCAAGAACCATTTGAGATTTCCATAAAGGAATTGTATTAACTAAAGATGATTGAATTTTTTCGGTCATCAAAATGTTATTGTTTTGTACTAATCTAATTTGAGGAGCCATTTGAATAGAGATTACTCTTGTTAGTTCCAAATCATGTAGTTTCTTTTCAAAACGATTTAATGCATTTGCTAAATCATTTGCAGCTTGAGAGTCTTCTGCTAAACCAGAATTTTCTGCTTTTTCTACTAATTCCGGTAATTTAGTTTCTTTAATTTCTTTTATTTTCTTTTGTCCCGCAATTATATACATTGATAATTCTTTAAAATTAATTAAATTTTTATCATAAAGTTGATCTAATAAAGCAATATCTTTAAGCAAAACAATTTGATGTTCTTCAAGAAGTCTAGATATTTTATCTACGTTTGCTTCTGCTTTATCATATCTAGCTTTCATGGCCATTATTTTATCGCCACTTTTTTTGAACATTCCTAATATTCCACTTTTTTCTTCTTCACCACTAAATCCTTTTAATTCTATAACGAGATTGCTCATTAAATCTCCAATTTCTCCCAAGTCTTTAGTTCTAACATTTTCTAAAGCACTATCAGAAAAACGTGCAATCTTTTTTTGTGCGTCAGATCCATATTGCAGTATCACATCTGATTCAGTAATATCTATTTGTTTCGAAAAATCTTCAACCATCTTCTTTTCTTCTGCAGTTAAAGTACTTTCATCAAATTGTGGTACATAACTAGACCCAATAGTTTTCTCTTGTTGCATTGTGTCAAGTTCACTAACTTTTATTTCATTTTTTTCACTTTCTTCTTCTGGTTTTAGAGTAAGAGTGATTGCTTCTTTTTCTTCTGACATTTTTATTCCTCCATATTATCTTTATTTTATTTTATTAATTTATTAAGTCAATTAAATATATACTAATTTAATCTAAAATCTTCTAATTTTAACTCATCAATGTTTGCTTCAGGATTTTTTACAAGCCTATCTGATTGAGCTAGTATAGCTTCTTCTACTTCATTACGTGCTAATCTACCATTTCCACTTTCTTTTGAATTATTAGCTTGTACTTTTGTAAAGTAATCTTGTAAGGGTTGTTTTGCATTTTCATCAACCTTGTATCCTTTACTTGTAGCTATTACTAAAGCAATCTTCATTAGTTCTTCTCCTGTATAATCAGGGAAATTTATAACATTTGGAAATCTAGATTTTAATCCTGAATTTGATTCTAAAAATGTAGACATTTCTTTTGAATATCCTGCAAGTATAACAATTAAATCATCACGATAATCTTCCATAGCTTTTACAAGTGTATCAATAGCTTCAAGTCCAAAGCTATCATCTTTTCCTCTATATAAAGAATATGCCTCATCAATAAATAAGACTCCACCTAATGCAGATTTAATAACTTGCATTGTCAAAGGTGCAGTATGTCCTACATATCTTCCAACAAGATCAGCCCTAGTTACCTCTACTAGTTGTCCTTGACTTAATGCTCCAATTGCTTTCATATATCTACTTATTAATCTTGCAATTGTAGTTTTTCCTGTACCAGGATTACCAGTAAATATCATATGCTTGCTGACATCACTTGTTTTCATACCTTGTTGTTTTCTTTTCTCTTGAATTAAAATATGACTTTGAAGTGATTTTATATAATTTTTAACCATATCTAATCCAACAACTTCATCTAACTCTGCATTTATTTCTTCTAATATTTTTTCTTTATCATCCTTTTTAATTAAATTAATTTCTTCATCATTAATTAAAGCAATAGGCAAATCATTTTTTACTAATATCTCTACAGTTTGATTTTTTTCTAATAAATCATGTAATTTTACTTGAGACAATTCTTTATAAAAACTATTTATATAATCATTTATTGATTCAATCCCATTATGTTTGTCATATGATTTTAATATAAATTGTTTTATATCTTCATTAATAACTAGATTAATATATAAGTTATTATTACTCTTTTTTTCAAGTTCAAAAAGTTTATTATCAATAATTTGAATAATATATTTTTCTTCAATTGGTTTTAACTCTATCACATCATTTATATAATCCATAAATGTTGTTCCAAAGGAATCAACAACTTTTGAGAGTTTTTGATTTGTAATAAATACTAAGTATTTTCCTGCAACACTTAAAGAATTAACTGCTTGAGATACTAAACCAGTTTGTGATTCAACTAGTTGTCCTTGATTTACAATATATCTTTTATTAAGCATCATTTTTCCAGTAGTTACTAATTCATTAATCATTCTTAAAAATGGTGCATAGCCTACTTCAAAATTCTCAAAACAAATAACAGCTCCCTTACCTTTTATAGCCATATATAAGTCTTGTAAAAACAATTGTTCTTGAGATGAAGATGTGTATAATCCCATATCTATTGTATATACTTCATCACTTAGTAATATTTGTCTTTTATATAAAGCTCTTGTAGCTTTAGTAATTAGTGTGTGTCTTCCTGAACCAGTATTACCTCTTACAACAAAAGAATTACTAGCTTTATCATTATCAAGTTTCATTACAAAAGGTCGTCTAAAAGCAACAATAATAGAATCTATTGCTTCTGGTTGTCCAATTATCTCATTATTTAGTTCTAATTTAATTTCATCTAAATGATCTTTTGAAACTTCTTTTGTAGTAACAATTAATTCTTCTTTAGGTTCTAATTTAACTCCAAAATCTTTTTCTATTTCAGCTTGAAGTCTATTTAAAGCTTCTTCATTAAGCCCATCTTTACTTACTTGTTTAGACATTGCAACCATTTCATCAAGATCTTTTTGTTGCTTTTTTAATATTGAATTTAGCTCATTCATCATGCTATTAGTTTCTTTTACAGTACCATCTTTATTTTCTAGATAATCTTTAGCATTGACTGAATCATAAGTAGCCCCTCGATCCTTGCCTAAAATTTCCTTCATTAGCCTTTCTTTTTCTTTAGTTATATCATCCCTTTTTGACATTGATTCACCTCAAATCTTTTGATTCATAAAATTCTTGTATCGCATCTTCAACAATTATTTTAAATAAATATAAGCCATCCTTATATCCTTTTAATTTCATATCTAGTAGTATATCAACTATGCTTATCTTTGCTTCTTCTAAATAGCACTCTTTAAGTATTAAATCTATTTCTTCATTGCTTTTTAATTTATCGTAATATTTATTTAAAGCTTCTTGGTGACCATCTTTATATAATCCCATTTGTCTTGCTTCATACTCTATATTTAAAATTGAATTTTTAACATAATTACTTATAAATTCATTTTCTGTTTCTTCGTATATATTATCTTGTTCTTCTTTGTTAACTTTTTTTATAAGCATACTTGTATAATCACTATATCCTTTTTTAGTAGCAACTTCATTAAGCTTACTTTTTAGTTGTGAATTAAACTCAGTATTTGTTTGATTTATAATTTCAGAATCATCATTATCTAATTTTTCTAACATTTCATCAATTACTTTTAATAAATCCTTGTTTTCACTCATCAGTAGCACCACCCTTAAATTGTGAAAGCCTATTGTCCCCTGCTAAGCCATCTTTTTT
Source organism: Erysipelotrichaceae bacterium (assembly GCA_012513225.1). Taxonomy (GTDB): domain Bacteria; phylum Bacillota_I; class Bacilli_A; order Erysipelotrichales; family Erysipelotrichaceae; genus UBA9076. The sequence goes on from JAAZCQ010000037.1 coordinate 16,201, forward strand.
TAGTAATGATTCAAGTGTTGATATGTCAGCTGATAAATTAATAAAATCTTCTTCACAAAGACTTGCAGCTAAAGTTTTCATAGCTTCATTTACTAATGTTACATTTTTATTTAATTTTTCTTTTGTAGAATTAAAATTCTCATGAGTTTGTGCTGTTTGTAATTCTTTGTATTGACTTAAATTATTAATAAGCATTGGTAAATAATACTTATATAATTTTGTAAGCTTTTCACTCTTCTCTGGAAACTTGCTTTCTATTTCTCCAATTTGTTTTAATAAAGCACTTGTTTCATATAAACCTTCTGAAATAGCTTCATCAGGTATTTCTATATTTAATTCATTTATTTTATTTATAAAACTTTCTGTATTTATAATTTCTTCTTTTTTAGTAGTTTCTTGTTTTTTCTCTTCTTTTTGAGAATCAAATATTTTAGAAGTATCTCTTTCATTAGCAAAAGCTATTAACCATTTTATTACTTGATCATATATATCTGTATACTTAGTTCCAAATTCTTCTAAAGAACAAACATAATCATCATTAATATAAACATTTAAACTTTTTAATGAAATATATGCAGTTCCTTTTAATCTAAGATTAATATCATTTATTACTGGTAGAGTTTCATTCTCATCAAAATAATATGCAAGTTTTTTATCTACAGCTTGAATGTCTTTTTTTGAATATGTTGGTCTATATGTCTTACTTCTTCCATATCGCTCTGTAGTATTTACAGTAGTATATCTACTTTTGTAATTATTTGTTTTATATGATCTTGTTTGTGTTGAATTAAAAGGACTAGAAATACTATCTTTATCTCTTTTATAACCAAATATAAAATAAGATATTACCCCTATAATTAGTACGGGCATTAGAATTCCAAGAATTTGTCCTAAAACGGATAATATTCCGCCTCCAAAAATAAAAAACATAAGTATAATAAAACCCCAATTGTTTTTATCATTGTCCCTTTTATAATTTGGTCTATATCTATTAGGCATTTCTTATTTCCTTTCCCTAACATTATACTACTCTAAATCTTGATACTTTACTATTATAACTAAAAAGTGGTATTCAATACCACTTTAATTAGTTATTTCTTTTTCTTCTTTAGCCTGATTTTGTCCAGTGCATCTCCATAGTTCACTAAAGGACATAAACTTTATTTCCTCACTATTTAGTTTCGCTTGATTTCTTTGTTTTTTCACAATTCCATCATGAACTCTGTTAAGAATATCTTTATTTACCATATATTGAACATATAGTACCTTTTTTAACAAGAACCATTTAATAACCATTAAATATATTGCATCAGTTTTATCTTCTAAATCAGTTAAAACATCAACAGCTTTGTCTCTGATTTCATTTGCACATTCTATAGCATTTTCTTTTAAGCTTTCATAGTTTGTATAATCAGAATGATCAATACTTCTTTGAAGTGATCCTGCAGTAACACTGTATAACCTCTTGTATGCGTCAAATATAGATGTTGCATTATCCATACTAATCGCAACTATTTCATTTTTACAATTAGAAAAATCACTACCTGGTTCTGTCATGCTATAGTAATATCCTTTAGCAAATAAGTAGCCATATTTTTCATAAGGAACTAATAATAGTGCCCTATCTGCATCATTTTTCTCCCCATAAATTATGTAAGGAAGAATAATCGGTTTTCCAGTAAGTTTAAATACATCTTTATATCTAATTATTTGATTAGATATTGCATCTTTGTTTACAGCCATCCTTAAATTAACACAAATTTTTGCTTGATTATCCTCTTCAGCAATTAATTTTAGTGCTTCTTTAATTGTTTCATCCATTTCTAGTTCATCAATATCTAGAATGTAATCTTCAAGGTATCCATTGAACTCACATTCATCTCCACCTTTTCTAACGTCCAGTTTGTTTTCTAGAATTTCGACAATTGCCATGTTTTTCTCCCTCTTAGTCTTTAATTTTATTATATTTGATTTTATCCCAATTACAACTATTATATATAAATCACAAATGTATCTTTATGTTTATTATAACATTTAAATTTAAAGTTGTTATCATAATATAAATAATTAAATTTATATAATTTTTATTTATATCACATTACATAAATTTAGTATTAATTATAGAGCTTATATTTAAATCTTTGTTTTGAATATTAATTTTTGCATAAAAAGGATTATATGGTTTTCCTAATTAGCCCATTTTTCAATAGCATCATCACCTAGTGTTTGTAAATCACTAACAAGTGCTCCAAGTTCACTTATCATTCTTACTGTTTCATTTGTAGGCTCCGCTGTAAAAGACACAAGTGCTTTATTACCAACAATCGAACTACTAGGACCTTCTCCAACATTTATTGGCATCCCTGTAGTTGCGGATGAGTATATACATAAAAAGAAGGTTTTTTTAAATACATTATATAATATGAAAGCAGCAATTATTAAAAAAATAAAGCCAACAAAAACATTTTTATCTAATATAAAAAATCCTAATAATATTAATAAAATACCATTTATCAAAAAAAATAAGTTAAAGTTTCTTCCAATATAAGCTACTAAACCTGAGATAGAACTTATTTGTACTTCTTCATTTAAAGTACTTTTTTTTCCAATTCCATGAAATAGAATTCTCTTATTTGTGACAATTAAATAACCATCTGATGAAGGGCTATAACTTCTAGAACAATGGTATTCTTTTACTACTTTTTCATTTTCAGATAAAACTAAATCTAAATAGTTTTGTTGAGGAATAATATTCCTTCTGTAATATTGATTTGCTCGATTATTATAATTCGTATTATTTGTGTTCTCTGAATTATTATAAGTTGTATTTGAATTGTTTGAATAAGTTGTAGTATTTTGAGTATTATTTGTTTTTGGTAAGCTGTTTTCAACTTGTTGATTATCTTTAGAAACTTTTAGCCCGCAATTAGAGCAAAACTCTGCATCTTCAAGTAAATCAAAACCACATTGTGAACATTTCATATTAGATATCTCCCTATTTCTAATTTAAATAATTACATACAATTTGTAAACATAAAACTTTTAATACAAAGTTAAATCAGTCCATTCTCCTTGTTTAGATGCAATATATTTACCATTTTCTATCTCAATCCAAGTATATCCTTCAGAATCTATTAGAGCATAAACATCATGGGTTCCCATTTTCACAAAACCAGAATCTGGTGCATTCTTAGAAGCCCAATCTCTAAGAAATAGATTATTTATAAGAACTTTAACCTTCCCTATTGATTCTCTTTTGTTTTCTTGGGTTGTATTTGTATTAGAGTTTGTTGAGGAATTATTTACATTTTGTTTTTCAATTTGTTTTTCATTTGAAGGTTCATCTATATAGTAAAGTTTTGATTGTCCAAGATTTACTTTTATATGATACTTTTCAGCAAGTTTTTCATTATATACAAGTTTAGCAATTATCTCTTCTCCGTTTTTTAAATTGCTTTCTTTATTAAATTCTATTTTTACAGAATTTAATATTTCACTTACTTTTAAAACATCATCATAATTTTCATATTTAGAAAAAGCACTTATTTTATCACTTTTTATATTATTATTTTTAAAGTTAATCATTCCATTATCTTTATCAAACATATATTCTGAATAACCATAATTATATACAGGATAGCCAATTAAATAATAATTGTCATATTCCCCGTTTAGTTCAACATAATAATCCACATATTCATCAGATAAATCAATTGTAGCTATATATTTTGACTGTTCATTAAAATAATAAAATAATGGAATTAATAATAAAGAGGAAAATAATATTATCCATCCAATATAAACTTTGCTTGAAGTTTTAGGCTTCTCTTGGTGAATAAATGAGTTTTTATATTTAACAGTTTTTTCTTCTATAATTAATTTCTTACCGCAATACGCACATACTTTTGAATTATCCGGAATATTTTTACCGCAAAATCTGCAAAACATAAGAATCCCCCTTTGTAAAATATTTAATTTTATTATAATACTATTAAAGCATTTTACTTAGACTTTTATCTTATTATTTTTAAAAATTGTTAAATATTTTTAATTTAAAATATTATTTGTATTAAAATTACTTTCATATGTACAATATAATTTATTTTTCCATAATAAAAGCTCTCTTAGTGTATATAATATTATATTTTAAGAGAGCTTAATATATTTTTTTTATTTTATTAACTATTTAAATAATCTATTGCATATTGTGCGTATAAAGCTGATCCATTTTTTAATACTGATTCATCAACATTAAATCTTTCATTATGGTGAGCATAATCAGTTCCTAAATCTGGATTTGCACAACCAATAAATGCAAATACACCTGGTTTGTTTTCTATGTAATAAGAAAAATCTTCTCCTCCTGTTGTCTTAGGATATTTTTCTATTGCTTCTTCTCCAAACATTTTTTCTACAGCCTTTGTTGCTATCTTTGATGAAGCTTCATCATTAATTAAAGGTAAAGTTACAAAATCATATTCAACACTAGCTTCAGCTCTAAAAGCTTTTGCTGTATTTTCTACAATTCTACTCATAACTTCTACAATATTTTTTCCTATTTCTTTTGAAAAATAACGACAAGTTCCTTCAAGAATAGCTTCACCAGAAATAATATTAAATCTAGTTCCACTAGTTAATTTTCCTATTGTAACTACAACAGATTCCATTGGGCTAAACTCTCTAGATACCATCGTTTGTAGATTCAAAACTATAGAACTTGCAACTATTGTTGCATCAACTGTTTGCTCTGGTTGAGCTCCATGTCCTGATACGCCTTTAACAACGATTTTAAACTTATCTGCAGAAGCCATTCTTGGACCAGATTCTACTGATATTTTTCCTGAAGGAACATTAGACCATATATGTGCTCCAAAAAAATTATCAACCTTATCAAACCAATCACCTTTTTTGATAATTGTTTTTGCTCCACTTCCTACTTCTTCTGCAGGTTGGAAAATAAAATAAACTGTTCCATTAATTTCATCTTTTAATTCATTTAATATTTTTACAGCTCCTAGATTCATTGCTGTATGAGCATCATGCCCACAAGCATGCATAAACCCTTCATTTTTTGACTTATATGGAACATCATTTTTTTCAAGTACGCATAATGCATCAATATCACTTCTTAATGCAACTATCCTACCATCTTTATTTCCTTCGATTTTTGCAATAACTCCTGTGCAATCTTCAAATGTTTGATACTCAACGCCTAATTTTTCTAATTCTTCTATAATCTTTTTTGTAGTTTCATATTCTTCATAACTTGCTTCTGGATACATATGAAAATGTCTTCTTAAATCAATAATCCAATCTTCATATTTTGTTGCTAACTCTAATACTTTATTCATTTATAGTGCCTTTCTAAACCATAGCTGCTACTATTCCAGCTAAGAATACTGATGCTATTGATACAGTTATAAATCCTGCAACCAACATCTTTGGTAATATTGCGTCTAAAATCATTTCTTGCTCTTCTAGTGTATCCCCTGTAGACTTACTAACTTCTTTTGAAATTACATATGTTCCTGGAAAACCGTAGTTACAAGTAGATCCAATTGCTATAGACATCCATAGAGAAATACCTAGAAATTTTCCAGCTAATACGCCAAATATTGAATAACCAATTACTCCTAGAATTTGCGCAATAATAATTAAAGGCAAAATTTCTAGTAATAATATTGGTGTAGCTTTTGATAAACTAAGAAACACAACTGACATTAAAGCAGCCATTGCTAATCCATCTGAACTTGCTCTTTTTAATATGCCTGATTCTAAAAATCCAATCTCATAAAAAATGATACCAAATATTAATGACATAATATTTTTATCTATAAGATTATACCCTGTTACTTTAGTTAATAACATACTAGTTCCAGTTGCAGCTAAAGCAACTAATGCAGTTTTAGCAAGATAAAAATTTTCTGATGCATATTTTTCTGACAACTCTGGAATAAGTTTCTTTTTTTCTTTTAATTCATCTAATTTAAACTCTTCATTGTAAGTACCATCTTTTATTTTTTCTTTAACTCTATTAGCTTCATTCTTTAAACATATAGAAGCTATTGGATAACCTACAAATCCTTCCATAACCATAAGCACTGTTGCAAATACCGCAAGTTGATCAGAATTTGAAACACCACTAGAAGCCATTGCTTCTTGCATTTTTAATGCCGCAATAACACCTCCAGAAATAACAGGTGCTGCTACAAATGCTTCATTTCTACCCATAATGAATTGACCAATCGTTAAAATTATAGCTGAAATACCTATAATAGCACTTACTGCAATTACTACAGTTTTCCATTGTTGTGCTAGTTGGCGTAAACTCATCATAGTACCCATGTTTACAAGTAACATTGTAATTAATAATGATCCTATACCTATTAATTGTGCATCTTCAAATAACGTTTGTGGTACTCCTAACCAAAACCCTATAATAAAAATTACCGAACATGTAAACATCGATGAAACAATGCTTTTTGTCTTGGTTGCAATAATATCTGCTATCGCAAAAGTAACCAAAACAAAAGAAAGTGACAATATTGGTTGCATATACTTACCCCCTTAGATTCAACCTACATTCTAAAAAAATAACACAAATATAATTGTATACCCTTTATATCAACTTTTCAAAAATAATTAAATATTTACTACTATAAATATTTATAATCAATAAAAATATTCCACTTTCAATTAAGAAAATGGAATCAATTTAAATAATTATTATTATATTTTTAATTATAAAGTAGCAATTATTGTATTTTTAGTAACATTATTATCAAAATCAACTAAAGAAATTTTTTCACCACTAGTAATAATACACATTGAAGTACAAGGAAAGTTATTCTTTTTAATTTCTTCCAAGTCCATTTTTGCTATTAAATCTCCTTGTTTAACTTTATCTTTAACTTTTACAAATGCATTGAAACCTTTACCATTAAGCTCTACAGTATTTATCCCTAAATGAAGTAATACTTCTATATTTTTCTTTGTTTTAATACCATAAGCATGTAAAGTAGGGAAAACTACTGTAATTTCTCCATCTATTGGTGCATAGATATCACCTGATGATGGTTCTACAGCAAAACCATCTCCCATCATTTTACCTGAAAATACAGGATCATCTACTTTTTCAATAGGTAAGAATTCTCCTTCACAAAAGGAGTGTAGATCTTTCTTGCTAGTAAATTTGAACATGAACTACCTCTTTTCTAATATACAAATTGTACAATATATTTTATATATTGAACATAAACTTATTTAATTGGTATTGAAACTTCATTATATTTATATTCAAATTTGTAATTTTTTATATGGATTCTATTTTAGATTTCTTTAACTAAATAAATTTTTTAATAAAAAAACCACTTTCAATTTAGAAAGTGGAATTAATATAATTAATAATTATTAGCTAAAACTTCAAAATAAGCTTTTGAATATCCGCATAGTGGACATTTTTCTGGAGCTTTTACGCTATCAAGAGTATATCCGCAAACTTCACAAATCCAAGTAACTTTTTCTTCTTTAACAAATACTTTTCCATCTTTAACATTGCCTAAAAGATCTAAGTATCTTTTTTCATGACGTTTTTCAACACTTGCAACCATATCAAATTGTACAGCAAGTTTATTGAATCCTTCTTCACGTGCTACTTCAGCAAAGCCTTTATACATATCTGTCCACTCATAATTTTCACCATCAGCAGCGATTTGTAATGCTTCATCTACATTAGGGATAGCATCATTATGAAGAGCCTTGAACCATAACATTGCATGTATTTGTTCATTAAATGCTGTTTCTTCAAAAATGTTAGCGATTTGTTCCATACCTTCTTCACGAGCTTTAAGCGCAAAGTAAGTATACTTTCCTCTTGCCATGCTTTCTCCAGCAAATGCAGTTTCTAAGTTTTTTTCAGTTTGAGATCCTTTTAATTCCATTTTTTCCTCCTATTATTTTTTGCAATCATTGCACACACCCTCAAAAGTAGTAAAATATTCTTCCACACTAAAACCTTTTTCATCTTCAATAGCCTTAATATTTTCTTCATTTAATATCTTAGGCACATCAAAAATCTTTCCACACATTCTACAATGTAAATGATCATGAGGTTCAGGGTTTCCATCATATAGTGCAACTCCATCTTTCAATACTTTACCAATCATGTTGTTTTCATGAAGATGATGTAAGTTTCTATAGACTGTTGCAAGTCCAACTTGCCTATCATTCTTCTTTAGTTCTTCCATGACTTGATCAGCAGTAAGATGTCTATCTAAACCTTTTAAAACATCATATACGTCTTTTCTTTGTTTAGTATTTCTATATGTCATTTTAACTCCTTAATGAGAACTGTTATCATTGTATCATAGTTTATTTTAATAAAAAGAGAATATCTAAAAGATTAGACTTGGCTAACCAATTTTTTTCATAAAACTATAATAAATCAACTGATTTTTTATAGTTTACTATGAAAAAATTCATATATTTTATTTTTATTTACTCCAGTAAATTTTGATACTTCTTTAATTGCATCTTTTGTACTAAGACCCAAATTTATTTTTTCATCAACTAGCTTCATTATCTCTGACATATCAATTGCTCTAGTATCATCCTTATAACCATCTATTACTAATACAATTTCTCCTTTTAGATTATTGCATTCTAGTAATATTTCTTCTATAGTTCCCCTAATAAATTCTTCATGACATTTTGTAATTTCTCTAGCTAAGCATGCTCTTCTATTTCCTAAAATATCTAATGCATCTTTTAACATTTTTTCTATTCTATGAGGTGCCTCATGAAATATCATAGTCATTGGTAATGTTTTATAATAATTTAATTCTTTTCTTCTTTCATTAGAACTTGAATTTAAAAATCCAATAAATGCAAAAGGTTGAACTTGTAATCCACTTGCAACAAGAGCATTTAAAGCAGCATTACTTCCAGATAAAGGAACTACGTTATAACCCATTGACGTAGCAATATTAACAATATTTTGACCTGGATCACTTATTAAAGGATAGCCAGCATCACTAACTAAAGCAATATTATATCCTTGTGTTAATAGCTTCAATAAACCAATAGATGACTCTTGTTCATTATGTGCTTGATGTTGAATTACTCTTGTATTAATATCAAATTTTTTTAAAAGACTTAGTGTTACCCTTGTATCTTCTGCAGCAATAACATCAACCCTCTTTAAAATATCTATTGCTCTTGGTGTCATTTCATCAAGATTTCCTATTGGGGTAGGAACAATAAATATAGTGGGTTTTTCATTTTTAAAACTTTTTTGCCGATTCATATTTATTCCTTTTTAAAACTTCTTTTTTCTGGTTTAGCTTGTTTTGTTTTAGCTTCACTTGCCGCTTTTTTCTTTATCAACATTGGTTTAAAAATAATTCCTCTATCTTTTAAATCTTTCATTGTAATATTAAGTACTTTTTCATAATTTTGTATTCTGATATCATCTAAAATTGGATTAATAGATGTAACAGTATATATATTGTTCTCATATTCAACCTTACTATTTAATTTAGGTAATCCTGTTACAACTTCTTTATAATCTTCATCTTCGTATTTTAAACAGCACATTAGTTTTCCGCATTGTCCACTTAACTTAGGAATATTTAAAGCTAACATCTGATTTTTAGCCATATTTATACTTATAATATCAAATTTATTTAAAAATCTTGAACAACAACATTCCATTCCACAAACACCAATTCCACCAACTAGTTTTGCACGATCCCTTGCGCCTATTTGTTTTAATTCAATTCTACACTTTAAATGAGAGGCAAGTAATTTTAACAAATCTCTAAAATCTACTCTTTCATCTGCAAGATAAACAAACAATATTTTTGTTTTATCTAAAGTATATTCTGCACTTATAAGTTGCATATCAAGCCCAAGCTCTTCAACTTTTTTTTCGCAAAATTTTAATGCTTCCTTTGCATCCTCAATGTTATTTTTATATTCTTGGTGATCTCTTTCATCACCTTTTCTTAATATAGGTTTTAATTCTATATCACTTACATAGGTGCTACTGTCCCTTAAAGAACTTATACATTCACCTAATTCTAATCCTTGTGATGTTTCTACAACTAAATAATCACCATATTCAATTGTTTCATCATCAGTTCCAAAACTATATGCTTTTCCTCCACCTTTAAATCTTAAAGAGACAACATATTTATACTGTAATTTAGCTTCAGTCATTTTTTTCCTCCATAATTATTTGATACATTAATTGATCTAATATTAAACTTGTATTAAATATACCTAATTTACATTTATCTTTAGCTTCTACTAGTAATAATATTATACTTGAATAATCTTTCTTATTAAATTTTTTAACCAATTTACTATACCATCCATATTCACTATCAAACTCTCTTGAAACATCTTTAAAAAATAAACCCAGTATTTCTAACAAATATGATACTATCTTAGCATTTTTACTAGAATCAGTTAATAAAATCTCTCTTTGAAAATAATATAAAACAGAATATAAATTATCATAGTTTTCTATAAAATATTTTGCACCATTTAAAGCAAGCTGATATTCTTCTTCCTCACTGGTAGCAAACATATTAATATCAGGTTTTATATTACTAATAATATATGAATCAATATCATTCATTCCACTAGTTAAAGCAATGTTCATAAATTCATCAGGATTAGGGTTTTTAAAATTAATAATTTGACATCTAGAAACTATTGTTGGAAGTACCCTTTCCGCACTATTTGTAGTAAGTATTGCAATAGTATTATTAGGTTCTTCTAAAAACTTTAATAAAGCATTCATTGCTTTTGGACTAGATTTTTCAACACTATTAATAATATAAAATTTCTTACCATCTTTTTCAAAAGCTGTTTTTGAAAATCTATCTTGTATAAATTCTGCATCATCTTTTGTGAATAATTTTTCTTCTCCATCAAAATATAGAAAATCAACATAATTGTTATTTGCTATTCTTAAACATGTATTACATTTTTCACAAGCTAATTCATCTTCTTTACAAACTAAACTTTGTCCCATAAATACCGCTGTTTCTTTTTTTGGTGTTCCAGGAATACCAACTAATAAAAAAGCATGATTAATATGGTCACTAGTAAGTAATCTTTGTATTAATTTATAAACTATAGGTTGCGTTTCTTTTAAGTATTCTTTAACCATTGATAATTTTAATTACCTCATTAAAACAAGATTCTATTACCTCTTCTTCAGTTTTAGATGCGTCAATAATGATAATTCTATCTTTAAATATTTTAATTACTTCTTGATAACCATCAAAAACATCATTATGAAAAGATAATGCCTCTTGATCTAATCTATCTTTATTTTCTCTATTTTGTATTCTATCTAATGCTGTTTTAGCATCAATATTTAAAAACAATGTTTTATCCGGTAAATTATTTTCAATCGCAAATTGATTAATTTTATAAACTTGATTTATTCCAAGTTTTCTTGCATAACCTTGATAAGCTAATGAAGAATCAACAAATCTATCACAAATTACTATCTTATTATTTTTTAAAGCTGGTAAAATTTTTTCTATTAGATGTTGTCTTCTGCTCGCAGCATATAATAAAGCTTCAGTTCTAAAATCCATTTCTGTATTCTTAGGATCTAAAATTATATCTCTAATTTGTTCTGAAATCTCTATTCCACCAGGTTCTCTTGTATAGATTACATCATAGCCTTTTTCCAATAATTTATTATAAACACCCATAGAGGCACTAGTTTTACCGCTTCCATCAGGTCCTTCAAACGTTATAAAAAATCCCATATTTTATCTTCCTTTTGTGTAATTATATCATAAGTGTATATTATTTATCTTCTAGTATCATAATCACATAAAAAAATAAAATTAGAAATTTTATCTAACTTTATTATTTTCAAATATTTTATTTTTTTTCATTGCATTAATTATAAAATAACCAACTATTACTGCAATAAGTTGCCCTATTGCTACTTCTAAACCAAATATAATAATACCAAGCATTAAATTATTTGGCATTAATACAAAAGCTAATTCAGTTCCAATAAAAATTCCATTTAACAATACAGGAAATATCATTGAGATTAATGGAATATTTTTTATTGTTTTATCTTTAAAATAATATGTTCCTAAAGCAGCAAGAAATGTTGCTAAAGTCCCAATAAAAATATCTAAAAACCCAAGTATATTAATACCCATCATTGCACCTATTAGATTTGTTAAAAAACAACCTAAGGTTACTCCATAAATAGAAGGTTTATATATTAAAGGTAATAAAGTTAGTACTTCTGCAATTCTAATTTGAATATTTCCAAATGATATTGGTGCTAAAACCAAAGAAACAACTGCATAGGATGCAGCAATTAATGCAATATTTGTTAAATCTTTTGTAGTATATTTCATATTTACCCCACACAAACTTAACTTATTCTCATTCAATTATTTAAATAAGTCAATATTTTAATAGCTCTTTTACCATAAAAGTCATTGCGATAGTTTTACCATCGCAAATTTCTTTATTCATAATCATTTCTATAAGCTCTTCTAATGAATATGATTCTAATGTTATAAATTCATCATCATCAAAATGTTGTCCATAATATTTATCTGTCTTTGCATAATACATATCAATTACTTCTTCTAAATAAGCTCCTGTAGGAACCATTTGTCCTAAATATACATAGTCTTTACCACTATATCCTGTTTCTTCCACTATTTCCCTTTTTGCACAAGTTAAAGCGTCTTCCCCATACTCCTTCTTTCCCGCTGGAAATTCAAGCATTGTTTTTTGTTGACCATATCTAAATTGATTTACCAAAAAAAACTTTCCATCTTCTTTTTGTAAGGCTATAGCCACCCCTCCTGGATGTTCTACTACTTCTCTATATCCTTTATTACCATCAGGTAATAATACCTCATCAGTTCTTAAATTAATGATTTTACCATCAAATATTCTTGTGCTTTTTATTTTTTTTTCAACTTTATTCATAACTTAGCTCCATATCTATTTTTTATTATAGTAGTTATCTTAACTTATATCTAACATATATTTGATTAATTATGAATATTTAAGTATTAAAAAATATTGACTTACAAAAATATCAAGGATATACTATATTTCATAAAGACAAAGAAGAGGAAAGTAGACTGGAGCTAGTTGCAAAGAGATCCCTTTATAGGTGAGATAAGGGAAATGAATGCTAGTTGAAAATGGCCTTGGAGTTGCGTATCGAGTGAATATTTCATTAGACTACGACGGTTGCTACCGTTAAAAAGCTAGAGTATGTTTGTACTTGATGAGGGAATAATTGTGAAGTTATTCTAAATAAAGGTGGTAACACGAAGTTATATGCTTTCGTCCTTATATGGATGGAAGCATTTTTTGTTAGAAAGGAATAAGACAATGACAAAAAAAGAATATCGTATTGAAACAAAAGCAATTCAAGCAGGATATGATCCTAAAACTGGAGAGTCTCGTATACCTCCAATATCACAATCAACAACTTTTGTTTATGAAAAAGCTGATGATATGGCGGCTTTATTTGATCTTGAGGCTTCAGGCTTCTTCTATACTAGATTAGGTAATCCAACAACTGATGCTTATCAGAAAAAAATGGCTGAGCTTGAAGGAGGAATCGCTGCTATTGCAACAGCTTCTGGTCAATCAGCAAGTCTATATTCAGTAGCTAATATTGCTCAATCAGGTGATAATATTATTGCTTTAAATAATATTTATGGTGGAACTTTTACTTTATTAAAGGCTTCTCTTGCAAGATTTGGAATAGAAACAAGATTTGTTGAAATTGGTGAACTTGATAAAATACATGATTTAGTTGATGAAAATACTAAATGTGTATTTGGTGAGAGTCTATCTAATCCAAGTGTACAAGTTTTAGATATCGAAAAAGTTGCTGATATTGCACATCAACACGGTTTACCACTAATTATAGATAACACATTTCCAACTCCATATTTATGTAGGCCTTTTGAACATGGGGCAGATATTATAGTTCACTCATCAACCAAATATTTAGATGGACATGCAGCTGCAATGGGCGGAATTGTTATAGATTCAGGTAAGTTTGATTGGACAAATGGAAGGTTCCCACTTCTAACTGAACCAGATCCAAATTATCATGGAGTTTCTTACACAGAGTCTTTTAAAGAAGCAGCTTATATAACAAGAGCAACTGCAGTATTAAGTCGTGACCTTGGTGCTATTATTAGCCCAATGAACGCATTTTTAACAAGTAGAGGAGTTGAAACTCTTCACCTTAGAATGGAAAGACATTCTGAAAATGCACTTAAAGTAGCTAAATTTTTAGAAGGACATGAAAAAGTAGAATCAGTTAATTATCCAGGATTAAAGTCTGATCAATACTATGAATTAGCAAAGAAATATCTCCCAAAAGGCCAATCAGGGGTTGTTTCAGTACGCGTTAAAGGTGGTAAGGAAGAAGGTAAAAAATTCATGGAAGCATTGAATCTATTCAGAATAGTTACTCACGTAGCTGATACAAGATCATGTGTACTTCATCCAGCTTCAGCAACACATAGGCAGCTAGATGACGCTACTTTAATAGCTTCTGGAATCTATCCTAATTCTGTTAGGCTTTCAATTGGAATCGAAAATATTGATGACATTATAGAAGATATAGATCAAGCACTAAGTCAGATTTAATAATAAAGTTTTACAATAATTAAAAAAAGAAAGAGGTGGTAACATGCCTGTTATTATTCCAAAAGACTTAGTTTCAGAATCTGTTTTAAAGGAAGAGAAAATAACTACAATTTGGGATGCCTCTGCCATTAAGCAAGATATAAGACCATTAAAAATTGGTATTGTCAATTTAATGCCAGATAAAACAACCACAGAAATACAATTACTGAGATTGTTATCAAATACAGCCTTACAAATTGAAATTGATTTAATCCATATGGGTTCTTATAAATCAAAAAATACTGCTTTTGAACACTTGGAAAAATTTTATAAGACATATGATGAAATTAAAAATAAAAGATATGATGCTTTAATAGTAACAGGAGCTCCTGTAGAAAAATTGGACTATGCAGATATAAAATATTGGCCAGAATTAAGATTAATTCTAGATTTTGCAAAAGTACATGTATATTCAACAATGTTTATTTGTTGGGGAGCACAAGCAGCTTTATACTACTATTATGGTATAGAAAGTATTTTGACTGATAAGAAAATATTTGGTATTTATGACTATAAGATATTAGAAGATGATTCCCTTTTACAAGGTTTTGACGATTTCTTTTATCATCCTCAATCTCGCTATACATATATAAATAAAGAAAATATTTTAAAACATAAAGATTTAAAAGTTTTATCAAATAGGGAAGATACCGGTGTAGGATTAGCTATAAGCAAAGATCAAAGGCTTATATTTAATTTTGGGCATTGGGAGTATGATGAAGATACTCTTCATAAGGAATATGTAAGAGACTTATCTAAAAATCTAGATATTATAAAACCTATTAATTATTATAAAAATAATGATCCAGAACAAGGTACTTTAGTACGTTGGAGATCATATGCATCCGTATTCTTCTCAAATTGGATAAACTCGGTATATCAAGGTACCCCTTATGATTTAAATGAACTTTCTGAAAACTTCTAAATGAATTTATAAATTAAAGGCTTTAAAAAGCAGTTGCTCTTATATATAAGCGACTGCTTTTACTTTTCTTATTTTTTTATCAACAATACTAAATTATTTAATTATACCTTCATTCCAGCCTTCAACTGGATCTAAATCTAGTAATTTAACAATTGTAGATGCAACATTACTTAAACCAAAGCTTCCTTCTTTAATTTCTACATCTGCATTATAAATTGCAAATGGAACAGGGTTTAATGTATGTGCTGTTTTTGCCCTTGTAGGATCTTCTGGTTTTTTCTTCTTTTCATACATTTCATCAGCATTTCCATGGTCTGCAGTAACAACTAATATAGCATTTGCTTTCTTACAAGCATCCATTACTCTTTTTAGCATTAAATCTACAGATTCAACACCAATTAATGTTGCTTGATAAACTCCAGTATGCCCTACCATATCTCCATTAGGATAGTTACATCTTAAGAAGTCATAATCACCTGATAAAATTGCTTCAACTAACTTATCAGTTATTTCTGCTGATTTCATCCAAGGTCTTTGTTCAAAAGGTATAACATCACTAGGAATTTCTACCCATGTTTCTAAAGTATCGTCAAATTTTTCTGATCTATTTCCATTCCAGAAATATGTAACGTGTCCATATTTTTGTGTTTCACTTATTGCATAAGATCTAATACCTTTTTTAACTAGATATTCACTCATAGTGTTTTTAATATGAGGTGGAGCAACTAAGTAATTATCAGGTAATTGTAAATCTCCATCATATTGAAGCATTCCTGCATAAAATACATTAGGATATTTTACTCTATCAAATACATCAAAATCTTTATAGTCGAAAGCCTTAGATAATTCTATAGCTCTATCTCCTCTAAAGTTAAATAGAATTACGCTATCTCCATCATCGATTGTTCCTGCAGGTTCACCATTCTTACTAATAACAAATCCAGGTAAATCTTGGTCAATAACTCCAAGTTCTTTTCTGTATGTTTCAATTGCTTCAGTAGCACTTTCAAACATTCTTCCAAGTCCCATAACATGGTGTTTCCAACCATCTTCAACCATCTTCCAATTAGCTTCATAACGGTCCATTGTGATAACCATTCTTCCACCACCAGAAGCAATACATCCATTAAATGTATCATCATTTAATTCTTTTAATTCATTTTCAAGCATATCAACATATGTCAATGCACTTGTTTCAGGTACATCTCTACCATCTAATAAGATATGTACTCTTACTTCTTTTACACCTTCTTTTTTTGCTTGTTTTAGCATAGCAAACAAATGATTAATGTGAGAGTGAACATTCCCATCAGACAATAATCCAATAAAGTGTAGTTTACCATTTTTACAAGCATCTAAACTCTTTTTCCATGTTTCTGATTCAAAAATAACTCCACTAGCAATTGATTCATTTACTAGTTTTGCACCTTGACTATATATTTGCCCACAGCCAAGGGCATTATGTCCTACTTCAGAGTTACCCATATCATCATCACTTGGAAGTCCAACCGCAACTCCATGTGCCTTAATAGTAGTACTAGGACACTCATTCATTAAGAAATCAAGCTGTGGCTTATAAGCGTGTAGAACAGCATTACCATTATCTTTTTCAGTATAACCAACACCATCCATTACAACTAAAACAACTGGTCTTTTACTCATATATTTCTCCTTTTTCTAAGCATTTTTAGTATAACATAATTATATACTAAAGTTAGTTAACACTGTTTAAATATGATTAAGAAAAATAAAAAAATTATTCTTACAATCTATTTAATAATAAAGATTCTCTAAAATCGTATGGGCTTGGGGATTCCCTCTAAAACTATATGAGTCAATTTTTAACTCATTTTTTAATGATGTGGGGATATCCTTTAAAATTATGTGGGGTGTTCAAGACAAAAGAAAACCTGCAGGCTAAAATGTGATTAGTATATCAAATGGTTTATTTAATTTTGAAAGATTAAGGGCTAAATCTATTTATTTTCTTAATAGATTCATGTCTTACTCTATTACTAATAACTTAAAATCTTATAAAAGAGCTGATAAACCTAAAAGATTATATAAAAAATAAATGTTATTTGATTCTGTTTGATTATAAAAAGATGATTCACTAGCACTGAAAGTTTACTTCTATGTCTTGTTCTTCATCTTTTTTTATATAACATTTTTAAATAAATAAATTAAATATTCTCTAAATTTTCACCGTTTGATCTAATAACTTGTTTGTACCAATCAAAAGATTTCTTTTTCTTTCTTTCAAGTGTTCCAGTTCCATCATCATGTTTATCTACATAGATAAATCCATAACGTTTACTCATTTGACCAGATGATAAACTGACTAGGTCAATTACACCCCAACTTGTATATGCTATTACTTCAACACCACCTTTAATAGCTTCTTTTATTTGACTAATATGTTGCTTTAAATAAGATATACGATAATCATCATTAATCTTGTTGTCCTCTATAGTATCAATTGCACCTAATCCGTTTTCAAGTATCATAATTGGCAATTGATATCTACCATATATTTGATTAAGATAATATCTTAATCCTTCAGGGTCTATTTGCCATCCCCATTCACTTGATTCTAAATAAGGATTACTTATTCCTATAGACATATTACCAGGTGCATCTTTAACAAAATTTTCAGAAGATATACATGTAGACATATAATATGAAAATCCATAAAAATCTACAGTTCCTGATTTTAATATAGATAAATCATTTTCTTCTATATTAATTTTAATATTCTTTTCTTCAAAGAATTTTTTTGTTGCTGGATTATATTCACCACGACATTGAACATCTCCACAAAAGTAATTTGTAAAACTAAATGCTTCTTGAGCCAATATTTGATCTTTAGGATTTGCAGTATACGGATATTGAAGATTTCCTGATAACATACATCCAAAACTAAATGTGTCACTAATCTCTTTTCCTATTTTTACTGCTTTTGCCGATGCCACAAATTGATTGTGCAATGCTTGGAAACGACGATTTAATTGTGACTTTTCTTCACTCATGACAAATACAGGGGAATCTTTTTTTGGTAGAAGTCCTGCAGCTGTCATATCCCCAAAACCATTGGGCAAAACATTTATTTCATTAAATGTTACCCAATATTTTACATAGTCTTTATATTCTTTGAATATAATATTACAGTACTCAATATAGGCATCAATAAATACACGATGATCCCATCCTCCATACTCTTTTGCTAGAGCCATAGGAATATCATAATGAGAAATTGTAACAATAGGTTCAATATTATATTTTTTTAAAAGTTTAAAAACATCATGATAAAATTCAATACCTTTTTGATTAATTTCACCAATACCCTTTGGTAAAATACGAGTCCAACTAATACTCATTCGATATGCTTTTAAACCCATTTCTGATAGTTTTAAAATATCTTCTTTATAATGATTATAAAAGTCTGATGCTTCATGACTTGGATAATTCTTATCTTCTAGTATCTCATAAGTGAAAAATCTTTCTTCATTCATAGAACCTGAGGTAAAATGATCTGCTACTGATGGACCTCTTCCATCAACATTCCATGCACCTTCTATTTGGTTAGCTGCAGTAGCGCCTCCCCATAAGAAGTTCTTTGGAAAAGTCAAATTAATTCACCATCCTTTCAATTTGTTCTTTAAGTTTAAAATTTGTTTTATATATGTCTAAAAGTTCTAAGGCAAAGATTTCCATTGATTCACAATTCATTAATTGATCTTCTGCATGAACTAGTAATAAAGATACTTCAAGTGTTTCTTGTGCACTAAGTTGGATAAGTTTTGCATGAGCTTGATGGCCTTGTACAAAAATTTCTTTACCTTCTTTGATTAGTTTTTCTGCTTCTTCAAATTTTCCAGCTTTAGCTAACATCATAGATTCAATATAATTACTTTTTGCTGATCCAGCTGTCGATATTATTTGGAAACTGATTAATTCTGTATCTTTCATCTTAAACCCCCATTAACTCTCTAGCTTGAATAACAACTTTTTTTCCATCAAACATTCCATATACAGCCATATCAATAATACCTACTGGTTTTTCAGGGAAAAGATCTTGAATTTCTTTTTGTTTATATCTAATTTGTGGTCCTAACAAAATTACATCAGCATCTACAGCTGTTGTAGGCGCACTATCTACAGAATATGCATTTACTAAATAATCTAAATTATTTCTTTCAACAACTTCTCTCATATTTTTTACTAATACACTTGTAGATAAGCCTTGGTTACATAATAATACTATTTTTTTCATATTTATTTTTCTCCTTTAAATAACGATAGTAATTTTTCAAATGATTGAATTTCATCTAATTTTAATAACCATTTTGAATCAGTTACATATTCAATCAATTCTTCATTTAATTCATGCTGTATTCCTAAGTCTTCTTTACTAAAAAGCATCAAGAATACATAACGTACTTTTTTATTTTGCCAAGTTATTGGTCTTTTTAAAATACTTATAACTAATACTGTTTTTTTAACATATAGCGAGAAAGGATGTGGTATTGCTACCATATTCCCTATTTCTGTTGTAGATAAAGATTCTCTTTTTAAAATCTCCTCTAAAAGATTTTTATCTGCTATGTCAAAATCATTTAATTTTTTACAAATATTCTTAAGAACTATCTCTTTTGTTTCACCTAAATTTTCTGTAAAAAACGTTTGTTTATTGAGATATTTATATAGCTTTTTATTTGATACTAGTGTCATATCTCCAATATTAATATCAGACATAATATTTTCTATGTAGATGACTTTTTGGTTTATTTCAAAAGGAATAGTTACTGTTGATATTAAGTAATCATATTTACTTAAATCAATCTCTAGTAATTCTTTAATACTTGCAAACTTAATATTTTCATTACCAACATTAAATTCATTCTTTATTTTTCTTTGAAGTAACATAGCTGTTCCAAAACCACTACTACATATTAGTAAGAATTTCTTCTCATTTCCTTTTTTTTCATTTTTTTCAATTGCTAAATTGTAATGAATAGCTAAATATCCAAGTTCCTCATCACTAATTCTTTTTTTATATGTTTCATAAATTACTTTTGAGGCAATAACCGCACATTCAAACGCTAATGCAAATTTTAATTTAACTTCTTTAAGTAATGGATTGGGTAAACTCATTCCATATTTAATTCGTGTTATCATGGGCTCTATATGTAGAGCTAGACCATAGAATAAATCAAAGTCTTGCCTAAAATCTAATTCTAAATGCTCCCAAATTTTTAAATTAATCTTATGAATTAAATGTTCAGTACTCTCTGAAATCTTTAATCCTAGATCCTCGTGACCTGCTCTTTTACCTAATAAATGTAATGAAATATAGTCCACTTCATTTTCTGGTATAGTAACCTCATATTTTCTTTCAATATTTTCAATAATTTCTCTTGCAATTTTTAATTCAACTTCACTAATCTCATATTCAACTTCAACACTATCAATATAATCACCTTTTTTGATTCTTGAAATCATATACATAATATGAATTATTAAGTTTTTGTGCCCAACTTCTGTTACATAAAAATCATATGTTATAAAATTTTTATGCAAAATATAATCAATAATATAATAGTCTTCTGGTTCAAGATCACATATTTGGGTTAAAGATTTAAGATCGCTTGATAATAAATGTGAGTTGTTATGTACAAAACACAATCTTTTGGAAACTTCATCACCTTCAACACTTATACCATGTGCAGGCTTAACACTAACCGTTAAGTTATGCTTAATTAAATATTCTTTTACTTCACGAAAATCTCTATTAATTGTTGCTTGAGAAACATAAAGCTCATCTGCTAAATCAACTAATTTAATATATTCTTTTTCAAGTAGAAGCCTATTGATAATATAGGTTTTTCGTGAATCATAATCTAATATATTTGCCTTGTTTTCTTGTTGTTTAAAAAAGTTTTTTACTTCTTGTTTATCCAATAACAACTCGTATCCTTTGTTTGTAGATTGTATTGGTTTTATTTTTATTGAGGGATTACTTAACATATTTGAAATTTCATTTCTCACTACTTTTTCAGAAAAACCTGTTACTAAAGAAAGTTCTTTAGCGCTCATGATTTTTTTATTACCTTTATAAGCGTTAATAATCATTTTTAATTTTTCCATATTTTCCCTCCTAAATTAATATAGCAATTTATATTAAATCCATTTTATCATTTTCTTCAGCCAGCTTTTCTTCTTTAAGTTTTTGACTGTCATATAATTTAAAGAATGGATAATATATTGCAGTATCTATAATTATAAGTATCATTTGCCATGCAAATCCTGTCCAATTATTTGTAGCAAACATACCTAATATACCTATTGGGAAATATGGATTAATCATTGCCCCTGTAAGAACAGCAAATCCAAGTTTATTAACAATAGTTGATAAGAAGAAGTTAACAGTAGGTGCTAAGATAAAGGGAATTGCTAAAGTTGCATTCATTACCATAGGTGTTCCAAATATAATTGGTTCATTAATACCAAATATAGAAGTTGGAAATGAAATTTTACCTAATTTCTTTAAATGTTGAGATTTAGCAAGAAAAATCATAAGTAATACAAGTCCCATTGTGGCACCACTTCCACCAATTGATGTATAGTACATACTATAATTCCACTCAGGATGAGGTGCAGCTAATCCATTTCCAAATGCGATAATATTTTCAGTCCACATTGCATTTGCTACTGGAGCCATTGCAACATAAACAAGCATAGATCCATGGATTCCAAATAGCCATAAAACAAGTGCTAATATTGTGTAAACAAATGCTCCCCAGTATCCTCCAGTTACATAAGTTATAGGTTTTTGAATTAAACCATAAACTATATTTTGAAGTGTTCCATAATCTGTGTATGAAGCTAAAACTCTTACTATTAAGAAAATAAATAGGATTACTGATGCTGGAATCATTGTTTCAAACATATTAGTTACATTTTCAGGAACAGAAGCAGGCATTTTAATTTTAATGTCTTTGTCATCTAGCCATGCATATAATTTAACAGAAACAATACCTACAATTAATGCTACAAATATACTAGCTGCTCCAAATACTTCAGTTGGAATTACGCCAGTAACTAACCCGCTAACTTCAACTCCTTCTTCACTTACAAGTGTAATAACTTTTTCAAATGGTGTAACCATTAAGAAACTACCTAACGCTAATAAAGCGCCATTAATTGATTTTTTATTAAATGCTTTTGCTGTAAAATACCCTACAGCTAAAATTAAATATAACGATATTAATTCAGATGTTATAAGTACTGGTAAACTAAGTATTACTCTTAGCCCTGTTCTTTCCAAAAAGTTAACATACCAGTCTCCAAGCGGTAATGATAAAGCTAGGGTGAAAAATGATGATCCAATTGTTAATGCACTTATACCCATAAAACTATTCATCATTACCTTAACGTACTTATTATCGTTAATTTTATGAGTAAAAGGCAGAAGCTTTGATTCTAAAAATTCTTGAATTTTTTTCATATTACTATCCTCCTAAATCAACTTTAGCATGGTAACACAATAACTTTTGTATCATCATTTACCGTTTCATTCTTTATTTTATGATAAAATAAATAAATATATTTTTAATAATTTAACGTGTATACTTACTAAGCATATATCATACTCTATAATTAAAAATTAAAATGTAATAATAGGTTCTATAAGTTTTTAATGTAAAAAAAAGATGATTTATCATAAAACGATAAACCATCTCTAGTTTAGATTTATTTTACCTGTCTACTTGACAGGAGCAGTTCGTTTCATATTTCATCTTTTTATCTATATAAATTTTTTAATATATTAATAATCTATTTTTCTATAATATCTTCTTGTTTTAGTGGACTTCCCTGTTGATTCTGTATATATATTTAGAAGTATATCAAACACATGATTTAAAATATATGGTTCTACAATCTTTTTAGTTTCACTATATTTGTAAGGTAAATAGAAATCTTTCATATCAATTAAAATATATTTGATTTCAAAACTATCTATAAATTTTTTTACTCTCAAATCTTGTTCTCTATTATTATCAGTATTTAATACTAAATTTGGAACAAAGTTTTTATCAACCAATTCAAATGGACCGTGGAAAAATTCTGATGAATGTATTGGCTGAGAAAAAATCCACTGAATTTCTTCTAAAACATAATTTGTATAGCAACAAATTTCTCCCCACAAACGTCCAGATCCTACCCACATTTCTCTAGTTCCAATCTTCCTTTCACTAACTTGATTTTTTAATATTTCTTTTTGATTATACAATATATCACTAATATTTTGACCTATCGATATTAATTCATCTTTAATTTGGTTTTTATTTTCTTGATTTATTTTTTTATTTAACGATATTAATAGCCAACCAAATAATATTATATGAACATCAGTGTCAACAGAACTTATTCTTTTAAATATAATTTTTTGATTATCAATGGAAGTATTTTCATCTCCTATAAACCCAATCATTTTTATATTAGATTTAGTTTTATCAATTATATTTAAGGCATCTATTAATTCAACCGTTTCTCCAGTTTTTGTACCAAATACTATTAAAGATTTTTCTGTAATCTCATCAATATATAATGAGATTAATTCTTCAGGACTTGTAATTACATTTGAAATAGGTATTAATTCAATTATTAAAGGCCTCATACTGACAAACTTAGTAAATGCACCACCACTCCCTACAAAAAATATTTTATCAATTTTATTTATATCTAAACTATTAGCAAATTCTTCTATTTTGTCAATTTGACTAATCGCTTTATTATAATTACTTAGAAATTTTTTTTCATTAAAAATAGCTGTCATATTTTTATCCATTACGCTAAAAATCCAAACATAGCTCCTAAGACGCTGATTACTAAAATACTTAATAAAATATACGAAACTTTAACTTTCTTTTTTAATAAATATCTAATTAAAAATGTAGCAACTAAAGGTAAGAATGCAGGCATAAAAGAATCAATAAACGATTGAATTGTTTCTCCTTCAAAACCACCTATTCCTACAGAAATATTTATAGAAATCATAGTAGCAACCATTCCCCCAATAACAACAGTGCCAAGTACATTCATAATAAAAGTAATATTTGAAACCACACTATGATCTATGTTTTCTGATAATGATGTTCCTAACTTATATCCCCAAAATGTCCCAAAATATCTAACTAATAAATTTGGAATATTATATAGTAATAAAAATAGAATTGGACCTAAAATATTTCCTTTAACTGTCAGTGCGATTCCAATTCCAGTCGCAATTACCTTTAAACTTCCCCAGAATATAGAATCACCAACACCAGATAATGGACCCATTAAACTAATCTTTACTGAATTTATTGTGTTTGTATCAAAAGTGGGATCACTAGCTTTTTTTTCTTCTAAAGCCGCTATTGTTCCTGCTACAATTGGTGAAGTAGCTGAAGTACAATTAAAGAATTCTAGATGTCTTTTTGCAGCTTCAATTTGATCTTCCTTATTAGGATATAGTTTTTCTATAATATTATACATTGAATAACTAAACGCCAAACTCATCATACGCTCATAATTAAATGAAGCTTCCATAGGTATTGTTCTTAAAAATAGATTATTTAAATCTTTTTTTTCTAGTTTATTAAAAGTCATCAAATTCACCATCCTTATCAAATTTCACTTGTTGTTTTGAATTTATTTCTTCAATAATTACATACATAATTCCTGCAAAAGCAACCCCAATAATACTAACAGCCACAAGATCTAAATTTAAATATGCTACCGCTAAAAACCCTATTAAGAAAAAAGGTGCAGTATTTATTTTGAAAATCATGTTTAATAGCATTGCAAACCCTATAGCTGGTAAAATATTAGCAGCTATAGACATACCATCAATAAACGCCTGTGGAATTATGTTTAAAACAGCATCTATAGTATTAGTACCTAAAATAAAAACTAAAACTGTAGAAATTGACATTAAAATAATTCTTGTAAATGATGCTTTTAAATGCATATTTGCAGCTTTTTTAATTTCACCCATTTCTACTAAAGAATCTGCTTTATGTGTCATAGCTGGGAATACAACAACATAAAGGAAATTTTTTATTACCAATCCAAGTGTAGCTACTGGAAAAGCAATTGTTAATGCAACTTCAATATCATATCCACTCAATATAGTTAATGCAGTAGCAATGATACCCCCCATAATTTCATCAGGTGGAACTGTTGCTCCAACACCAACTAGGCCTAAAAATATCAATTCTAATTGCCCACCTATAATTATACCTTGGGTAACATTTCCAAATATTAAACCTATAATAGGGCCCGTAACAAGTGGCCTGCCTATAAAGGAAGCTCCTAAAAAATCTTGAGAATTAGCTATTAAAGCAACTATAAATATAGCTAATATATGTCCTATGTTTATATCCATTTTTTTCTCCTTCTAATTTAAACAAGATTAAGAATATCTTTGTCTTCGTCACCTGGTGCTTGTTTAACGTTTACAAATACACCGTTTTTTGCCATTTCAACTAATAATTTTTCTTCTTCTTTATCGATATATATAGATTTAGCAATATTTTTACTATTCTCTTTTTTAGATGATAATCCTAAATTTATTTTATCTATTAATTTAGTTCCCTTATAGAGTTTATATGCATCCTCAACATTTTCAACAATAATATATAGATTATAATTATCAGTTTTTCCGCTATTAATAGCCTCAATAGATTCTTCAATTGTCTTAAAAATTATTTTTACACCTACTGGTTTAGCTAAACTCATCATTCTTTTTTGAAAAATATCATTTGCAACTTTATCATTTGCAACTAATATTGCGTCTACAGACAAATAATTTGTCCATACATAAATAACTTGACCATGCAATAGCCTATAATCAATTCTTGTTTGTAATATCACTCGCTTTTCCTCCCTTCATTTTTTAATAGTTTTAATAATCCATACTAAAAAGAATAATTATCTAAACTTTCAAAATATAAAATTGAATTTTACTAGATAGTTATTTAATAATATTTTAAATATGCATTTAATATGGATAAATTTACAATTATTGTTGCTCAATAATTGTTTCTATTAATTTAATTTTTATTATAGTTTTCATATATTATCAAGTCAATTTTAATAAGGAAATCAAATTTAAAAAGAGCCCATTATAGGGCCCATTATTTAATATGTTAAATTGAAATTAATATTTATAGAATCATGTATAAAATATGATTGAGTATACTCTACTAATACATTACTTTTATTAAAACCATAATATTCGAAGAAATATAGGCTTTCATTATTTGGAATATTTAAATATTTCTTTAATTCTTCATTAGCTTTTATGAACTGTAACCTTTTTTTAAATATAATAGGTTTATTACCTTTAAACTCCATATAACTATATAAAGATATTTTCGAAAAATCATACCTATGTGCATTTTCAAAAAGTTTAAAAGGTATATAAGCCTTTTGTAAGCAAAATGTTTCTCTGTTAGTTGATCTTAATCTTATTAATTCATAAAACGTATCATAATCTGTAAATTCTTCAGAAATTTTTCTATATATTAATTTAAAAGAAATAATATTATCTTCTAAAAACATATCATTAAATTTTACGTCTTGAGAAATGCTGTTAGAAGAATTATCACCTACTTCTAATATAAAAGGAATATTTTCTTTAAAATATAAAGAAGAGTTATAATTATTTTTTCTATATAAAACACCATCTTCAATAAGACTTTTTATAGCTCTTCGTATCGTTGATCTTGAATACTTTGTAATTTCAACAATTTTTCTTTCAGAAAATATTTTATTATTTTTAATTATTTTTCCACTTTTTAATAAAGAAAGGATTTCTTCTTTAGCCTCTATATATATAAACTTTTTCATTTTTAACCCTCATAATAATAGGTACTTGTTTTAAATACAACTTCTTCATATCTTACTAATTTATTTTTCTTTTCAAATATTTTATTTTTTTCAATCACTACCATTTCATTATTTTTGATATTAAGAAGATTAATTTCTTTTTCAGTTGGATATGATAACTTGATTTCCCTTTCTATTTTAGAAATTGTAAATTGATGATCAAAATTTTCTGTAGATAAATATCCATTTAAATTTAGCTTTGCTGAATGTGGCTGCCATATTCTCGCAAGATATACTATAATTCCCATTTCATTAAGCATATAATAATTAAATTCAATTATTTTTTCATATTTAGCATTATTAAATAAGCTCTTAAAAAAAGTATTATATTCATGTTCTTTTTGACTACTTAAAACTTTACTAATATAATTACTACAATATTTATTTAGACTTCTACTTTTTTTCATGATATCCTCAATTTTATATAATTTACAATTTCAACTCTTTAGTTTTACAAATAATACCAATTAAATTTCATAACTTCAATTTTTATATTTTTCATAATAAGGCAAAAAATTATTTAAAAAGATGATTTACCTATACATTTTTTGATGTTTCGTAATTCATCTTTTTTATTACTATTATTTCAATGATAATATTATTATTTAATATAATTTAACTTCACAAAATTTCTTTTGTTGTTTATTGGAGAACCATAAACCAAAAATCAATATAAGTAGTGAAATTAATTTGTATGGTAATCCTGCCCATGGCAGTGTAATAACTGTAAAGCTAATGCCAATAGCAGCAAAAAATGAAATCACACAAGGAGTACAACCATATGTAAGCATCCCAAATAATACTGCAAATATAGAGACATTTGAACCTTTAACCTCTTTACCAACTTGTTTTAAAATGTCTTCATGCATTATATATATTTTTGTAGCAATTAATGCCATAACAACATTTAAAATAATATGTATTGCCGTAATTAATAATCCCTGTACTTTAATCATTTCAATATATGACATATTTAAATAATCAATCATAAAAAAGATTATTAAATATACAACTAATACCAACCCTCTTGTAATATTTTCTTTATTTAATATAGTTTTCATGAATTAACTATATAAATATATAAAATTTATAACAATACATATGCTCTAAAATAATTTACTTATCTTCATTTGCTGGAAGATAATATATTTCTTCACCATCTTTTGTAAGCATATAATTTCCTCTTGCATAACTTTGAACATAATCAGGATCTTCTAATTTTTCTTTTTGAGAAGTAAGGTATAAATTTTCATCTTGAATTTCTCTAAGTTGTACTTCTACTTTTGCAAGTTGACTTCTTAACTGTATGGTTGTATATACTTCTTTTATAACTCTATATGAAAAATATATGCCAAGAGCAAATAGCATCAATAAAAACAATTTAAATATTGGAGTTAATTGCTTTTTTTTCTTTTTAACTTCTTTTCTTGTTGTACTCATTTATATTCCTTCTTTGTATTCATTATTATAACTTTTTTTTAAGTTTAATCAATCTTTAATAAACTCATCACTAATTATTTCATATGAGTCTTTAGCTTCTTCTTTTCTTTTAACATCACCTATATCTAATACTTTTACAACTACTTTTCTATTTCCAAAAGTTATAGATACAATATCATCTACCTTAACCTTATGAGATGGCTTAACTACTTTCCCATTAATTTCTATTCTATCATTTAAAGCTAGTTCTTTAGAAACTGTTCTTCTCTTTAATATCCTAGAGACTTTTAAAAATTTATCAATTCTCATTAAGAGCTTCACCCCTTTTTTCTATTACTTCAAATACTGTTTTTAATGTATCATTATTTTTTGGAATTCTTACAATAATCTTATTATCCGTATATTTTAAGGTAATATCTTTACTTATATGAGTAAATAATTCAAATAATTTAACTCCATTTACCTTACTAGAAAATTCTTTTGAAAATACAATTTCAGAAATATTTTTAATTTCTCTATACTTTTCTATATCATCATCTTGTATTAATATATCTAGTTTCTTTTTATCAAATAATGAAGAAACAACTTTGGGAAGTTTTCCATATTCATCAATAATCTTGTTTTTATAATTTTCAAGATCTTTTATATTGTCTAGTTTATCTATATCTTGATACATATTAATTTTATCATAGTCATCACTAGTAAAATCTTCAGGCAGATATCCTTCTACTGCAACATTTAATACTTCTCTTTCTTCCTTAACTTCTATAACTTCACCTTTTTGTTCACGTATTGCTTCTTCAAGCATCTCTATATACATATCTATTCCAACTGTATCAATAAACCCTGATTGTTCTGGACCAAGCATATCTCCAGCACCTCTAATTGTTAAATCTCTCATAGCAATTTTATATCCACTACCAAGTTGAGCAAATTCTTTAATAGCTTTTAATCGTTTTGATGCTATTTCACTTAATTCTTTTCTGGCTGGAATCATTAAATAAGCATATGCAACCCTATCTGATCTGCCAACTCTACCCTTTATTTGATAAAGTTGTGACAATCCAAATCTATCCGCATTTTCAATAATAATAGTATTAGCATTAGGTATATCAATTCCTGTTTCAATGATTGTTGTGCAAACTAATACATTAATTTCATTTGCAGTATATTTAATCATAACATCTTCAATATCATCTCTATTCATTTGTCCATGAGCAACCTGAACCTTTGCTGTTTTAACTAAGTTTTGAATTTTTCTTGCAGTGTTATATATCTCTTCAACATTATTTAATAGGTAAAACACTTGTCCATCTCGAGCAAGTTCTCTTTCTATTACTTCTTTTATTAAACTTTGATTTTTTTCAACTACATATGTTTGTACAGGATATCTATTATCTGGAGGTGTTTCTAACTGAGATAATTGTCTTATTCCAATTAAAGACATTTGTAAAGTTCTTGGTATTGGAGTTGCAGATAGTGATAACACATCTACACTTACTTTTAATTCTTTTATTTTTTCTTTGTGTTCTACACCAAATCTTTGTTCCTCATCAATTATAAGTAATCCTAAATCAAAAAACTTTATGTCTTTACTAAGTATTCTATGAGTGCCGATTAATATATCTACTTTTCCTTCTTTTAATTCCTTTATTATCTTTTTTTGTTCACTCACTAAAACAAATCTATTTAAAACCCTTATATTAACTGGATAATTTTTAAATCTTTTTTCAAATGTTTTATAGTGCTGTTGTGAAAGTATAGTTGTAGGACATAAAAATGCAACTTGTTTGTTTTCCCCTACTGCCTTAAAAGCAGCTCTTATTGCAACTTCTGTTTTCCCAAAGCCTACATCTCCACATAAAAGTCTATCCATAGGTTTACTTGATTGCATATCATTTTTTACATCTATAACTGCTTGTTTTTGATCAGGAGTTAATTCATATTCAAAGTCCTTTTCAAAATCCTCTTGATATGCGCTATCTTCTTTATATTTATAACCAATAAGATTTTCTCTTTGTGAATATAAATTAACTAATCTTTCTGCAATCTGAGTAACATTTTCTTTAATTGTCTTTTTAGTATTTGCCCATTCATTAGAGCCTAATTTATTTAATTTTGGTACTATTCCTTCTCTAGATACAAATTTTCTTATTAATCTAAATTGTTCTAAAGGAACTAAAAGTTCTGTGTTACCTCTATAAACTACTTTTAAAAAGTCTCTATGCAGTCCTTGTACTTGCCTTGTTTCAATACCTATGTATTGACCTACTCCATGTGTATTATGAACAATATAGTCACCTGGATTTAAATCTTGATATTTATTTATTATTTCTGCATTTTTAAATTTATTGCTATATTTTGAAATTGTAGCTTTCACTTCAAAAAGTTCAGTAGATGTTACTACACTAAAGCCTTCTATATTAGCTCTAAATCCTTGAAAAATAGATCCAAAGTAAATATTAATACCATCAATAATTGCTTCATCATTTAATATTAAATTGTATGGTTTATCTAGTTCAATACAAACATCAATAACTTTTTTAATTTCCTTGTCATTTAAAAACATTATAATTTTTTTCTCATCTTTTAATAATATTTTTATAAGACTATCTAAATTATCTTTAGGTAAATCAATTTCTTCTATATTTGATATATTTTTTCCAAAAGAATCATTAATTACAATATGTTTTTTTGGAATAATCCTATAATAATCATGCATTAAAGAATATCTAGGTAACCATTTATTTTCTTGAACTAATTCTTGTACATAAATTGTTGTTTCTTCTAGTAATCTATGTAAAGTAGAACTAACTTGTTCATCACTTTCCATAATAATTAATGGATCATTTATATAATCAAATAAAGAACCTGTTTTTTCTAACAAAGAATAATACATATAAAGTCTATTTTCTTTTATATGATTTTTTATATAATCTAAATCTTGATCTATTCTAGACACTAAAGAAATATTGTTATTATTTTTCAATAATTCTTCACTTCTTTTAACAATTTCTTCTATATCTTTTTCACTGAATAATATATCACTTGCTGGTATACACAATACTTCATCAATTTGATTAATTGTTTTTTGGGTATTAATATCAAAAAATCTTATACTATCAATTACTGTATCAAAAAATTCTATTCTTATTGGATATTCGTAATTCATTGAATAAAAATCAACAATTCCTCCCCTACTAGCAAAATATAAAGGTTGATCTATATGTGATACTTGACTATATCCACTAGAAAGAAGCAAATGTTTTAAATCACTAATACTAATTTCTTGATTTGTAGATAATTTAATACATTTTTCTTTAAATAATTCTATTCTTGGTAGCTGTCTTATTAAAGCTGCTACATGAGTTACTATTATTTTATTGTCATCTTGAGTTAATTTATATAAGGTTTCTATTTTTGAAGCTGTATTTTCTGGAGAAGAGGCTATGGCTTCAACTCTTAAAGATTCTTCAACATTAAATAATAAAGAGTCTTCAGGTAATAATGAATTAATTCTTTCAAATAGTCTTTGTGCATTATATAAATTGTTTTTCACTATTAAAATAGGTCTTTTATTGACCTTATAACTTGATGCAATAATTAGTGCTTCTTCAATTAAAGAAAATGAAGAAAACCCATCCTCATTATTAAGACTTTTTACTGCAGGATTATCTTTTAATAACTCTAATATTTTATTGACCATTTTTATTATATCTACTCATTACAATTTCAATTGGATTACTTATAAAATCAATTGCAGCCTCACTCGCGGTTTCAATTGAATTTTCAAATACTTCTAAGTCTTCTTTTTTTACTTTTCCTAATACATAGTCTGCTGTAGGTATTTGTTTATCATTATCAATTCCTATTCTAATTCTAGGAATATCTTGGGTATGTAGTAAATCAATGATATTTTTCATGCCTTTTTGACCACCTGCTGACCCTTTTGTTCTTATTCTAATTTTTCCAACTGGTAAATCTAAATCATCATGTATAACTAATATATCTTCTTTGTTTATTTTGTAATAGTTAACTACTTGAATAACTGCTTCACCAGATAAATTCATATATGTTTGTGGCTTAACAAGAATGACTTGTTCATTTTTATGCTTAAAAGTACATATTAAAGATTTAAATTTATTTTGAGATACTTTAACATTTAATTTTTCTTCAATTTTATCCATAACCATAAAACCACAATTATGTCTTGTTTTTTCATATTTTAAACCAGGATTTCCTAGTCCTATAATTAACTTCATTTTTCTTCCTCTTTTAAATAGTCATTTAGATTTAACTCTTCAATAAACCTATTACCAATTACCGTTTCTTTATAATTATACAAATCTTCTTTTAAATCATTAAATTTTTCTTTTTCATTTTCATCTATGTATATTTTAGCTAAAACAATTGTTACTATACTTTTATAAATTCCTATTAATTTTTTATTATAATAGTATTCACTATAATTACCCTCTAATACATTTTCAAAAAAATTCTTTCCTAAATCATCTTCTTTAAAGTAGTATTTTTGATTTGACTCATATATTTTATATATTAGAGTTTCATTTATATCCTCTTTTATAGTAAATAGATTGTTTAACTGTTTCATTATATCTATTTTATTATTACTATAAAGTGTATTTTGAGATGCAAGTAGGTAATAATAAATAGAATCTTCATTATTTTCAATACTATATCCTTTTTTATTTGTACTTAAAAGATTATTGAAATTAATCTTTTTTGATTCTTCAACTACTTCATCATACCTTCCATAATATATTAAGCCCCAAACTTTTACTATTCTTCCTTTATTTAAAAATTCATTATCATTTATTGTATTTATAAAATTTTCTATGTTTTCAAAAAATACTTCTTTACCATTAAATGTTTTTACTACATTAATTAATTTTTTTGATCTATTATTTCTTTTACTTAACTTAAGAATGTTAAAAAACATTATTCCAATTATTATTAAACTTATGTAATAAATTATATTATTTATATTCATAAAAGCCTCCAATATCAAATATTATAACCCAAATTAATTCTATATGTTATAATTCAAAAGACTGGAGGTAAATATGAATAAAATAATATTATTACTTTGCTTTATTTTATTTATTTTTATTACTATAGGGATTGGATATAGATTTATTAACAAGGAGTCTGATCAAGTTGAACCTATAATTCAAGAAGAAGAAGTTATTATTGATGATGTTAAACCTATAGATACAGAAATTCCTGCTGATACTGATATTATAGATAATAGTACTATTGAAGATAATGAAATTATGGAGCCCGAAAAAATCTATGATAATGATGT
This sequence comes from Erysipelotrichaceae bacterium, assembly GCA_012513225.1. Taxonomy (GTDB): domain Bacteria; phylum Bacillota_I; class Bacilli_A; order Erysipelotrichales; family Erysipelotrichaceae; genus UBA9076. The sequence continues at coordinate 50,553 of JAAZCQ010000037.1, forward strand.
TTTTACAGATTTAAACAGTATTTTATTATTAGTTAATAAAACTCATCCATTGCCAAAAGATTATGTACCAAGTGATCTAGTTAAGCCTAATGTAAAATCAAATAAAAGTGGTTTGTCTCTTAGAAAAGAAGCTACTCTTGCATTAGAAAAAATGTTTGAAGGTGCATTAGAAGATAATATTACTTTAGTATTAGGTTCGTCTTATAGATCTTACTCATATCAGACAACATTATATAATAATTATGTTGCAAAAGATGGTGAAGAAAAGGCAAATAGATATAGTGCAAAACCTGGTACTTCTGAGCATCAAACAGGTCTTGCTGTTGATATAAGTGATGCAAGTGGGGCAAATTATCTTAAAAGAAGCTTTAAAGATACTAGTGAAGGTATATGGTTAAAAGAAAATGCTCATCTTTATGGTTTTATATTAAGATATGCAGAGGAAAAAGAAGAAATAACTGGATATATGTTTGAACCATGGCATTTTAGATATGTAGGTATAGAAGAAGCTACAAAAATTTATGAATCTAACTTGACTTTTGAAGAGTATTATAATTTATTAGACTAAAATTTAAAATAATTAAATAAAAAATGCTAAAGATAGTTATTAAACTATATTCAGCATTTTTTTAATACTAGAAAATATATAACCTTATAATACTTGTGTAGTTAAGAAAATTGGAAGTGTCATATGCTCAATTTGATCTTGTAACTCTTCAATTTCATCCATATGACGATCTTCATCATTTAGAATTTGTAGAAGAATATCTCTTGTTGCATAATCTCTTAGTTCTCCAGCTACTGCAATTGCATCATTATAAGCCTGGATTGCACCCTCTTCAGCAATACGATCATTTTCTACTTGTGTAGCAACTTCTCTACCAATATGAATATCATTTAAACTAGATACAACTGGTGTTCCTCCAAGGAACAGAATTCTTCCAATAAGTTTTTCAGCATGCCTCATTTCTTCAATAGCTCTGTTTTCAAAGCTTTGATGCAACTTACCATAACCCCAATCTTCGCACATTTCCGCATGAACAATGTACTGGTTGATTGCAGTTAACTCATCAGCAAGTAAAGAATTCAAAATTTCAATTAATTTAGGATCTCCCTTCATAAAAATAACTCCTTTCATTTTTTTTATGATAATTAATATTTAAGGCAGTAATAAGAGCAAACTATCTTTTCTATGCCTATTTAACAATTTTTAATAAAATTTATCTAATTATGAAACAATTAAAAAATAAAATCTTAGATACCATAATAAATTAAAATTAACTACTAAATAACGCTTTCTATAAATATATTATATAATTTTTATAAAGTCCGTCAACTAACAATCAATCCTTATATTTCATGTACAATTAAATATAAAATATATATTATTATAGATATCAATTATATTTATTATTGATAAATATTATAATTAATTTATAATTTGTTTTTATTATCTTAATATTTATCCATTTTTATTGACTTTTATCACTCGTTTTTGTATTATAAACTAGCATTGTTCGATTATTGTATAAAATACTGGAGGTGCTATCGATGAAAAGAACATATCAACCAAGCAAGAGAAAACACCAAAAGACGCATGGTTTTAGAGCACGTATGGAAACAGTAGGTGGACGTAAAGTACTTGCTAGACGTCGTGCTAAAGGAAGAAAGGTTTTATCTGCTTAGGTCACCTAAATGGTGGCTTTTTTATTAATTGTATGAAAGAAAAATTTAGAATAAAAAAGAATGAGGAATTTCAAGAAATTATTAGTAAAAAAAAATCAAAAGCTAATAAGTGTTTTGTAGTTTATTATTCAAAAAAATCTAAGGAATATGCTAGAATTGGAATTTCAGTAGGAAAAAAACTTGGATCTGCAGTAGAAAGAAATTTATATAAAAGAAGATTAAGGATGATGATACAAGAAATATTTGACTTTTATAATTATCCATATGACATTATTATAATTATAAGAAATGGATTCAAATCCAATTCTTATGAACAAAATAAAAACTTCTTGGAAAATATACTTAAAACTAGTACAATTAAATAGCATGTAAAATAGGAGAAAAATATGAAATTTAAAAATAAAAAATTACTAATGTTATTAGTTATTATAAGTGCTCTATTTTTAGTTAGTGGATGTTCATCTCCAACTGACGAAAATGGAAAAGTTATAATGATTACTTCTAGCACTACATTTAAACAAATTTTTGATACTGAAAGTTGGTTTAGCGCTTTGTTTGTTTTCCCACTATCTTACTCTATAAATTTACTAACTCCAAAAGTTGGAGTTGCAGGTGCTATTGCTACAGTTACAGTACTTGTTAATGGAGTTATTTTATTACTAACAATGAAATCAAATGTTCAAACACAACAAATGCAATTACTACAACCTGAGATGGATCGTATTAATAAAAAATATGAAGGCAAAACTGATGATGCATCAAACATGAGAAAAGCACAAGAAATTCAAAGCCTTTATGCAAAATATAATATTAATCCTCTAGGAACAATTTTAGTAACATTTGTACAATTTCCAATAATATTTGCAATGTTTCAAGCAGTACAAAGAGCTGAGTCAGTAGCTAAAGGGTCTTTTATAGGATTAAGTTTAGAACAATCTCCATGGAACGGAATTAAATCAGGTCAATATTTATATATAGCTATATTTATAGTTATGATGATAACTCAAGTATCTTCTATGATGTTGCCTCAATTTATCGCTAAAAATAAAGCTAAAAAAGAAGCAGAAAAACGTCATAAAAAACCTGAACAATCTAATAATCCAAACCAAAATATGATGTACTATATGATGATACCTATTCTAGTATTATCAATTACATGGCCAGCAGCAATGTCTATTTACTGGATTATAAACTCTCTTGTTAATATTGGAAAAACATTAATAGTTCAAAAAGTAATATCCAATACTGACATGGGGGTGAAATAATGAATAAATATACTGCAAAAAATTTAAATGATGCTTTAAATAATGCATCAAAGGATAAAAATGTAACTATTGAAGAATTAATTTATGAAGTAACTGAAGAAAAAAGAGGTATTTTAGGATTAGGAAATTCTGTAACTATTGAAGCTTATACATTAGAAGATGTAAAAGAATTCTTATTTGATTATTTAGGTGATTTCTTTACGGGAATAGATAATGAAATTGAAATTGAAATTACTCCTGTAGAAAATGGATATAAAATTATGCTTGATGCAGATAATAATGCTTCTTTGATTGGACATAATGGTAGAACATTACATGCAATAAATACTGTTGTTAGAGGTGCTGTAAATAGTAATTTTAAAAGAAAATTTAATATATTAATTGATATTAATAATTATAAAGAAAATAGATACAGAAAAGTAAAAGCAATGGCAATTAGAATTGCAAAAAATGTTAAAAGAACAAAAATAGATGCAACATTAGATCCTATGCCTAATGATGAAAGAAAGATTATACATCAAACACTTACAAACTTTGATAATATTAAAACTGAAAGTGAAGGCGAAGGAAGAAATAGATATTTAAAAATTATGTATATAGAACAAAAAAGTAATTAATTTTACTTTTTTTTTTTATTATAGCTTATTTTATATTAATTATTTTAAATATTTAGTAAATATAGATATTATTTTGTGGAATTTTTTTTATTAATAAATTAAAGTGGATAAAATAAAATTATATTTTTGTTTTTTTAATTATAAACATACAGTTAACATATACACAATAATGATTTTCCACATATGTTGATTAATGTTAAAAATTAATAAATACATTATAAATATAGGTTATTTAATATGTTGATAACTTAGTTATTAACATATAATTTTAATAGATATCCAACTTTCCACATAAATATGTATTGTGGAGTATTTATAAACATTTTATAAACAATTAAAAGATGTGGATAAATGTGGATAACTATTAATTTTATGATATGTATAATATAGTTTATAAAATATACTATGTGGATAAAATTTTTATTTACTTTTTTATGTGGAAATTGTGGATAAATAAGTCTATTATAGTAATACACGCTTTATTTTTGAGGAGTTATATATGATTGACTACAATTATTATCTAAAAAATGTTTGGGATAAAACTATTTCTTCTATTAAAGATTCAAAAAAAATTGAACCTGAAATAATTGATACATTTTTTTATGATGTAAAAATATATGAAGCCAATGAAAATAAAGTAATATTATTAACAGAAAATATAATAAAAAAATCTATATTAGATAATGAAAAAGAAATTATAAAATATTATTTACAAAATACACTAGAAACTGATAATGATTTTATTCTAGAAATATATGTTGAAGATCAATTTAAAACAGAAAAATTAGCAGATACTATTAAAATTCCATTATTAAAAGAATTTGATGGACAAACTATAATGCCCCATATGACTTTTGATAATTTTGTTGTTGGAGAATGTAATAGAGAAAGTCATGTTGCTGCTTTAGCATGTGCATATGATCCTGGAAAAATGTTTAACCCTCTTTTTATATATGGTAATTCTGGACTTGGAAAAACACACTTACTTTGTGCTATAGGAAACTATGTTAAAAAAAATAATCCAAATAAGAAAGTATATTATACAGACACTTTAAAATTTGTTGAAAGAGTTTCTGATAGTATAAAAGATGGAAGTATAGATTCTTTTAAAAAGTTTATGTACACAATTGATGTGTTATTAATAGATGATATTCAGCTTTTAGCTAATAAAGAAAAATCACATGAAGTATTTTTTACAATATTTAATGAACTTGTAAATAATAGAAAACAAATATGTATTGCTTCTGATAGATTACCACAAGAAATAAAAGGAATTGAAAGTAGATTAATTAGTAGATTTAGTTCAGGTTTATCAGTAAGTGTAGACTCTCCTGAATTTGAAACATCATTAGATATATTAAAAATGAAATTGAAAAATTCAAGTTTAGACTTAGATATAAATAATTTTGATGAAGAAGCATTAGCATTTATAGCATCTAACTTTAGTAAAGATGTTAGAAGTTTAGAAGGTGCATTAACAAGAGTTATATTTTTATCAATACAAGATACTGCTATTGAGAAAATTGATTTAGATTTTGTAAGTATTGCTTTAAAAGGACAAACTGTAGTATCAGATAAATCTGGTTTAAGTCCTAAAAAAATTATAAAATGTGTAGCTGATTATTATAATCTTTCTAAACAACAAATAACAAGTAAAACTCGAACAAAAAATATTGCTATGGCAAGACATATTTCTATTTATTTATGTAGAAAATTATTGGATTTGCCATATACTAAAATAGGAGATGAATTTGGAGGAAGAGATCACTCAACAATTATAAGTGCATGTGATAAAGTTGAAAAACAAATTCAAATTAATCCTTCCTATAAAAAGGCAGTAGAAGAATTAGAATCTATTATTACTAAATAGTTATTAACAATTTTATCAACTTTTATTAAACAGTTAAAAATGTTAAAATAGTGCTATATTAATAATGTATTTAATACTTATCCACATTTCCACAATACTAATAGTATTAAAACTATTTAAATATATATATATATATGCAAGGAGAAAATTAATGAATTTCAAAATATCTAAAAGTGTTTTATATGATTCTTTACAATTAGTATCAAAAGCTATTTCAAATAATTCACCTTTACCAGCATTATCTGGAATAAAAATAGATGTAGAACAAGATAAAATAATACTTACAGGAAGTGATGCTGAAATAAGTATAAAAAAAGAATTAAATAATGAAAAATATGAAGATCTTAATCTAATAGTTATTAGTGAAGGAAGTATAGTAATTGAAGCAAGATATTTATTGGAGATAGTAAGAAAAATTGATTCAAGTGAAATTAGCTTTGAAATAGTAGATGGATCATTAATTAAAATTATAGGTAAAGCTACAGAATATAAAATAAATGGTATGAGAAGTTCTGATTATCCTTCTATTGATTTTAATAAACCTAATAAATCTTTTAATATTGATTCTTCAGTTTTAGTTAAAATTATTAATCAAACAGCTTTTGCTGCAAGTGATAAAGAAATTAGACCTGTATTAACAGGAGTAAATTTTAAAATTAAGGATGGAGTAATGGAGTGTGTTTCTACTGATAGTTATAGACTCGCTAAAAAAATAATAAATATTGATACTGATTTAAATATTAATGTAACAATACCTGCAAAAAGTCTATATGAAATAGTTAGAGCAATTGAAAGTAATGAGCTAATTAGCATAGCTTTAGATGATAAAAAAGCACAATTTTATGTGGATAGTACTTTAATACAAACTAGATTAATTGATGGATCATATCCAGAAACAAATAGACTTATTCCAACTGAATTTAAAAATGTTTTAGTAGTAGAAGCAAGAGATATTATAAATGCAATAGATAGAGCTGTTTTTATAAAAAATGAAGGTGTATCAATTGTAAAGTTATCTTTAAGTAAGGAAGAAGCAGTTATTTCTAGTAAGTCACAAGAAGTTGGATCATTACAAGAAGTATTAAATTTTGAAAGTTATGAAGGAGATAATTTTAATATTAGCTTTAGTGGAAGTTATATGTTAGATGCAATAAGATATCTTGGATCAAATAAAGTTAGAATTAATTTTGCAGGAGAAATGAAGCCATTTATTATAGATAATCCTGATGATTCTTCAATAATTCAACTAGTTTTACCAGTTAGAACTTATAACTAATAAAACTAATAAAAAAGTGATAAAATAAAGCTTTTTAACTCATAATAACATTAAAAAAACCCTTATTTATGGTATAATAAATAAGGGTTTTAATTGGTGATAAAATGACTAAAATTAACACAGAATATATTACATTAAGTCAACTATTGAAAATAGAAAATTTTGTTTCTTCTGGAGGAGAAGTAAAAATGATAATATCTTCATTAGATATTTTAGTTAATGGAGAAAAAGAAAATAGAAGAGGCCGTAAATTATTTCCTAATGATGAAATTATTATCGAAGGTAAAAAATTTATTATAACAAAATGATAATAAAAGAATTAAGATTAAGAAATTTTAGAAATTTTAAAAATATTCATATTACTTTAAATCCTAAAATGAATGTTATTACTGGTAATAATGGACAAGGTAAAACAAACTTGTTAGAAAGTTTAGTGTTCTTATCAACAACAAAATCTCATAGGATAAATGATGATAAGAAATTAATAATGATAGGTGAAGATTTAGCTAATATAGATTGTTTATATAACGATAATATAGATAAAAGAATATCGGCTGTTATTCATCAAAAAGGAAAAACATTGTTGATTAATAAAAACCCAGTACAAAAAAGTAGCGAATTTGTTGGTTTACTTAATGTAATATTATTTTCTCCTTCTGATATAAATATATTTAATGAAGCTCCTAGAGAAAGAAGAAAAGTAATAAATCTAGAGATTACAAAAGTTAGTAAAAAATATATAGATAGTTTAAATAAATATCATAAATTATTAAAAGAAAGAAATTTAGCTTTAAAAAGAGAAAATATAGATAATATTTATTTAAATATATTAGAAAATCAACTTATTGATAATCAAATAATTATTATTAATGAAAGAAATAATTTTATAAAAATTATAAATGAGAATATTAATAAATATTTTAAAAAATTAATTAATGATGATTTAAAAATTAATATTGAATATCAAAGTTGTATAAAAATAAATGATGAATTAAAGATGAAAAAAGATTTAAAAGATATGTATATTAATAATTTTGAAAAAGATAAATATAATCAACTAACAAATTATGGTGTACATAAAGATGATATATTATTTAAAATAAATGATCTAAATGTTAATGATTTTGCAAGTCAAGGTCAAAGAAGACTTGTTGTTATGGCATTTAAATTAAGTCTGAAAGATTACATTATTAAAAAAACAGGAAAGATACCAATTTTATTATTAGATGATGTATTAAGTGAATTAGATGTAAATAAACAAACTAATTTATTAAATTGTATAGATGATAATATACAAACAATTATAACTACTTCTGTATTAAGTAATAGTTTGAAAATTATTAATAAAGAATTAAATATTCAAACAATTGAATCTGGAAATATTATTAAAAATAAGGAGGTAATAAAATGAGTGAAGAAAAAAATGTTGTAGAACATTCTTATGATGATTCAGATATACAGGTTTTAGAAGGATTAGAAGCTGTTAGAAAAAGACCTGGTATGTATATTTCTTCAACATCTGAAAGAGGATTACATCACTTAGTTTGGGAAATTGTAGATAATGGTATAGATGAAGCATTAGCTGGATATGCTGATACTATTATTGTTTCTATAGATAAAGAAAATATTGTTACAGTAGAAGATAATGGTAGAGGAATGCCTGTAGGTATTCATCAAAAAACAGGTATTTCTACAGTTGAAACAATTTTTACAGTACTACACGCTGGAGGTAAATTTGGTGGTGGTGCTTATAAAGTATCTGGTGGATTACATGGTGTAGGAGCATCTGTTGTAAATGCATTATCTGAATGGTTAGAAGTTACAATATATCATCAAAGTAAAATATACAATGTAAGATTTGAAAATGGTGGACATTCTGTTAGACCTTTAGGAGTTATTGGAGAATGTAGTGAAGAAGAGCATGGTTCAGTTGTAAGGTTTAAAGCTGATCCAACTATTTTTACTGAAACAACAAGTTATAATCATGACACTATAAGAGATAGATTAAGACAAATGGCATTCTTAAACAAAGGAATTAAGATAATTTTTACTGATTTAAGAATGGAAAATGAAAAAAAAGTAACAGAAATATTTCATTATGAAGGTGGTATTAAAGAATACATTCATTACTTAAATAGAAATAAAACACCAATTAGTAAAGAAATATTTTATTGTGAAGGAAAAAAGGATGGAATAGAAGTTGAAGTATCATTACAATATAATGATGGATATGTTCCAAATGTATATACGTTTTGTAATAATATAAATACTGCAGAAGGTGGAACTCATGAAGAAGGATTTAGAAATGCATTAAATAGAACAATTAATAAATATGCAAAAGATTCTAATTTATTGAAAAAAGAAGATGAAAATTTAACAACTGATGATGTTAGAGAAGGAATTACTGCAATAGTAAGTGTAAAACATCCAGATCCTCAATATGAAGGCCAAACAAAAACAAAACTTGGAAATAGTGAAGCAAGAAAAATTGTTTCTGATATTTTTTCAGAAAATTTATTAAGATATTTATTAGAAAATCCTAATGAAGGAAAAATAATAATTAATAAAGCTAAAGTAGCATCTGAAGCTAGAATTGCTGCAAAAAAGGCTAGAGAAGTTACTAGAAGAAAAAGTTCTTTAGAAATTACAAGTTTACCTGGTAAACTTGCAGATTGTTCTAGTAAAGATGCTTCAATTTCAGAAATATATATAGTCGAAGGGGATTCTGCAGGTGGAAGTGCTAAACAAGGAAGAAATTCTAAATTTCAAGCAATATTACCACTTAGAGGAAAAATATTAAACGTAGAAAAAGCAAGATTACATAGAATTTATGATAATGCAGAAATAAGATCAATGATTACAGCATTTGGAAGCGGTATAGGAGATGAAATTGATACCTCTAAGCTTAGATATCATAAAATAGTAATAATGACCGATGCTGATGTCGATGGGTCTCATATAAGAGCTTTATTATTAACTTTCTTCTTTAGATTCTTAAGACCAATCATAGAAGAAGGATATGTATATATAGCTATGCCTCCTTTATACAAAGTACAAAGAGGTAATAATATTAGATATGCATATAGTGAAGATGAACTTGAAAATATTAAAAAAGAAATAGGTGAAAGAGTTAATATTCAAAGATATAAAGGTTTAGGAGAAATGAACCCAGAACAATTATGGGAAACAACAATGGATCCTGAAAATAGAACACTAATAAAAGTAACAATAGAAGATGCAATAGAAGCTGATGAAGCATTCAGTATGTTAATGGGTGATGAAGTAGAACCTAGAAGAAATTTTATAGTTGAGAATGCACAGTTTGTAAAGAATCTTGATATTTAAGGAGTATAAAAATGAGTGAAAATTTTAATTCAGATAACTTTAATCACGGAAAGATACGAGAAACTGATTTAGCTAAAGAGGTTAGAAATTCATTTTTAGACTATTCAATGTCAGTTATTGTTTCGCGTGCATTACCAGATGTAAAAGACGGTTTAAAACCAGTTCATAGAAGAGTACTTTATGCGATGAATGATCTTGGTATAACTGCAGATAAACCACATAAAAAATCCGCAAGAATTGTTGGTGAAGTTATTGGTAAATATCACCCTCATGGTGATACTGCAGTATATGAAACTATGGTTAGAATGTCACAAGATTTTAGCTATCGCTATCCACTAATAGATGGTCATGGTAACTTTGGATCAATAGATGGTGATGGAGCTGCGGCTATGCGTTATACGGAAGCTCGTATGTCTAAAATAGCTATGGAAATGTTAAAAGATATTAATAAAGATACCGTAGATTTTAAAGATAACTATGATGGTGAAGAAAAAGAACCAGATGTTTTACCAGCAAGATTTCCTAATTTACTTGTTAATGGATCTACTGGTATAGCTGTTGGTATGGCAACAAATGTTGCACCACATAATTTAAAAGAAACAATAGATGCAACAATTGCTATTATTGATAATCCAAATATAAGTGTTATGGAATTAATGGATAATTATATTTATGGACCAGATTTTCCTACTGGTGCATATATTTTAGGTAGATCAGGTATTAAACAAGCATTTGAAACAGGCAGAGGTTCTATAGTAATGAGAGCTAAAGCTGAAATAGATGAAATGAAAAATGGGAAGCCTAGAATTATTATTTCAGAAATTCCATATATGGTTAATAAATCAAAATTAGTAGAGAGAATTGCTGAACTTGTAAGAGAAAAAATAATTGATGGTATTACAGACTTAAGAGATGAGTCTAATATGAGTGGTATTAGAATTGTTATTGAATGTAGAAAAGATATTCAGGCAGAGGTTTTATTAAATCAACTATATAAATTAACCTCATTACAATCATCATTTGGAGTTAATAATGTAATATTAGTAAATGGAACACCTAAACAATTAGGTTTAAAAGATATTTTAAGTTATTATATTGATCATCAAATTGATGTTACAGAAAGAAGAACAAGATTTGAATTAAAACGAGCAAGTGATAGAGCCCACATTTTAGAAGGATTAATTATTGCATTAGATAATATAGACGAAATATTATCTACAATTAGAAATTCTAAAGATTCAAATGAAGCTCTAATATCATTAATAGATAAATTTAATTTGACTGAAATTCAAGCTAAAGCTATTTTAGATATGCAATTTAGAAGACTTACAGGTTTGGAAAGACAAAAAATTATTGATGAACATACAGAATTAGTAATACTTATTAATGATTTAAAAGATATTCTTGCAATACCAGAAAGAGTATTAGAAATAATAAAAACAGAATTAACAGATATTTCTAACAAATATAAAGATGATAGAAGATCTGAAATTATTGATGCAGATATTGATATGGATGATGAAGAATTAATACCTGTAGAAAATATAGTTGTAACTATGACAATGAATGGATATATTAAAAGATTAAATTCTGATACTTATAGAGTCCAAAATCGAGGAGGAAAAGGTGTAAAAGGAATGTCTATTAATGAAGAAGATATAATAGATCAAATGATTAGTATGTCTACTCATGATTACCTATTATTTTTCTCTAATTTAGGTAAAGTATATAGAATAATGGGTTATAATGTTCCATCATCTTCAAGAATAGGAAAAGGAATTCCTGTTGTAAATCTTATTAATTTAGAAAAAGATGAAAAAATAACTGCTTTAGTTCCTGTATATAGAGATAATGAAGAATATAAATACTTATTCTTTGTAACAAAAAAAGGTATTGTTAAACGCGTTACTATAGATAATTTCCATAGAATTAATAAAAATGGAAAAATTGCGATTAATATTGATGAGGGAGATGAGCTATTTAAAGCTAAACTTACAACTGGTAAAGATGAAATAATACTAGGTGCATCTAATGGACAAGCAATAAGATTTAAAGAAAGTAATGTTCGTTCAATGGGAAGAAATACTAGAGGAGTTAAAGGTATTGAATTAGGTGATTCAACAATTGTTGGTTTTGCAACTAATAATGAAGGAGATACAGTTTTATCTATAACAGAAAATGGTTATGGTAAAAAATCACTAATTGAAGATTATCGTTTGACAAATCGTGGTGGAAAAGGTGTTAAAGCTATTAAGGTAACTCAAAAGAATGGTGATTTAATATCTATGAGAGCAGTAAAAGAAGGCGATGACTGTATGATAGTTACCGAAGATGGAATTATTATAAGAATTTCAACGGATCAAGTACCTGTTTTAAGTAGAAATACACAAGGAGTAAGACTGATAAAAGTTGGTGATGAATCTAAAGTAAGTAGAGTCGCTATTCTTGAAAAAGAAGAAGAAGTAAATTAAATTATGAAAAGACTATTTTATAAAAATATAAAATGGTCTTTTTAATAATAAATAATTAATATTTATTATTCTTATATGTTAAATAATATAATTTAAACTTAAATTATGTATAATTAGAATAAAGATATTATATAAAGGAGAATTATGGCAAAGAAGACACCGTTATACGACATCCATTTAAAATTAAATGGAAAAATGGTTGAATATGCTGGTTATAATTTACCAGTACAATATTCAAGCATAATTGAAGAACATAATGCAGTAAGAAATAATGTAGGCTTATTTGACGTAAGTCACATGGGTCAATTTATTATTGAAGGAAAGGATGCTTTAAAATTTATAAATTATATTATTAGTAATGATATTACTAATTTAAAAGTAAATAAGATTAGATATTCTTTATTACTTAATGATAATGGCGGAATTATTGATGACTTGCTAGTATATAGAACTAATGAAGAAGAATATATGCTTGTCGTAAATGCAGCTAATAAAGAAAAAGATTATTCATGGATTTTAGATCATTTAATAGATAATGTAATTATTTATGATGCAAGTGATAATATTTGTCAAATTGCAATTCAAGGACCAAATAGTGAAAATGTATTAAAAAAGATAACAAATCAAATTCCTGAAAAATTTTATTCATTTATAGATGATGTTGATATTGATGGTACAAAAGTATTAATATCTAGGACTGGATATACTGCTGAAGATGGATTTGAGCTATATTTTGATTCTAATGATGGTATAAAAATTTATAATTTATTATTAGAAAATGGAAAAGAATTTGGTATTATACCTTGTGGACTAGGTAGTAGAGATACACTAAGATTAGAAGGATCCATGCCTTTGTATGGACATGAAATGAATGAAAATATTTCACCTTTAGACATAGGATTAGGAAATTTTGTAAAATTTGATAAAATAGATTTTATAGGAAAAAAAGCTCTAAAAGATAATAATAAAACTCGAGTTGGTTTAAAAGTTATTGATAGAGGAATTGTTAGAGAAGAATCTGAAGTTTATTTTAAAGATAAAAAAATTGGAATTATTACAAGTGGAACATTTCTTCCACATTTAAATGGAGCATATGCAATGGCTATAGTAGATAAAGATTATTCAACTATAGGAAATATTGTTGAATGCTTAGTAAGAAATAGAAAAATAAAGGCAGAAATAGTTGCCCTTCCATTTTATAAAAGATAAGGAGATTAAAATTATGGATGAATTAAAAAATGTATTATTTACAAAAACTCATGAATGGGTAAAGTTTGAAGATGAAACTACAGCTTATATAGGACTAAGTGACTATGCACAGTCTGAAATGGGAGATGTTGTTTTTGTCAATTTAGAAGAACAAGAATGTGAAGTTGGAGATACTATTGGAGATGCTGAATCAGTTAAAGCTGTAAGTGATATATATTCTCCTTTTACTGGTGAAATTGTAGAAATAAATGAAGTGATTGTTGATGATCCAGGAGCAATAAATAGAGACCCTTATGGAACATGGTTATGTAAATATATAAATATTAGTGATAAGGAAGAATTACTAAGTTTAGAAGAATATGAGGAATCTATAAAAGAATAATATGTCATATGTAGTTAATACAAATAAAGAAATCTTAGAGATGCTAGAGGCTTGTGGAGTTAATGATATTTCCAAGCTTTTCAATCATCTTCCTGAAGGTGCAAAGTATGAAGGATTGCTTGATTTAGATGAAGGAAAAAGTGAATTAGAAGTTTATAATTTTATGAAAAAAATTTCTAAAGAAAATAAAGTGTATCCTACAATATTTAGAGGTGCTGGTGCTTATAAACACTACATACCTAGTGCTGTAAAAAATTTAAGTTCTCTAAGTAATTTTGTAACATCTTATACACCATATCAACCTGAAATATCTCAAGGTTTATTACAAGGATTATTTGAATATCAATCAATGATTTGTAATATAACAGGTATGGATGTATCAAATGCATCTGTATATGATGGTGCAACTGCAGCATGTGAAGCAATGAACATGACATTAATTAAAAATAAAGAAAAAGTTATAGTTTCTAAAAGTATTAAACCTTCTACTATGGAAGTTATGAAAACTTATGCTTATGCATATGGAATAGAAATAATTGAAGTAGAAATAAAGGATGGATTAACTGATAAAGAAGATTTAGCTTTAAAATTAAGTGATAAAAGTGCTTGTTTTTATGTTGAGCAACCTAATTATTTTGGTTTATTAGAAGATACAAAAGAACTTGGAAATATTGTTCATAATACAGGATCTAAATATATCATTGGATGTAATCCTATAAGTTTAGGCTTAATATCTACTCCAAATGAATCAGGTGCAGATATTGCAGTAGGAGAAGGACAAAGTTTAGGATTACCTTTAAGTTTTGGAGGTCCTTACTATGGATTTATTGCATCTAAAAAAGAATTAATGAGAAGATTACCAGGACGTATTGTAGGACAAACTACTGACAATAAAGGACAAAGAGGATTTGTTTTAACTTTACAAACAAGAGAACAACATATTAGAAGAGAAAAAGCTTCAAGTTCTATTTGTAGTAATCAATCTCTTTGTGCATTAAGAAGTGCTATGTATATGGGGTATGTTGGGCCAAAAGGATTAAATGAAATAGCTAAAAGATGTTTTGATTTAGCACATTATACTAAAGATGAAATTGTTAAAATTGATGGATTTTCTTTAAAATATAATAAAGAATTTTTTCATGAATTTGTTATTAAAACTCCTATTGAGGTATCTAAGATTAATGAATATTTAGATAAAAATGATATTTTAGGAGGATTAGAAATAAGTGATAAAGAGATGTTAGTATGTGTAACTGAAGCAAATTCAATTGAAGATATTAACAAATTTGTATCTTTACTTAAGGAGGTTACTTTATGAAATTAATTTATGAAACAAGTACAAAAGATCATAAAGCATTAAAACTGCCTAAGTGTAATATTTCATATGAATTAGATAGTAAATATTTAAGAAATGAAAAACTTGAACTTCCAGAGCTTTCTGAAGTAGAAATAGTAAGACATTATACTGCTTTATCAAAAGAAACTTATAGTGTTGATGATGGATTTTATCCATTGGGATCTTGTACGATGAAATATAATCCTAAATTAAATGAAGAAGTAGCATCTTTTGAAGGGTTTAGTGATATACATCCATTACAAGATACAAAAACGGTTCAAGGGGCATTAAAAGTATTAGATTTAACAAAAAAATATATATGTACAATAACTGGTATGGATGATGCAAGTTTTCAACCAGCAGCAGGTGCACATGGAGAATTCACTAGTTTAATGTTAATAAAAAAATATCATGATGAAAGAAAAGATTATAAAAGAAAAAAAATAATTATTCCAGATAGTGCTCATGGTACAAATCCAGCCAGTGCAGCTATGTGTGGATTTGATGTTTTAACAATTAAAAGTGATAATGGAATAGTTTCAAAAGAAGAATTAAAAAAAGTGCTTAGTGATGAAATAGCTGGTATTATGCTTACAAATCCAAACACTTTAGGCTTATATGAAAAAGATATATTAGAAATTACAAAATTAGTACATGATGCAGGTGGATTAGCATATTATGATGGAGCTAATTTAAATGCAATAATGGGAATCTCAAGACCAGGAGAAATGGGATTTGACTGTTTACATCTAAATTTGCATAAAACATTTAGTACTCCTCATGGAGGAGGAGGACCAGGTTCTGGTGCGATTTGCTGCAAATCAAAATTAAGTAAATATCTTCCTAAACCTGTAGTTCTAAAAAAAGATGATAAGTATTATTTTGAAGAAAATAAAGAGTCTATAGGAAAAGTAAAAGATTTTTATGGTAATTTTGGGATTGTTGTAAGAGCACTTACTTATATGCTAAGCCTTGGTAATGATGGAATTAAAAAGACAAGTGAAAATGCTGTATTAAACGCAAATTATATAATGAATAATATTAAGGATTTATATGATGTTGCAATTGATGAAGTATGTATGCATGAATTTGTATTAGATTTAACAAGATTTAAAAAAGAAACTGGGTTTTCTGCATTAGATGTTTCAAAAAGACTTATAGATTACGGTATACATCCACCAACAATGTATTTCCCTTTAATTGTTCATGAAGCTTTGATGATAGAGCCAACAGAAACAGAAAGTAAAAATACATTAGATGAAGTAATTGGGATATTAAGAAAAGTCCATGAGGAAGCATATAGTAATAGTGTAGATTTACATAAAGCTCCTATGACAACAAAGTATGGAAGGATGGATGAAATAACTGCAGCTCGTAATCCAATATTAAAGTATGGGGATAAGTAAGGTATACTATATAGAAAGTAAAAGTCATGATCCTTATTATAATTTAGCATTAGAGGAAAAATTACTAGAAGTTTGTAATGAAAATGATTTAATTTTCTACTTATGGCAAAATGATAACACAGTTGTTATAGGAAAAAATCAAAGTGCATTTAAAGAATGTAATATAAATGCAATGAATAAAGATAATGTTAAACTCGCAAGAAGATTATCTGGAGGCGGTGCTGTTTATCACGATTTAGGAAATTTAAATTTTACTTTTATAATGCATAGACAAAACTATGACTTGAATAGACAATTAACTGTTATTAAAGAAGCTTTAAATAAGCATGGTGCATATGCATATTTTAGTGGAAGAAATGATATTTTAATTGGAGATAAAAAAATAAGCGGAAATGCCTTTTATTTAACTAATGATATATCTTATCATCATGGTACTATTCTTTTAAATAGTAATTTAAATAACTTATCAAAATATTTAAAAGTATCAAAAAGTAAACTAGAAGCTAATGGAGTAGACAGTATAAGAAGTAGAGTTGAAAATATAAGTAAATTTGTTAAAGATTTAGATATAGAAACTCTTAAAAAAGATCTTAAAGAATCCGTAGTAGAAGTATTTTGGCTTCCAATAGAAAATTTAGAAATAAACGAAGTAAATTTAGAAAAATATAGTGATCCAAAATGGTTATATAGAAAAGAAGTCGAAAGTAATTATGAAATAATAAATAAATTCCCTTGGGGAGAAATAAACATCAAATTTATTATTGAAAATAATACAATAACTAAAGTATCTGTATTTAGTGATTCAATGGATATTGGTATAAGCGATAAATTAGAAAAAATATTATTGAATAAAAAATTCGATTATTCTATAATTGATGAGATTAAAGAATTAGATGATCCAAATAAAAATGACTTAATTAGTTTATTTACGGAAATATTATCCGACTAATTGTGAATAAAATTATTATCTACAAATAAAATGTAAAAAAATAAAGAAAATAATGTGGTAAAATTACAAATATTATTAAATTAACAAAAATCCATATATTATTCGTATTAAATAATGTGGATAAAAATATTATCTACATTTATGATATTTTACTAATAAATAAAACAAACTGATAAAAAAATTCAGTTTGTTTTTTTAATATTTTTATGCAGGTAAGAATGAAATTAGAAATATTAAACCATATGTTATTTGGTGTATAATCAAAATATTGTCTACAAAACATATTTTACTTTACTTTTCAAATATAGATTGAATAATTTTATTTAAAAAAAGGCGGTTTTTAATTATTTAAAACCACCTTTACATATCATGTGCCATGTAAATGACACTTTTACTATTCTTTATGCTACACTATAAATTTTAACTTCTGGATCGTCACTCCAAAGAGGCTGAAGTCCAACAAATACATCATTCTTAAACATTTCAGTATCAAGATATGCCTTTGCATTCTCGACACTATCAAATCCATGTAAAACTTGTACATCTTCATCACGAATTAGCAAGTCTTTAGATACTGCTCCTTTAATTTGGGCAAGAAAAGGTTCACGGTAGTCAGTATAAATTTTAGCTGCAGCCGGACGATTTTCATTGTTTGTTACCATTGTAATCTCTAAATATGCTTTTGCACTCATATTATTTACCTCCTAGTATTAATAATATTCAAAAAATATCAAAGATACTCGTAAGTGTAAATATATTAGGAAAGTTGTGAGCAACTAATAAACTTCATAGTTAGTGATATATACCTATTGATCACAATTCATGCATGGAGGAAGCTTTCGTGATAATTCTTCTGTTGTATTTTCTCTTGACCATACACAAATACTTTGTAAAATTGGCAATATAGATCTTCCTTTTTCAGTTAAGGAGTATTCCACCTTTGGCGGGATTTCATTGTATTGTATTCGGTTTATCATGTTATTGGCAAGCAGTTGTTTTAGCATTGAAGCAAGTACCGCATCAGCAATATTACCCAACTCTTTTC
This sequence comes from Erysipelotrichaceae bacterium, assembly GCA_012513225.1. Taxonomy (GTDB): domain Bacteria; phylum Bacillota_I; class Bacilli_A; order Erysipelotrichales; family Erysipelotrichaceae; genus UBA9076. The sequence continues at coordinate 69,410 of JAAZCQ010000037.1, forward strand.
TTAATTCACCATATCGCATAACATCATTAGCTGACAACACACATATAATTCTTGATTTCCATTTTCCACCGAAAATATCTAGGCCATATTCAAGAGGACATAAAAATTCTTTTTCAATTTTAGGTTCATATTTCATAATAAACACACACTTTCTATAATAGAGTTACTATATTAATGCACAGTGGCATTGTCAATTTGATTGAGGATTTAACTTTGAGCATATATATTACCTGTTTTATATTTTGAGTGTCTATTTTAATTGTGAAAATTATCTAATAACAAATAAAATACCATTGTTATTAAATAGACTTTGATATATAAAATCTTTAACTATAGAATTTACAATTACTAAAGACACTTTAAAAAATAACTAAGTAATTAATTTATTCATTTAATATTTAAAGTAATTATATTTTCAATAGATATATTTCAAAAAATAGTGTAGCATTTATATATGTAATGGAGGCCAGCAAAATGAAAAATTCGATTAAATTGGTTGTTACAGATATGGATGGTACACTTTTAAACAGTGATAAAAAAATGCACCCAGAAACTTTAGAAATAATAGATAAGTTAAATGAAAAAGGGGTATTATTTGCAGTTGCAAGTGGAAGACAATATTTTAACTTACGTAACAAATTTAATAAAAATGATGACATCATTTATATAGCTGAAAATGGTGCACATATTAATAAAGATGGAAAATTGTTTAGGTTTAAAGGTATGGATTTTGTCATGATAGATCGACTAAGTGAAATAGTTGATGGGATTGATGGTGCATATTTGGTTTTATGCGGAAAAGAAAGTGCATATATTAAAGATATGAATGAAGTTTCATCTCCTTATTTTAATGAATATTACGATAAAATTACTATTGTAGATAATTTCCAGGATGTTACTGATGAAATTTGTAAAATATCTATTTTAGATCCTAATGGAACAGAAAGTTATGTATATCCATTATTAAATGAATTTTATGAAGATTATATTGTTCTAGTAAGCACACACGAATGGCTTGATATTTTAAGTAGAGATGTTAATAAGGGTGTGGCTGTTGGTATATTACAACAAAGACTAGGTATAAGTAAAAAAGAAACTATAGTATTTGGCGATTATTTAAATGATTATGAAATGTTTAATTGTGCTGAAGAAACATATGCTTTAGAAAATTCTCATGAAGATATTAAAAAGATTGCAAAACATATAATTCCTACAAATGATGAATTTTCTGTTATACATGAATTAAAAAAAATATTTGATTTATAAAAGTGGATAAATTATATCCACTTTTTTAATAAGCATTATTCAATCTTAAACCATTTTCTGTTTTAACTAATATTATACGCTGAAGTTCTGAATCGATATCATCTCCAAATTTTAAAACAATATCAATTAAAACTTCGCTTCCATTTTCTTCTATTGCGACTATTCTTGTAGTATCATACGGTAATCCATCAAATATATCAGAATCACTCATAGAACAATATAAAATACCGTCAATTTCTCTATATATTGGATCTTCATTTTCAAAAGACACCTCATAATAAGGAAGTAAAAATTCAGACGTAAATATTGACTCTGCTTTTTCTTTTAATTCTGCAATTGTTTTGTAGTTAAATTTATTTGTGGATAACAATTTATAGAAACCAGGATAAGTAGAACTTTCTTCTCCCAATTCTACGTCAATTCCATATAAAGAAGCTAAAATATCTAAATCATCTTTTAACAGACTATCTAAGATAGTTTTTATTTCTGTAAATTCGGGATTATTTACTAATATACTTTTAACATCAACCTGAAAGGATGTTTTGCCATTTAACCAAAAATTATTTCCGAAGTTGTATATTTCAAATATCATTATATATTTATCTAGCACATAAGCACCGTCAAAGACAGTGTTAGTTATTCTATCTTCAATTTTTATGTCTTTCAAGGTATTTAATGAACTTATTTGAGGAATCTCTTTAATTTCTATAGGTAATGGACTAATGGTTGTATTCCATTCAATTTCTCTTTCCGATATTTTATCATCATTATAATCATCTATTGCTTGTTGAATCATATATAATGTTTTTTCACTTTCTGATGTAGGTTCGGGTGTAATTATATTTCCTTGATCATCGTGAATTACTTTATTTTTACAACCTGTTATAAAAATTAAAAAAATAATTAAAGTTAATATAGCTTTTTTCACAGTATAATCCTTCCTGAATGTATTAATTATAACATGATAAGTTGACAAAAAATATTTACAATGTTTAAATATGATTACAAATCATAGATGAGAATAAGTAAATAATTGTTTTGTTTAAGAGAGATAGTGCAAGGTGAAAACTATTACAAGCATTATTGAAATCTACCTCTGAGTGGAATAAAAATTCCCGGTTACTTCCGTTATAAGTATAAAGTGATTAAATTGTTACACGTGAAACAATTTAATAAAAAGGGTGGCACCACGATATTTCGTCCCTATAATGGTGTTTTTTTATTTTAAAGGAGAAAATAGAATGTTAGATATCAAATTAATTAGAGAAAATCCAGAGATTGTTAAGGAAAATATTAAAAAGAAATTTCAAGATTCCAAACTAGTTTTAGTTGATGAAGTGATTGAACTAGATAAAAAATTTAGAGAAGCAAAAACAAAAGCTGATGATTTAAGAGCTGAAAGAAACAGTACATCAAAAGAAATTGGAAACTTAATGAGACTTGGTAAAAAAGATGAAGCAGAAGAAACTAAAAAAAGAATTTCATTAATTAATGAAGAAATCACCAAATTAGAAGAATTAGAAGCTAATTTATCTGAAGATATAAAAATAAGAATGCTAACCATTCCAAATATTATAGATGAATCTGTTCCAATTGGTAAAGATGATAGTGAAAATGTTGAAGTGGAAAGATTCGGCGAACCAATTGAAAAAGAGTTTGAAGTTCCGTATCACGTTGATATAATGGAACGACTAAATGGTATAGATCTTGATAGTGCTCGCAAAACTAGTGGGAACGGATTTTATTATTTAATGGGTGATGTTGCAAGATTACACTCAGCAATACTATCTTATGCAAGAGATTTCATGATAGACAAAGGCTTTATATATTGTATTCCTCCATATATGATTCATGGAAATGTTGTAACAGGAGTTATGAGTTTTGCTGAAATGGAAAACATGATGTATAAAATTGAAGGTGAAGATCTATATTTAATTGGTACAAGTGAGCATTCTATGATAGGAAAATTTATTGATTCAATTTTAGAAGAAAATAGCTTACCTCAAACACTTACAAGTTATTCGCCTTGTTTTAGAAAAGAAGTGGGCGCACATGGTATTGAAGAAAGAGGAGTTTATAGAATACACCAATTTGAAAAACAAGAAATGATTGTTGTTTGTAAACCAGAGGATTCTATGTACTGGTATGATCAACTTTGGAAAAACTCTGTAGAATTTTTTAGAACCTTAGATATTCCAGTAAGAACGCTAGAATGCTGTTCTGGAGATCTTGCTGATTTGAAAGTTAAAAGTTGTGATGTTGAAGCTTGGTCTCCAAGACAAAAGAAATATTTTGAAGTAGGAAGTTGTTCTAATTTAGGAGATGCACAAGCTAGAAGACTTGGAATTAGAGTTAATGGTGAAAACGGAAAATATTTTGCTCATACATTAAATAATACGGTTGTTGCTCCTCCAAGAATGCTTATTGCCTTTTTAGAAAATAATTTAAATGAAGATGGAAGTGTAAATATTCCAAAAGCTTTACAACCATATATGGGTGGAAAAACACAAATCGTTTAATTGTTACACGTGAAACAATTCTATTGATAGAAAGAAAGATTTTTGTTACAATATTGGAGGTACAACAAGTATGTATATAACTTGGTCAGGGTCGGAAGACAGCAGCCATACAAACCTCTACTTGTGTGTACCTTTTATTTAGGTGAAGTAAATGATAGAAAAATACATGAGAATTGCAATAGAAGAAGCGAACAAGGCTAAAGATATAGATGAAGTACCTATTGGTTGTGTAATTGTAAAAGATGACACGATTTTAGCTAAAACACATAATTTAAGAGAAAGTTTGAATAGTGCAATTGCACATGCTGAAATATTAGCAATAGAACAAGCTTGTAAAAAATTAAATACATGGCATTTATATGGTTGTGATATTTATATAACACTTGAACCATGTCCAATGTGTGCAGGTGCAATTATGCAGTCAAGAATTAAAAATGTATATTTTGGAGCAAATAATCCTAAAGGAGGAAGTTATGGCAGTAACTTCAATTTAAATAAAATAAGAGGTTTAAACCATTATCCAAATGTAGAAAAACACATTTTAGAAGAAGAGTGCTCTAATATTCTAAAAGAATATTTCAAGGGAAAAAGGAAAAAATTACAATAATTATATAAGATAAAAAAGTGCATATTTAAAGGGTATTCTATATTAAATATGCCTTTATTTTGCTATAATTAATAAGTCAGGAGAACAATGAATGTCATATAAAGCATTGTACAGAAAATATCGTCCAACAACTTTTGAGGATGTTGTAGGACAGGATTATATAGTAAAAACATTAAAGCAAACTCTTAAAAAAAATAAACTAGGACATGCATATCTTTTTACTGGAACTAGAGGGACAGGTAAAACAAGTGTTGCGAAAATATTCGCTAAAAGTGTAAATTGTCTAAATCAAGAAGAAGCTCCTTGTAATAAATGTGAAATATGCATTGCTAGTGATAAAGGATTAAATCCAGACATAATTGAATTAGATGCTGCAAGTAATACAGGTGTTGATGATGTAAGAAATATAATCGAGCAATTAAAATATGTTCCGTTTCAAAGCAAGTATAAAGTTTATATAATTGACGAGGTACATATGTTATCTCCTAATGCATTTAATGCTTTATTGAAGACTTTAGAAGAGCCACCAGAACATGTAATTTTTATTTTGGCAACTACTGAACCTCATAAGGTTTTACCTACTATTATTTCAAGATGCCAAAGATTTGATTTTTTAAGGGTTGATAAGGATAGTATTATTAAACGTCTTTCTTATATTGAAGGTAAAGAAAATATATCGGTAAGTGATACAGCTAAAAAAATGATTGCTTCACTTGCAGATGGAGGAATGAGAGACGCACTAAGCATATTAGATCAGTGTATAGCTTATTCTGGTGATAATAAGGAAATAAATGAAAATACAATTAAGGAAATATATGGATTAACATCAACTGCAGACAAAGTTGAATTAATTAAAAAGATACATAATAAAGAGGCAAAAGATGTATTAAATCAATTAAAAGAGTTTTTAGTAAGAGGTATAGACTTTAAAAGACTTACAAATGATTTTATAAATATATTCAAAGAATCTATTTTGTATTCTTATACAAAAGAAATTGATGTGTTAGATTCTCTTAATATAGAAAATGTTGAAGATATACTTAAACGTTATGAAGAAGAAGATTTATTAAAAATGATTGATATATTGATGACAACTAGCGAATCATACGCAACTGCGACAAATATATTTAGTTATTTTGAAGTAGCTTGCTTAAAGCTTATGAATATAGGCAACAACAATCTAATTAATGTAAAAGAAGCAGAATCAAAAAAAGAAGAAAAACAAAATATAACAGAAGAAATTGAAAAAGAAGATGAAGCTGAAAAACAAGACAGCAGTGAGATGTTGATAGAAAATGATGTGGAAGTTTCACAAGAATTAACTCTGCAAAAAGGTACTAATGAAATAAATGAAGAAGTATTTGAAGAAAATGAATTATCTATAAATACTAAGAAAAAAAATAAATCTAAGGCTTTAGATACAATCTTAGATAATGAGACCTTACTTCAGTTAGTTGTTCAATGTACAAGAGATCAAAGAACAGAAGATGAAAATAAGTTTAAGTTTATTAATGATTACAGGTATGATTTTAATTTAGCAAAGTATGTTAATCTTTTAAATAAAACTCAGATTGCAGCAAGTGGAGATGATTGTATTCTTGTTATGAGTGCTATTGAACCTATTGTGAATAATATAAATGAGAAACAAATGAATAAAGAGCTATATCAATTTTTAGAAGGAACCCTGGGTATAGATAAAATGATATATGCACTTACAGAAGAACAATATAAAGAAGTTTTAGATATGTATAGAGAAAGAGTGGCTATTGGGACCTTGCCAAGTAAATATAAGGTTGTAAGGTATGATATAAAAAAAGAAGTAGTAAAAGAAAAAGAACCCATTGAAAGAGTAATAGATTTATTTGGTTTAGAAAATGTTGAAATAATCGAGGAGGAAAACTAAATGGATATTCAAAAATTAATGCAGCAAGCAGAACAAATGCAAAGTCAACTTGGAAAAGTTGAAGAAGAACTAGCTAAAAGCGAGTATATAGGAACAGCTGGAGGCGATGGTGTTAAGATAGTATTGAAAGGAAACAATATTGTAGAAAGTGTTGAGATCGATAGTGAATTATTAGAAGTTGACAATAAAGAAATGTTACAAGACTTATTAGTGATTGCTTTTAATAACGCAAGTGATAAAGCGTTACAAGACAAAGAAAACAAAATGAAAAGTCTTACAGGTGGTATGAGTATACCAGGAATGTTTTAATGTATCCAGAAAGCTTAGCTAACTTAATTGAATGTTTTAAAATGCTACCAGGTGTTGGAAATAAAACTGCAGAAAGGTATGCATTACTCATCCTTGAAAAAAATAGTGAAGAAATATATAGATTTATAGATGCACTTAAAGATTCAAAGGAAAAAATAAAACATTGTAAAATATGTGGGAATTATAGTGAAGATGACAAGTGTTTGATTTGTAAAGATAAAACAAGAAACACAAAACAAATATGTGTTGTACAATCAAGCAAAGACATTATAGCTATGGAAAAGACATTAGAGTACAAAGGTGTATATCATGTGTTGGGTGGTGTTATATCACAAAATAAAGGTATACTTCCTGAAGATTTAAACATAAAGCAATTGTTAGAAAGAATTAAAGAAGGCGTTGAAGAAGTTATTATTGCAACAAATCCAACTCTTGAAGGAGAAACGACTGCATTATATTTAGATAAGCTATTAGAGAATGAAGAAGTTTTGGTAACTCGATTAGCTCATGGTATACCTATGGGAGGTCATCTAGACTATGCAGATGAATTAACTTTAATAAAAGCACTTGAAGGCAGAAAGAAGATGTAGGAGAAGATAATGAATACTGATATAAAGATTGCACAAGAAGTTGTTTTAGAACCAATAGGAAATATTGCAAAAAAAATAAATATTAAAGATGAATATTTAGAAAATTATGGAAAATATAAGGCTAAAATCGATCATAATATTTGGAAAGAAATTAATGGAAATGAAAATGGTAAATTAATCCTTGTAACTGCAATAAATCCAACCAAGGCAGGAGAAGGGAAATCTACAATAACAGTTGGTCTTACAGATGGATTATCCTTATTGAATAAAAAAGTTATTGGCTGCTTAAGAGAACCTTCATTAGGACCAGTTTTTGGACTAAAAGGAGGAGCAACTGGAGGAGGATATGCTCAAGTTGTGCCAATGGAGGATATTAACCTTCATTTTACTGGAGATATGCATGCAATAACTACTGCAAATAATCTTGTATCAGCAATTCTAGATAATTCTATATATCAAGAAAACCCTTTAAATATAGATCCTAGTAAAGTGGTATGGACTAGATGTTTAGATATGAACGATAGAACATTAAGAGACATTACTATTGCACAAAAAAAGAAAACAAATGGAATTGAAAGAGAAGATAAATTTGTGATCACAGTTGCAACTGAAATAATGGCTATATTATGTCTGTCAAATGATTTAAAAGACTTTGAAGAAAAAGTAAATAAATGTATAGTAGCTTATACATATGATGATAAACCTGTTACAATAGGAGACTTAAAAATTGGTGGGGCACTTTCTGTAATTATGAAAGATGCATTAAAGCCAAATTTAGTACAAACATTAGAACATTCGCCAGTATTTATACATGGTGGTCCATTTGCGAATATAGCACATGGATGTAATTCTATTCTTGCAACTAAAACTGCATTAAAACTTGGTGATTATGTAGTTACTGAAGCTGGATTTGGTGCAGATTTGGGTGCTGAAAAATTTTTAGATATTAAATGTAGAGCAGGAAATTTAAAACCAAGTGCAATAGTTATAGTTGCAACTATCAGAGCATTAAAATTACATGGTGAAGTTAATCAAGATAATTTGGATGAAGAAAATATTGAAGCATTAATAAAAGGTTGTTCAAATTTAGAAAAACATATTGAAAGTATAAAAGAATTTAATTTGCCATTTATAGTTGCAATAAATAAATTTTCTAAAGATTCAAAAAAAGAAATAAAAGCTTTAAAAGATTGGTGCTTTGAAAAAGGATATCCAGTTGAAGAAGCTGATGGATGGGCTCAAGGTGGCAAAGGTATGGTAGAGCTTGCACAAAAAGTAGTAGATATATGTGAAAATAATAACAACTTTGAATTTTTGTATGATACAAATGAAACAATAGAAAATAAAATTAAAACCATTGCACAAAAAATTTATGGTGCAAATGATGTAGTATTTGATGATTTAGCAAAAGAAAAAATAATTCAATTAAATGAAAATAATTTTAATAATTTACCAATATGTATGGCAAAAACACCTATGTCTTTAACAGATAATCCAAAGATAGTAGGTAGACCTACTAATTTCAATATAAATGTAAGAGATATAAAGGTATCCGCAGGAGCAGGGTTTATAGTAGTTTATACAGGGTCAATTATGACAATGCCAGGACTTCCAAAAAAACCAGCTGCACTTAATATGGGTATTGATGAAAAGGGGAATAGCTACGGAATATTTTGAGGTAAAAAATGAGTTCAATTGTTTATGTTACAGATAATAAAATGATTGAATATCATCGTTTAAATGGTAATACAACGATGAATTTTTGGAGACTCTCAAGTCAAAAACAATTTAGTAATTTTGTTAAAGGAGACTTATTATTTTTCTATGTAAAAGAAAGAATACATCAAAAAGAAAGATCAATTGTAGGATATGGAAAATTTAAAGAGCTAAATAAATTAAGCTTAAATCAAATGTGGAACAAATATGAAACTTTAAATGGATACTCTACAAAGAATGATTTAAAAGAAGCTATTTTAAAAGTAAGTAAACAAAAAAAGATACCAAAATCAATGAATTGTATTTACTTAGAAGACGTTGTATTTTTTCAAAATCCTATTTATCTAAGTACCTTTGGTATTAATATATCAAATAAGTTAGAAAGCTATTTTTATCTAGATAATTATGATAAAGATTTAACATCAAAAGTATTAGAATCTGCGACAAAAGATGGAATAGATTTATGGAGTGTTGCAACAGGTAGCCTTAGTAAAGACTCTTTACAAGATACTCGGCTTATTCATAAAGTCTCAAAAGCTATAGGAAAAGTAAACAACCTAAAATATAATCCAACACATTTAAAAATAGCTAAAAATATGATGAATGAATTAGAAGGATTTAATTTAATACGTGAAAAAAGATTAGAATATTATAAATTAGAAAATAATAAAGTTATTATAGCTATACCTTTGGTATTTAATACAAGAAATCATGATGATAGCTTTAAAAGAATCTTAGGACATATAATGTTACTTAAGTATTATTTAGATTTAAAAGATATTAATTATAGTTTTTATATTGTTACAGAAGAAAGTTTAACCAAGGATGATCAAGAAATCCTAAAAGGAATTAATGAATGAAAAATTATGAAGTTATTGTTGTAGGTGGAGGCCATGCAGGTATAGAAGCTGCACTAATATGTGCTAAACAAAATATTAAAACTGCTCTAATAAGCCTATCAATTGAAAATATAGCAAAAATGCCATGTAATCCATCTATTGGAGGTCCAGCAAAAGGTGTTGTTGTAAGAGAGATAGATGTACTTGGCGGACAAATGGGTATTACTGCAGATAAGACTGCATTACAATTTAAGATATTAAATACAAATAAAGGGCCTGGAGTAAGAGCTTTAAGAGTACAATCAGATAAAATTGCTTATCAAAAATATATGCAAAAAGTCCTTTTGAACCAAGAAAATTTAACTGTTATGGAAAATATGGTAACAGAATTAATTATTGAAGATAATATAATTCAAGGAGTTATTTTTGATGATGGAACAAAGCTATATTCAAAAATTGTCATATTAACTACAGGTACATATATGAATGCAGTTAATATGATTTCTGATGAAGTAACAGTAGGGGGACCAGATTTAGAACCAACTACAAATAAATTATCTAAATCATTAGAAGAAGCTGGATTAACACTATTTAGATTAAAAACTGGAACACCACCAAGAATACTTAGAGATTCAATAGACTTCTCTAAAACTGAATATCAACCAGGAAGTAAAGAATTTGTAGCATTTAGTTATAAGACAAAGGAAATAATTCCCTTTGAAAAACAAGTTCCATGTTACTTAGTACATACTAATGAAGAAACTCATAAATTAATTTTTGCAAATCTAGATAAATCAAGTATGTATTCAGGTGTAGTAAAAGGAGTAGGCCCAAGATATTGTCCATCTATAGAAGATAAATTAGTAAGATTTAAAGACAAACCAAGGCATCAATTATTTTTAGAACCAGAATCGTTAAAGATGGATACAATATATTTACAAGGATTTTCATCATCTTTACCACGTGATGTTCAAGAAAAAATGGTTAAAACTTTACCTGGATTTGAAAATGCAATAATAAAAAAGTTTGCATATGCTATTGAGTATGATGCAATAGATCCACTTCAAACAAAGCCTACATTAGAAAACAAACTAATAGAAAATTTATTTACAGCAGGACAAATAAATGGAACATCTGGATATGAAGAAGCAGCTGCACAAGGATTAATAGCTGGAATAAATTCTATAAATAAGCTAAAAGGAAGACCAGACTTTATTCTAAAAAGAGATGAAGCATATATTGGTGTGATGATAGATGACCTTGTTACAAAAGGAACACAAGAGCCTTATAGACTATTAACTTCAAGAGCAGAATTTAGACTTTTACTAAGACATGATAATGCTGATCAAAGATTAATGGATAAAGCAAAAGAATTTGAATTGATTAGTGATGATATATATAACGAGTATCAAACTAAACTTAAAAAAATAGAAGAAGGAAAAAATTTATTAAAAGAAACAATATTTTCAATAAATAGTTCTGTAAATGAACTATTAATATCTTTAGATTATGAAAAATTACATGATGGAATTTCAGCATTAGAACTATTAAAAAGACCAAAAGTGAATTGTTTAAATTTACAACCATATTTACCTAAAACAATAGAAGAAGAAATTGGTAAACAAATAGATATTGAAGTTAAATATGAAGGCTATATAGTAAAAGCAAAAAAAGAAGCAAATAAACTTTTAGCAATGGACAATGTTAAATTGCCAAAAGAAATAGATTATAATAGTATTGCAAACTTATCATTAGAAGGAAGACAAAAATTAAGTAAAATACGACCAATAACAATTGGTCAAGCATCACGAATTTCTGGAGTAGATCCTTCTGATGTTGCCATTCTTGCGATGGTTTTAAAAGCAAAAGGATAGAAAGGAAGTTATATGAGAATTAATGATGTTATAAATAATGTAGAAATTTATGGTTTTGAAAGCTCAGTAAGAGGATCTAAGTATCCAATGAGTGTAGACATAGAAAATTTAGATGATGAGGTAACTACAAGAACAATTGAATTAGCTACATCTAGTATAGGCGAAGGCCATGATAATTTTTTAAATGGAATAATTGTACAATTTGATTTAACTTTTACAAATAAAGCTTGGGTTGAAGCAGAACGTTATCATTTTCTTGATTTTATAAGTTCTCAATCTACAATGCATAGAATAACTAAATTTGATTTAAATACAGCTTATATAGATTATGTTGATGCAAGAATAATACAAATAATGAAAGAAAAAATTAAAGAATACAATGATTTAATAAGTGATATTAAAAATCTAAAAAAAGAAGGAAAAGATACTACTACACTAAATGAAATTGCAAAAGTTAAATATTTAGAAATTCTATATTCAAATCCTGCAGGATTTAAACTTACTGCAAGGATGACAACAAATTACAGACAATTAAAAACAATATATAGGCAAAGAAGATATCACAAATTGCCTGAATGGCAAGTGTTTTGTGATTGGATAGAGTCTTTACCATATAGTGAATTTATAATGAAAAGAGAAAGATAAATTGAATAGAATAGATACTTTAATAAAATATATAAATGAAGCTAATAAAATAGTATATTTTACTGGTGCAGGAGTTTCAACCGCAAGTGGAATTCCTGATTTTAGAAGCCAAAATGGGCTTTATAATAAAGAGTTAGGATATTCTGTTAGTAGCGAGGAAATATTATCCACTTCATTTTTCAAGACTAATCCAAAAGAGTTTTTTGATTTTTCATTTAAATATTTATTTAAAAAAGATCTGAAACCTGCAATTGCACATAAATTTCCTGTGTTTTTAAAATCAAAAAATAAAGATGTTATAGTTATTACTCAAAATATTGATGGCTTACATCAAGAAGCAGGAATTGATAAAGTAATTGAACTACATGGAACACAAAATACTGCAACATGTTCTAAATGCAATAAAAAATATGACGGCAAAAAAATACTAGAGTTACTAGATGATGAAGGTATACCAAGATGCACTTATGATAATGGTATAGTAAGACACGATGTAATATTATTTGGACAAAATTTAAATCAAAAAGATATTAATGATTCTATAAAAGAAATAAGTGAGGCAGATTTATTGATTGTAGCTGGTACATCTTTAAATGTATATCCTGCAGCAGGATTAGTTCATTATTTTAGAGGAAAACATATAGTAGTTGTAAATAAAGAGGCAATAAATATAAGTGAAGATGTTTTATTCATTGAAGAAGATATGAATGATGTATTTGCTAAAATAATGCAAAAATAGTTATTTTGAAACAAATAAATGTATAATTAAACTATGAGAAAATTCATAGTTTTTTTAACGGTTCTATTATTTTTATCAGGTTGTGAAAAAAAAGTTGAAGAAATTCCTGAAGTTTTACAATACGAAGAAATACAAATAAATGCAATTTGGTTTAGTTATGTAGATTATAGAGATAATATGCAAAACCTATCAGAAAAAAATTTTTCAAAAAAAGTTGATGAAATAATAAATAACTTTGTTGAAGATGGTATTAATACTATATATCTTCATACAGTTTCATTTACTGATGCTTTTTATGATTCCAAGATATATCCAAAAACACAAATTTTACCAGAAATAGATTATGATCCCTTAAATATATTTTTAGAAAAAGCACATAATAAATCTATACGAGTTGAAGCATGGATAAATCCAATGAGATCTTTCACTGTTGAAGAAGCAAGTAGTATTAGTGATGATTTTATAATAAAAAAGTGGATTAATGAAGAAAAACCATATGTTAAAAATGTAAACGGAAGATATTATTTGAATCCAGCTTATCAAGAAGTTATAGATTTAATCTTAAGTGTTGTAAAAGAGCTAGTAAATGACTATGATATTGATGGCATTCATATGGATGACTATTTTTATCCTGATGATGTAACTGAAGAATTCGATTTTGAAATATATACAGAAAGATGCTTAAATATATGTTCATTAAGTAGATTTAGGAAAGACAATGTAAATAATCTTGTTGCATTAATAAACAAAGAAGTAAAAAAAGCAGGGTTAGTATATGGAATTAGTCCAAGCGGTAATATGAGCTACTCTGTAGATACAGTTTATGGAGATTTCAATGCATGGGTAGATGCAGGAACCGTTGATTATCTCATACCGCAAATTTATTGGGGATATGATCATCCTACAAAACCATTTAAGGAAACATTAGATGAATGGATACAGGTAATAAAAGATAGTGATGTAGATTTAATAGTTGGACTTGCGGCTTATAAGATAGCTGCTGAAGATATATACGCAAAAGATGGAAAATATGAGTGGATAGAAAATACAGATATCATATCAAGACAAATAGAAGATGCAAAATTATTAAATACAAAAGGAATCTCTTTATTTAGCTATCAATCTCTATATGAACCTGATGATGATATTAAGGAACATGTAAATAAAGAAAAAAGTAATATAAAACTTAAACTAAAGGAGTAAGAGTAATGATTAAAGAAAAGTATGATGTAGTAATTATTGGTGGGGGAATTGGAGGATTAATGCTTGCACATAAGCTAATTTCAAAAAATGAAAATTTAGATATTTTATTAATTGAAAGAGGAAAAGGATTAGATAAAAGATCATGTCCAATTGTTACAGGTAAAACACCAAGATGTATAAAATGTGATCCATGTAATATTATGGAAGGTATGGGTGGAGCAGGTGCTTTCTCTGATGGAAAATATAATATATCTACAGAATATGGTGGATGGTTACCAGATATTATGGATAAAGAAGAAGTAATGAAATATATACTTCAAGCTGATGAAATTTTAATGTCTTTTGGGGCAACTGATGAAACGTATAAACCTGATGATGAACTAAAAAAACTATGCCTACAATATGATTTACATATGCAACAAGCTAAGGTTAAGCACTTAGGAACAGATGCTAACTTTAAAACAATGGTTAAGCTTGTTGACTTTCTTAAAGAGAAAATACAAATTGAAACTTTAGCAACTATGACAGATGTAAACAAAGATACAAAAGAAGTCTTTTTTACACAAAAAGGAAAAGAATATGTTACAACAGGAGAAAATGTTGTTTTTGCAATAGGTAGAGCTGGAGCAAGTAACTTTAGAAAATGGTGTGATAAAAATAAAATTGAAAGTACTAATAATCAAGTAGATATTGGGGTAAGAGTAGAATTACCATCAATAGTTTGGGAGCATTTTTCTAAGAAAATTTATGAACCTAAAATTCTTTATAGAACTCAAAAATACGGAGATATAACAAGAATGTTTTGCTTTAATGAAAGAGGCCATGTCGTAACAGAAAACACTGATGGGATATTGACAGTAAATGGACATTCTTTTAAAGAAGAAGATAAAAAAACAGATAATAGTAACTTTGCATTATTAAGTACTAGTAGATTTACAGAACCATTTAATGAACCAATTGAATATGCTAAATCCGTTGCATCTTTAGCGAATATGCTTAGTGGAGGAACAGTTTTAGTACAAAGACTTGGAGATTTAGAAAGTGGAAAAAGAACAAATGAAAAAAGATTGGCACAATCAACTGTTAGGCCAACACTAAAAGCTATCCCTGGAGACTTAAGTCTATGTTTACCAAAAAGACAATTAGATAATATTGTAGAAACTCTTCATGCTTTAGATAAGATAGCACCTGGAACAGCAAATTACGATACTTTACTATATGGAATTGAATGTAAGTTTTATAGCGCGAGACCTAAATGTACAAATTTTGAACTAGATGATGCAAAAGGAATATATGCATTAGGAGATGGAGCAGGATTTACAAGAAGCCTAGCACAAGCAGCAGCAAATGGACTAATTGTTGCAGATATAATATTAAATAAGGAGTAGTATATGGAAAAACACTATGATTTATTAATTATTGGTGGAGGACCAGGAGGATATGGTTCAGCACTTTATGCAGCAAAAAAAGGATTAAAAGTTGCATTAGTTGAAAAAGAAAAACTTGGAGGAACATGTTTAAATATTGGATGTATTCCAACAAAAACAATAATTCAATCATCATCTTTATATGAAAATATACTTAATTCTAAGGAATTTGGTATTTCTGTTGATAATGTAAGTTTTGATATGAATAAAATTATTGAAAGAAAAGATAATATTTGTGAAAAACTAAGAAATGGAATTGCATTTTCACTTAATAAAAGTAATGTTGAGATTATCAATGGAATAGCAAAATTTGTTGATGATAAAATTGTTAGAGTTAATGATACAAAAATTAAATTTAATAATTTAATAATAGCAACAGGATCTACATTTTCTAATATTGCTATACCTGGAATAAATAATGAGTTTGTTATTAACAGTACACAGGCATTACAAGAAACAAAAATACCAAAATCAATCACAATTATAGGTGGTGGAGTTATTGGTATGGAATTTGCGTTTATTTATAAAAATTTAGGAGTAGATGTAACAGTAATTGAATACTTAGATAGAATACTTTCTACTATAGATTTAGATGGATCAAAAGAAATACTAAAATTAGCAAAAAGAAGTGGTATTAAGATTTTATTATCATCTAAAGTAGAAAATATTAATAAAAGTGAGAATAATACTGCAATAGTTACATATACAAAAAAAGAAAAAAAAGAATTTGTAGAAAGCGAGAAAGTTTTATTAGCTATTGGAAGAGTTCCAAATATAGAAGGGTTAGAAATTTCAAATACTTCAATTAAAATTAATAAAAATGCAATCATTGTAGATGAACATATGAAAACTAATGTAGATAATATTTATGCAATAGGAGATGTTACAAATATTATGCAATTAGCACATATTGCTACTTATCAAGGAATTATTGCAGTAGAAAATATTTTAAATAATCCAATTAAAGCAAATTATGATGTTGTTCCTAATGTAATATTTACTAATCCTGAAATTTCAAGCGTTGGATTAATTGATGCAAATAATGATGATTATATTTCGTCAAAATATTATTTTAGAGCAAATGGAAAAGCACAGGCAATGAATGAAACAAATGGTTTTGTTAAATTAATTAAAGATAAAAAACAAAATGTTATTGTAGGGGCAACTATTGTAGGTCCAGATGCTTCAACATTAATTAGTATATTAACACTAGCAATTAATAAGGGTATGAATGAAGAGGATATAATTAAGACAATATTTCCTCATCCAACAACAAGTGAAGCAATACATGAAGCAGCAACTTTATTACAATAAAAAAAACTACATCAAAATTGGTGTAGTTTTAAATTGTAATTTATATCATTTATTTAATTAAATATTTAATTTCTCCATGTAGATGGTATTAATAAAACTATTAATGGTAGTAATTCAAGTCTTCCTAATAACATGTCAAACGATAATATTAATTTTGAAAAATTTGAAAAAACAGAAAAATTTGAAGTTGGTCCAACAGCATCAAGACCAGGACCTATATTATTAAGACAAGAAAGAACTGCAGATAATGTTGTTTCCATCGAAAAATTATCAAGAGAAACTAATAAAACAGAAAAGATTAATATAATTGCATAAATTGATAAATAGAGAAAGGTACGATTTATTATAATGCTATCAAGAGGCTTGCCATTCATAGTTACATATTTAACACTTCTAGGATGAAGTAATTTATATATTTGTGCTTTAATTGATTTTATTACAATAATTATTCTTGAAGTTTTAATTCCTCCACCTGTTGAGCCTGCCATGGCACCAAATATCATTATTACTAGTAAAACTGTTTTTGCAAACTGTGTCCATTGATCAAAGTCAACTGTAGCATAACCTGTTGTAGTCATAATACTACTTACAGTAAATGCAGAATGGTGAATTGCATTTAGAATTCCCATGGATCCATTAATTATTAAAGGAAGGGCGCATAATGCAATTGCAGATAGCATAATTCCTATATATAGTCTTAGTTCTTCATCCTTTAAGGCTTCTTTCCACTGTTTAGAAACTAAAAGAAAATATATGGAAAAATTTACACCAAATAATGCCATAAAAATAGTAGTAACTGTTTGAAGATATGTTGAATAATCTGCAAGACTACTATTTTTTATTCCAAAGCCACCTGTACCTGCAGTACCAAACATTATACAAAATGCATCTAGTAAAGGCATTTTACCAGCTAAAAGAAATAATAAATTAATAATAGATAAACCAATATAAAGTAAATAAGTTATTCTAGCTGAATCTCTTGTTTTTGGAAGTAATTTTTCTACTTGAGGGCCAGGAGATTCGGCTCTTAGTAAATGAAGAGAATAACCTTCTCCACGTTTAGATTTAACAAGTGTAAGTAAAAATACAAGGACTCCCATTCCACCAAGCCAGTGAGTAAAGCTACGCCAAAATAAAAGACCCTTACTCAAAGATTCAACATCGGTTAATATTGATGAACCAGTTGTAGTAAAGCCTGATACAGTTTCAAACCATGCATCCAAGTAACTTGGTATTTCTTTACTAATCCAAAATGGTAATGCACCAAATAAACTAATTATAATCCAGCCTAATCCAGCAATTGCAAAGCTTTCTTTAATGCGCAAAGTTGTTTCAGCTTTTTTTGTAAAAAATTGAAATAAAAATCCTACAATAATACACAATGCAATTGAAATAAGAAAAGAAAAAATTGTATTTGTTTCACTATATATTACTGACACAAACATAGAAGGTAATAAGAATAATCCCTCAACTATAAGAAAATATCCTAGATATTTTAAAACTATACTAAAATTCATTTTTATTAACTCCGATCGCTTGTTTCTAATATTTCTTCTAAATGAATAATATTAAGATTTGATGTAACAACTACAATGAAGTCATTTGGATAAATAATAGTACTACCAGAAGGGAGAATAATTTCCTTACCTCTTATAATTGATGCAATAAGTGTATTTTTCTTAAAATTTAACTCAGCTAAAGTTTTACCGACTATTATAGAATGTTCTTTTACTCTAAATTCAAGAGCTTCAGCTTTTCCATTAGCAATTTTACACATTGTAAGCATTTCTGAACCTGTTGATTGTTCCATTCCACGAATGTAACGAACAATCTCAAATGCACTTGTAAGCTTTGGACTAATCAGTGTATCAACACCCATTTTTTTAAAGATATCTATATATTGTGTCCTATTACATTTTGTTATAGTTTTAGGTATACCACCTTGTTTTCCTATTACAGAAAGTAGAATATTTTCTTCATCAATATTAATTAATGAGACTAGAGCATCACTTTGAAAAACACCCTCTGCAGAAAGAATATTATAGTCAGTGCCATCTGCTTCAACTATGTCTGCAAAAGGTAAAAGCTCAACTAATTCAGTGCAACGCTTATGGTTATTTTCAATAATTTTAACATTAATTTTAATTTTATGAAGTTTATTAGCAAGATATAATGCAATCCTACTACCTCCAACAATAACAACATTTTTAACTTTTTGAGTAGATAACTTAAGCTCTTTAATAAGCTGTAAAAAAGAAGAGTTGTTTGTGGTTATAAAAATATCATCATGTTCAAAAATCACAAAATCACCTGAAGGAACTGTTACTTGTCCATCACGTTCAACTGCACAAACTAGAGCCTTAACTTTTGTAACCTTTTGAATATCTACTAATGCCATATTTTTTAAAGGAGAATCTTTACTTATTGTTATTCTAACAATTTCGACAAGTCCACTCGCAAAATATTCCCTCTCTAAAAAAGAAGGAAATTGAAGTAATCCTAATATTTCTCTAGCACATATTTCATCTGGATTAATAATAAAGGAAAGTCCTAATTCATCTCTCAATAAATTAATTTGACTAGAATATTCTGTGTTACGAACCCTAGCAATTGTATTTTTACATCCCATATTTTTTGCGAACAAAGAAGAAAGAAGATTGACCTCATCACTGGATGTTGCAGCAATTAATATATCTGCATTATCTACACCAGCATTTTTTAGTACTTCTATAGATGCACCATGTCCTTTAATGGAGATTGTGTCAAATTCTCCTTCATTATGCATTAATACCTTTGGATTAGAGTCTATTACTGTTATGTCATGATCATCTTCTGAGAGGATTTGAGTAAGTAGTATGCCTAATTTCCCATCCCCAACAATTACTATCTTCAAAAATATAACCTTCTTTCAAATATATAAAAAGATTATCGCAAATTACGGAAATCTTTTTATTATTATATAATTCACTTTAACACAAAAAATCTTATTTGTGCATAGAGAAAAAGTTGTTTTTACTTATTATAAAAACATTAATATTTATAAGATAAAATTACATGATATTTAAGAAAAATTAATTATTACCAGACATTAAGACTAGCTGGTTTTCTAATGTCAGATAAAAGCATATTTTCCCATAAATACCACTTATTATCCTTTTCTCTTAGAACAATTGGTCTTTTAGAATCAGCTCCAGAAGATTGAATTAAAAGCTTTGCATATCCTTTTTGATTATACGTATATTTATCTTCATGAATAGTAATTTTTAAAGGTAAATTATATTTATAATCATTTTCAGGATTACTGCCTTCAAAAAATGAAGGAACTACATACCATTTTTCTTTAATTCTATCTTTTAAAAAGCTAATTTCTTGGTTAGATAACGCTTGAGGACCTTTTAATACATTAAGCATTTCAATAGTTTTATCTACATTATCTTTATAATTTAATAAGACTAGAACAGTAAGAGCAGCAGTTTTAAAAGGTGAATCAAGATTTATTTCTGGAAGTTTAATTAAATCATCTTTTGATTTAGGATAATCATCAAATGTAAAAGTATGGCTCATAAGACACATCCTTTCTAGTATGTAATTTAATAATATACAAATATACAAATAAAACTATTGCCTTAAGTCTAAAAAATTACATAAAATTAAAACTAAAGTAATATTATGTGTATTTAAGTTTGTATTTAAAAAATTATTTAGTAGAATGTATTAGAACAACAAGACTAATATCTAAAATTAAATACAAATGGAGGAAATTAATGAAAATACTATTTATTGATATCGATGGTACTTTATACGATCATAACACTAGACAAATTCCGGAATCTGCAATGTTAGCTTGTAAAAGGGCTAAAGAAAATGGACACAAAATATTTGTATGTACAGGAAGACCTTTAAGTGAATCTAAAATTATTTTAAATAATGATTTTGATGGGTTTATTTTTTCATCGGGAGCTGTTGTATATATAGAAGGAAAATTACATTATAAAAAATCATATTCTAAAGATGATATAGATAATATTATTTCTGTTTTAAAAAGATATAATAATTCTTATATTTTAGAAGGAGATGCAGGAGCATATTGTGATAAGGATGCAATAGATCATCTATTACATAGATACCATGATGAAGAAAAAGAAATAAAAGAGATAGAACAAGAATTAATTAGTCATGGCTTTTACGGTGTTGATTATTATGATGATAGAGATCATATTACTAAAGTATGCTCATTTGCAAAAAATAAAGATGCTTTTGAAAAAGTGAGTGTAGAACTACATGAATATAATTTAACATTGTCTTCTCAAGAAGGAGAAGAAAATCATTTTGCTTTAGAAATAACTCAACCAGGACATAATAAGTCAACAGCTGCAAAAAAGGTTCTAGACTATTATAATAAAACATATGATGATGCTATAGGAATTGGTGATAGTGATAATGATTATGAATTAATAAGAGACTGTGGTATTGGAATTGCAATGGGTAATGCACATCCAAGAGAATTAGAAATTGCAGACTATATTACAGATACAATAGATAATGATGGACTTTACAAAGCATTAAAATATTTTAATATAATTTAAGAGCAAAAAGCTCTTTTTTATTTTTATAATAAGGTTGTTTTTATTGACAATTATAAGTAAATGATAAATAATTAATACACTGGGAGGGGGTGTAGGTGTATGATGGCTGATAAAGATTTAGTTATGAAATATCTTAAAACTGCAAAAGGCCAAGTTGATGGAATTATTAAGATGGTTGAAAATGATAAATATTGTGTTGATATAAGTCATCAACTACTTGCAGTAGAAGCAATGATAAATAAAACAAATAAAGAAATACTTATGGCTCACTTAAAGGGATGTGTAAATAATGCGGAAACACAAGAAGAAAGAAATAGAAAGATAGATGAACTTTCAAATTTATTAATGAAGGTTTTAAGGTAGATATATGAGTGAAAAATTTAATATAGAAGGAATGACTTGCTCAGCTTGTCAAGTTCATGTTCAAAAAGCAGTAGAAAAATTAGATGGAGCAAATAATGTTACAGTAAATCTATTAACTAATTCAATGAGTTTAGATTTAGATGATAGCAAAGTTACAAAACAACAAGTTTTAGATGCTGTAGCAAAAGCTGGTTATAGTGCATCATCTGCAAATGAAGTTAAAACTTCCAAAAAAGAAAATACAGCTAAAATTAATTCTGAAAGAGAAATGAAGGAATTAAAAACAAGATTAATTATTTCAGCAATATTTATAATTCCACTAATGTATGTTTCAATGGGCTCAATGTGGGGATTACCACTTCCGCTTTTTATGGAAGGTCACAAGGGTTCTGTTCCATTTGTTTTAACTCAATTTTTATTAGTATTACCTATTGTTTATATTAATAGATCATACTTTATAAGAGGATATAAAAGTTTATTTAATAAAGCACCAAATATGGATAGCTTAATAGCTATTGGTGCAACAGCTTCCATTGTTTATGGTTTATTTGCTTTATATATGATAGGTTATGGCTTAGGATTTGATAGACTTGATATAGTTGAAACTTATCATATGGACATTTACTTTGAATCAGCTGGAACAATATTAACTTTAATTACATTAGGGAAATATTTTGAAGCAAAATCTAAAGGAAAAACAAGTGAAGCTTTAGAGAAATTAATGGATTTAGCTCCTAAAACAGCTCTTGTAGAAAGAAATGGAATACAAGAGGAAGTAATGATAGAAGAGGTTATGGTAGGAGATACCATAATAATTAAGCCAGGAAGTATTATTCCAGTAGATGGAATAATTATAGATGGTAGTACTTCTATTGATGAATCAATGATTACTGGTGAAAGTATTCCAGTTGAAAAAGAAATAAATAGTAAAGTAATACAAGCAACAATTAATAAATCAGGCTTTGTAAAAATTAGAGCAACAAGTGTTGGGGAAGATACAGTATTTGCAAAAATATTAAAACTTGTTGAAGATGCAAGTGCAACAAAGGCACCAATAGCAAAAATGGCAGATAAGGTTTCTGGTATATTTGTGCCAGTAGTAATTGTTATAGCGATAGTTACTGCAATTGTATGGATGCTATTAGGACAAACATTTGAATTTGCATTATCATTTGCGATTGCAGTACTTGTTATTTCATGTCCTTGTGCTTTAGGACTAGCAACTCCGGTAGCTATAATGGTAGGAACTGGAAAAGGTGCAGAAAATGGAATTTTAATTAAATCAGGAGAAGCATTGGAATCAGCACATGAAATTCAAAGTGTTATCCTAGATAAGACAGGTACAATAACAGAAGGAAAACCGAAAGTAACTGATGTTATTAGTGTAAATATTGATGAAAAAGAATTACTTAAGATTGCAAAATCTCTAGAGCTTAAGAGTGAACATCCTCTAGCAGAAGCAATTGTAGAACATATAGATGATATTGATCCATATGAAACAGAAGAATTTAGTGCAGTACTTGGTAAAGGTATTGTTGGAAAAATTAAAGGAGTTAATTATCTTGCAGGTAATCAAAGATTGATTAATGAGTATGGTATTGATATTTCTAAATACCAAGATAAAATTGATGAATTAAGCAATGATGGTAAAACTGCATTGATGTTTGCAAAAGAAAAAGAATTAATTGGAATTATTGGGGTAGCTGATGTTATTAAACCTACAAGTAAAAAAGCAATAGAAGAGTTAAATAAATTAGGAATTGAAACAATTATGCTTACTGGTGATAATCAAAAAACTGCAAATGGTATAGCTAAAGGTTTAAATCTTAAAAAAGTTATTGCAGAAGTATTACCACAAGATAAGGAAAAAGTTGTATCTGATATACAAAAAGAAGGTAAGAAAGTTGCGATGGTTGGAGATGGTATAAATGATGCTCCAGCACTTGTTAGAAGTGATGTAGGAATTGCAATAGGAAGTGGAACTGATGTTGCAGTTGAAAGTGCAGATATTGTTCTAATGAGAAATGACTTAATGGACGTAGTAAATGCTATTAAATTAAGTAAGGCAACTATTACAAATATTAAACAAAATTTATTCTGGGCATTCTTCTATAATTCCCTTGGAATACCTTTAGCAGCTGGTATTTTATATCCGGCATTTGGCTTAAAGCTATCTCCAATGTTTGCAGCAGGTGCAATGGGATTTAGTAGCGTATTTGTTGTAAGTAATGCATTAAGATTAAAAACGTTTAAAATAGATAGAGAAGAAACAGAAAATCATGTAATAGAAATTGAAAGTGCAAAAGATTCAAAAATTAATGAAACAAAAATAGAAAATATAAAAGAAGAAAAAATAGAGGAGAAAAAAGAAATGAGTAAAGAACTAAAAATTGAAGGTATGACTTGCCAAATGTGTGTAAAACACGTTAAAAAAGCTTTAGAAGATCTAGGTGTTAATGCAGATGTAAATCTTGAAAACAACAATGCAATTGTTACAAATTTAAATAATGTAACAGATGAAGATCTAACAAATGCTGTTAAAGAAGCAGGATATGAAGTAGTAGGCATAAATTAATATATACAACTTTTAAAAATTATAAAAATAGAAGTTTCAATATATGTTTATATTAATAAATAAAAAGAAAGGGTGAATCTAATTAAAGACTCACCCTTTTAAATATATTTAGGTAAACATAGTATCTAACAATATCGCAAAAATTATTTTCCAATTAATGTTGATAAAATATATAGAAAACCAATGTGTGCAGGGTAGAAGATGTAAAAGAAGTTCTTCATTCCTATTCC
Source organism: Erysipelotrichaceae bacterium (assembly GCA_012513225.1). Lineage (GTDB taxonomy): Bacteria > Bacillota_I > Bacilli_A > Erysipelotrichales > Erysipelotrichaceae > UBA9076. The sequence continues at coordinate 94,115 of JAAZCQ010000037.1, forward strand.
ACGTTCTCCATTGTATAGAGCCATAGGAATTATTGCTAAAAACATCAGCCATTGAACATTTCCTGTCGGATTTAAAACATATATTATAGCTGAAAATAAAATCAATAGTGAGATTTGTATGATTCTATATTTTCTAAAAATATAAAATAGCACACCAATTATAACGATTAATAATCCACCTTCGATAGTTAAAATATTTGGTATGAGCATAGAGATCATTACAAGTATTTTAGTAGTAAAACCTGAAATACTTTCATTAGCTACTAGTATACCTACTGTAATAAAAGGTATGGCACTAAAAATGGGTATAAATCCAAATAATATAGCTTTCACTATTTTTTTAGGTTTTTTATTTTTTACTCCATCTACAAACCAATCCCAAAATAGCATATATAATGATGTAATAAAAAATGTACTAAATGCATTATTCATTAGAACTACATTTTCATTTGGTACTATTCTTTGTAAAAGAAATGTAAAAATAGTCATACCCCAACTAGCAAAGAGAATACGCTTTAAATATTTTTTTTTGCTACGTGTATGGTAAAAACTCTCAGCAGCTATAAATAAGAACATGGGGAAAACAGGTCTACCTAAAATATTAAGCCATATAGGTGCTCCTACATGTGCCCACATTTGATGGATATGGTCGAAAAACATTAAAACAACAGCAATTAGTTTAATGTTTGTTGCATTTAATACTTGCCATTTATGTTTACTAGGTTTTATATTTAAATTTATTTCAGAGGACATTATTTCTCATCTCCCTTTGTTAAATTAATATCTTTATCTTGACTGGATTTACTGTGAATACCGCGTATAAGATCTTCAGCAGAGATTCCATATAGTTTTGCAAGAGCAATAAGGTTAGAGGTACTTGGTTCTGAAGTTCCATTTTCCCACTTTGAAACAGCTTGTCTACTTACTCCTAATGCTTCTGCAACAAATTCTTGTGTCATAGTGCATCGTATTCGATTTTCACGAAGCGCCTCGGATAATGATTTTATAATTACTTCTTTTTCTTGCCTAACCTCTTTTGAGCCAATATATTTTTTTAGTGATTTGATAATCAATACCAATAGGTATATGCCTACAGCAAATATTGCTAAATAAAATATTGCAATTAGAATTGCGATTAATTGATAATCTTTCATGTTTTATGTTCCTTTCTTAATTTCATGGTTTGATTATACTGAAGAATTAGTGGTTGCTTCTACCAACTATTGCGCAATTATTAGTTGATTATGTAATTTTCAGTGTAAAATTGCCATTATTACATAAAGTTTCTAGCATAATTTTTATAATTTTTTCTCATATATTTTGTTGAAATATTATACTAGTCTCTACTTAAAACCTTAAGTATCATAATAAAAAATAGATGTGAAGTCTATTAAATTGCCAAATATAAGATCTATATTAGTTTGAAAAAAATAATTATTTTATGATATTTCTATAAAGAGTAATATTATCATTGTTTTGATTTATAAATATATTAAGTAAAAATTATATTTTATTTTAAAATCTTAATATACTTTTATCTACTTATTTTTTATAAACCTCTACTCCATTTACATAGGTTGATAAAACACTCATATCTTTTATGTGATTTTTATCCACACAATATAAATCTTCTTCTAAAACAATAAAGTCTGCATATTTTCCTACTTCTAAAGTTCCTTTAATATTTTCTAAGTGTTCACTATATGCACTTTCATATGTATAAGCAAAAAGTGATTGGTCTATATTTAAAGCTTGATCTATTAAATATCCTTCTTCAGGTTGTCCTTTTAAATCTTTACGAGTAATAGCTTCATACATATTATGAAATGGATTAAAATGCTCAACAGGGCAATCAGTTCCAAAACTTACATGAACACCTAAATCAATAAGCGTCTTCCAATTATAAGAAGTATTTGCTCTATCTCCAACCCTTTCTTTAACTATATGCCAGTCATAATCTAAAAATATTGGTTGTACATAAGCCAAAATATTATTATCTTTAAAGCTATTTAATATAGGAATATTAGTAATCTGACAATGAATAATTCCATTTCTTAAATCATCTCTTTTATTTTTTGAAAAAGCCTTTATACCTGTTTCAATGGCTTTATCACCTATAGCGTGAATTACTATTCCCATATTATTTTTATAAGCTAAATTAATAAAGTTATCTAACTCGATATCGCTTAAAGTTGTTATGCCACAATAATCCTCTTTATCATTATAAGGTTCATTTAAAGCAGCAGTTCTAGCACCTAGTGCTCCATCTAAAAATAATTTTAGTGGCCCAATTCTAAAAAAGTCTGAGAAATTTTTATTTGCATATCCTAATTCTAAAAATTTTATAAAATCAGTATAATTTAATCTACATTGTTCATAAATTCGGATATTAAGTTCATCATTTTTTGCTAATTCTTCAAATATTTGTAATACTTCTTCAAATTTATACCCTGGAACTGAACCAAAATCATCGCTATGTACAGAAGTAATACCATATTTATTCATTTCTTTAATTGCGGTTAATATCATTTGTTTCATCTGTTTTATACTAGGTCTAGATACATATTCTTTTATAATATTTAACGCATTTTCTCTAAAAATACCTATTGACTCATTTTGATTATTAACATCAATGAATCCATCATGTGGTTGATTTTGAATTATATTAATATTAGCAATTTCTAAAGCTTTAGAGTTTACACTAGCAACATGCCCACATGCTCTAGTAAGGAAAATAGGTATTGTAGTACTAATTTTATCTAAATCATATTTTGTAAGAAAAGTTGGATCATCGCTAAAATAATCATTATTCCATCCTCTTGCTAGAAGCCACTGATTTTCATTTAAAGGATAATCTATTAAATATTGTCTAAGTTTAGAAATTAATTCATTTTTTGAAGAAATCCCAAAAAGATTAACCTGAAATTTTACATATCCATAGTTTAATAAATGTAAATGTGAATCATTAAAACCTGGATATATAAAATTACCTCTTAAATCAACAACATTTTCATTTGTTTCATTAGTATTACTAAGTTTAGTAATGATTCCATTTTCTACAACCATATTAGAAAATATTTCTCTATTTGGATTCATAGTATAAATTTTTCCGTTAATAAATGTAGTTTTCATATTATTCTCCTTAATAATAAAACATAACTAATACTATAAATATCTATGTAAAAATAATAACATAAATACAATTATTAATGAAAACTCGTTTATATAATTATTTTATGGGAAATAATGCTATAATACTTGCATGAGGTATTTTTATGGATTTAAAAGATTTAAAGAACAAATGTGTGGAAAAAGGAATAGACCTTACTGAAAATCAAATAAACCAGTTTGAAAAATATATAAATTTACTAAGTGAATGGAATAAAGTAATGAATTTAACTGCTATTACTGAGTATAATGAAATTGTGGAAAAACATTTTCTCGACAGTTTAATCCCTTTATTTGATGGTTATATATGTGGAAAACTTTGTGATGTTGGCTCTGGAGCTGGCTTTCCAAGTATCCCTATGAAGATAGTAAATCCTGATTTAGATGTAGTAATATTAGAGCCTATTTTTAAAAGATGTAGGTTTTTAAATGAAGTTATTTCCCAACTTAATTTAACAAATATAGAAGTAATTAACGAAAGAAGCGAAGATTACGTTAAAAATAATAGGGAAATATTTGATGTTGTTATAGCAAGAGCTGTAGCTAATTTATCAATTCTTGCTGAATTATGTATTCCTCTAGTAAAAAAAGATAAATATTTTATTGCAATGAAAGCTGAAAAAGGCTTACAAGAATTATCAGAGGCAGAAAATGCAGTTGAAATTTTAGGGTGCAAAATATTTAAAGTTGATGAATATATGTTGAATAATTCAAAAAGAGTAAATTTAGTATATAAGAAAGTAAGAAATACACCTTTAATGTATCCAAGACATTATTCAAAAATAAAAAAGAGTCCATTATAAAGGGGGATTTATGGAAAAGTATGTTTTATTAGATAAAATAAAATCTAATCCCTTTCAGCCAATTATAAATTTTGATGAAAAAATAATAGATGAAACATTAGTATTGGTAAAAGAGGGAAAATATAAATTAATAGTTAAGGAAGTCGATGAGCATTATTATGTAGTAGTTGGGGAAAAAATATTGCAGGCACTTAACTTATTAAAAGTGAAAGAAGCTAAAGTTTTTATTATTGATTTAACTAAAGAAAATATTATGGATATGGTTTTAATTAGTGAACTAACACCTATTGAAGAAGCGATTTTGTATATAAACATTATGAATGATACAAAAATGACTCAAGTTGAACTTGCGAAATCTTTAAAGAAAACGCAATCAACAATTGCGAATAAAATAAGATTATTAAATCTTAGCCAAGAGGTTCAAGATGGTTTAACAAATAGAAGAATTTCAGAAAGACATGGTAGAAGTTTGTTAGTTCTTGAAGGAGAACAACAAATTTCTGCATATAAACATATACTAGAAAAAAAATTAAATGTTAGACAAAGTGAAGAATATATTTATGATTTAATAAATAGAAAAAAACAAGCAAAAAAATATCTTACAAAAGGATTTACTAGAAATGTACAAATTGGTGTTAATAGTATTAATCAATGTTTAGATATGATAAAACTACTGGGTATTGAAGTAAGTAACAAATATGATGAAAATGATGAAGAAGTAAAAATAACTATTACTCTTCCGAAATAAAAGAGGTATTAATATGGGAAAAATAATTGCGATTGCAAATCAAAAAGGTGGAGTAGGAAAAACAACCACGAGTATGAATCTAGCTGCTGGTTTAGCTTATTTTGATAAAAAAGTATTATTAGTTGATTTTGATCCACAAGGAAATTCAACTCAAGGAATAGGTGCAAATAAGGTTGGTTATAAAAAAAGTGTTTATGATGTAATCATGAATAATGTTCCAGTAAAAGATGCAAAAGTAACTTTGAAAATGCCACCTTTAGATGTATTACCAGCAAATATTAATCTTGCAGGTGCAGATACAGAGATGGCTACTTACAAAGTTGGAAGAGAAGCATTATTAAGAGACAAATTAGCTGCAGTACGAGATGATTATGATTTTATTATTATAGATTGTCCACCATCTTTAGGATTATTAAATACAAATGCTTTAACTGCTGCAGATAGTGTGATAATACCTGTACAATGTGAATATTTTGCTTTAGAGGGTTTAACACAGCTATTAAGTACAATTAGAATAGTACAAAGACTTTTTAATAAATCTTTAATAATTGAGGGAGTTTTATTAACTATGTTTGATGCAAGAACAAAGCTTTCTGTTGAAGTACAACAAGAAGTAAGAAAATACTTTAGAGAAAGAGTTTATAAAAGCTACATTCCTAGAAATGTTAAACTGTCTGAAGCTCCTGGAAATGAACAATCAATTTTTGAATATGATACAAAAAGTGAAGGTGCAAAAGCTTATGCATCTTTAGTAAAAGAGGTAATAACTCAAAATGCTAAGGGGGTATAAATTATGACTAAAAAAGAAGATAAAAAAAGATTAGGAAGAGGATTAGAAGCTATTTTTGGAAATGATGTAACTGCATTACTAGATGAAATACAAGAAGGTAGTGACGGTAAAAGACAGGTTGAAATTAATATAAATGATATAAGACCAAATCCTTTTCAACCAAGAAAACAATTTGATGAAAAATCACTAAAAGAATTAAGTGATTCTATAAAAGAACATGGAATATTCACTGCTTTAATTGTAAGAAAGTCTTTTCAAGGCTATGAAATTATTGCGGGTGAAAGAAGATGGCGTGCAGCAAAAATTGCAAAATTAGCTACAGTACCCTGTGTTGTTTATGAGTTTACTGATGCTCAAATGATGGAAATCTCTATTTTAGAAAATATTCAAAGAGAAGATTTAAACCCTATAGAAGAAGCTATGGCCTATAAAAATTTAATGGATAAATTAGACTATACACAAGAAAAATTAGCAAAAAGAGTAGGAAAAACTAGGGAATATTGTGCAAATATATTAAGACTATTAAATCTTCCAAAAAGTGTTCAAGATTTAGTTATAAATAAAAAGCTAACAATGTCACATGTTAGACCATTATTAGCACTTGATAATGAAGAAATGATATATGATATAGCTTTAAAAATAATTGATGAAAAGATGTCAGTAAGACAGGTTGAAAAATTGGTAAAAGAATTAGATCCTTCTAAAGCTTTAGTTAAGAAAAAAGAAAAAGAAATAGATCCAGAATTAAAATATGTAGAAGAATTATTAGAAAAAAAATTACAAACAAATGTTAATGTAGATAAAAAACAAGTAGTAATAAAATATAATGATGTAAATGATTTAAATAGAATTTTAGATATACTTGGAATTATTGAGTAAATCTTAGTATTATATATTGTTTTCATTGAGTTTTCACTGTGTTTAAACTATTATAACATTAGATTGAAGAGGTATAATTATGCAAATATTAGAGTTAAAAAAAGACCTTTATTGGTGTGGGGTTCAAGATCCTGATTTAAAAGTTTTTGATGTTATTATGGAAACGAAATATGGGACTTCCTATAATTCTTATTTATTAAAAGGAAGTGAAAAAACAGTTGTATTTGAAACTGTAAAAGCTCCATTTTTTGAAGAGTATTTAGAGGAGTTAAAGAAACTAACAGATATAAATAAAATAGATTATATTATAGTTAGTCATACTGAACCAGACCATGCTGGTAGTATTGAAAAATTATTAGAAGTAAATCCAAATATTACTCTAGTAGGTTCTAGTGTAGCAATGACATTCTTGAAAAATATTGTTGAAAAAGAATTTAAGAGTCTTGTAGTAAAAGATAATGATGAATTAAGCTTAGGTGATAAAACTTTAAAATTTATTATGGCACCAAACTTACACTGGCCTGATACTATTTTTACTTATTGGGTAGAGGAAAAAACTTTATTTTCTTGTGATGCTTTTGGTGAACATTATAGTTTTAGTGGAATATTAAAGAGTAATCTTACTGATAAAAAAGAATATGAAGATTCATTTAAGTTTTACTTTGATACAATTATGAGTCCATTTGCAACTCCTCACATAGCAAATGCTATGAAAAAGCTAGAAGATAAAGAAGTAAAATATATTTGTACAGGACATGGTCCAGTATTAGATACAGATGTAGATTATGTGCTTGATAAATATAGAGAATGGTCAAAAGCTAAAGAAAAGGGAAATAAGAAAATTGTTATTGCATATGTAAGTGCATATGGATATACAAAAGCTGTTGCTCAATCTATATATGAAGGAATAAAAGAAGTAAATGATATAGATGTTTTATTACTAGATGTAGAAAAAGAAGATAAGGCATATGTTTTAGATCAATTAGCTAGTTCAGATGGATTCTTATTAGGAACTCCTACAATAATTGGACAGCCACTTAAACCAATATTTGAACTCACTTTAGATATGTTTGCACCTGTTTATAGAGGAAAATATGCAAGTGCTTTTGGTAGTTTTGGATGGAGTGGTGAAGCTGTTGGATTTTTAATTGATAGATTTAAACAAATATCATTAAAAACAACTGATGGATTTAAAGTTAAATTTAAACCATTTAAAGAAGATTTAGAAAATGCTAAAGATTATGGAATTAACTTCGCTAAATTAGTAAAGGGGGAATAATATATAATGGATGACTTAAAATATATTGATTATTTAGTTTTGGGTGGGGGAGCTGCAGGATTGTATGCCGCAAAGGCTGTAAGAGATAATGTTAGTGAAGATATTTTAATTATATCTAATGAAAAATTATTACCTTATAGACGACCTCAACTAACAAAAGATATGATGGGTCATTTTAACAATAATGAAAAAGCAGTTTTTAAGAGCGAATGGTTTGAAAAAAATAATATAAAAATAAATTTAGATGAAAATATTATAGAAATAAATTCATCAGAAAAAACAGTTAAAACTGATAAAAACTTATATAAATATAATAAGCTAATTTATGCATTAGGAGCTAAGGGATTTGTACCTCCAATTAAAGGAAGTGATTTACCTGAAGTACTTACAATTAGAGATACTTTAGATATTGATAAACTCCAAGCTTTAAAAGATAAAATTGAAAATGTTGTAGTAATAGGTGGTGGGGTTTTAGGATTAGAATCTGCGTATGAAATGCATAAAATCGGTAAAAAAGTTACTGTATTAGAAGTTTTACCACAAATTATGGGAAGACAACTAGATTTGAAAGCTTCTAATTTACTAAAAAATGTTATCGAAAAAAGCGGAGTTAATATAATTACAAGTGCCAATATTGATAAAATTGAAGGGGATGATAAGGTAAAAGGTGTCTTATTAAAAGATGGAACTTATATAGATGCAGATATGGTAATAGTTTCTGCAGGAATATCATCTAATATTGAGCTTGCAAAAAATATAGGTATAGATTGTAATAGAGCAATAGTTGTTGATAAATACATGAAAACTAATGTTAATGATGTCTATGCATGTGGAGATTGTGCTGAATTTGAAAATATAAATATGGGGCTATGGACTGAAGCTACATCAATGGCTAGTGTTGCCGGAGCTAATGCAACTGGTAAAAATAATGAGTATCATGCATATTTAGGAGCTCTTACATTTATTGGATTTGATACAAAACTATTTGCTATAGGTGATAATGGTAAATGTGAAGAAAAACAATATACAACAACAGAAAAACTAGATGAAGAAAAAGGAATTTATGAAAAATTATATATAGTTGATGGAATACTTGTTGGTGCAATATTGATAGGAGATAATTCAAGAATGGGTGAACTTCTATCAAAAATTAATAAACCTATAAAATAATTTACTGATATAATAGTTGTAGAAAGGAGATTTATATGGAAAAATATATTTGCCCTTGTGGATACATTTATGATCCAGAAATTGGTGATGCTGATACAGGAATAGCAGCAGGAACAGCTTTTGTTGATCTACCTGAAGACTGGGTTTGCCCAGTTTGTGGAGCTCCTACTGAAGCATTTGAATTAGTAGCTTAATTGAGAAAGATATCTTATTAAAAAATAGATATCTTTTTTTATTACTAAAACAACTAGATATTCTAAAGGTCTACTAAAGCTGCAATTTCTATATTGTATTTGCATTTAAAAATAGTAGACATACTAAAAGGGATATATAGATGAAAATGAATTAGTATATTAGATTACTATTATTTTCTTTTTATCTCTACTTTATGTTTTTTTCCTTTAATTTTATAATCAGCTAATATATTAATATTAAAATTTTGTGACAATATTTCTATTTCAGTGTAATTATCTTGTAGATTTATTACACCAATTAAAGAAGGGTCAATATAGTTACTTAATGATCCAACTATATCTTTTAATCTAAGTTTATTCTTTTTACCAGCTCTAATTATAATTTTAGTTATAATTGGTTCTATTTTTTCTTTTTCTAATTTTATATTTAAATTAATTGGATTAATTATAAATATATATTCTTCTGCATTAGATAAAATATAATCTATAACTTTAGTATTTTCATTACTTATTAGTGAAATAGATATTCCAATATCATCTAATCTTCCACTTCTTCCACATCTATGAATATAGGTATCAATATCATTTGGAATATCATAATTAATAATATGACTGACATCTTTAAAGTCCATACCTCTAGATATAACATCACTAGAAAATAATATTCTTATACTTCCTTCTTTAAAATCATTATATATTTTAGTACGTCTATTTTGTGACATATCACCATGTATAATTCCTGTTAGAATATCTAATTCTTTTACTAATTTATATGTGTTTATACAATCTTGTTTAGTATTAAAGTATACAATAGAAGATTTAATATTTGCAGTGTTTAATATTTGTAATAATGTTTCATATTTATCATTTGTTTTTATGAAATATTGTGAAATATTTGGATTTACAGTTTCATAATTATCTATTATTACTTTTTTTAAAGGGAAATTTATATAGTTTTCACTTATAGTAGCACTAAATAATGCAAATTGTGTTTTAGGTAATAAAGAGATAAATAAATCTAGTTGCTCTTTTAAACCAAGTGTATTAAATTCATCTGCTTCATCTATAATAGTAAGTTTTAAATTATCAAGCTTGATTTCTTTCAATTTAATTAACTCAATTATTCTACCTGGGGTTCCTATAATTATATGTGGTTTATGTTTAAGTTGGTTAATTTGTTTATTATAATCGTGCTGTCCTATAATTAAAACTACATTTACTTTTAAAGAAGCTGATAATAATTTACATACTTCATATATTTGTAAAGCTAACTCTCTTGTTGGTGTTAATATAATTGATGAAGTATAAGAATCTTCAAAATTAATCATGTTTAAAATTGGAATTAAATATGATAGAGTTTTCCCGCTTCCAGTTTTTGCTTGAACTAATATATTTTCTTTATTTAAAAGTAAGGGAATTACTTCTTCTTGTACTTTTAAAGGTTCTTTAAAGTTATTTAGATATAAAGATTCAATGAGTTCTTCTTTTAAATTAAATTTATTCATTTAGACAGTATACATCTAAATAACTATATTTCACAAGTTATGATAAACTAAATATGAAAGAAGGGTGCTTATGTTTAAAGATACAATTGTAGCAGTATCAACTCCATTACAAGAGGGTGCTATATCTATTATTAGATTAAGTGGTGATGAAGCTTTTGATATCATTAAAAAAATGTTTAATAAGGATTTAAGTAATAAAAAAAGCCACACAATTACATATGGAATGATTGTAGATCAAGATGGTAATGATGTTGATGAAGTTTTAGTAAGTATTTTTAGAAGCCCAAAAAGTTATACCATGGAGGATATTATAGAGATTAATTGTCATGGTGGTTTATTTGTTACAAAAACAATTTTAGGTTTATGTATTTCAAATGGTGCAAGGATTGCAAGACCAGGAGAATTTACAGAGAGAGCTTTTTTAAATGGTAGAATTGATTTAACTCAAGCAGAGGGAATAAACGATATTATTGTAGCAAATAATAAAATAGATGCTAAAAATGCATTAAATTCTATGAAGGGAAGTGTAACTAAACTTATAAATCCTTTAATAGATGATTTACTTCAAATAATAGCAAATATAGAAGTTAATATAGATTATCCAGAATATGATGATGTAGAAGTATTAAGTCAAGAAACTGTATTGCCTTATGCTTTAAAGTGGAGAGATAAAATCAATGAGGTAATTGAAAAGGCTCAAAACTCAATGATTATTAAAGATGGTATAGATACTGTAATACTTGGTAAGCCAAATGTAGGTAAAAGTAGTTTGTTAAATGCACTATTAGAAGAAGATAAAGCTATTGTAACTGATATAGCAGGAACTACTAGGGATTTGGTAGAAGGTAGAATCAGATTAGATAATGTAACACTTAACTTAATAGATACAGCTGGTATAAGGGATACAGAAGACAAGGTAGAACAAATTGGTATAGCAAAAAGTTTGGATGCACTTTCAAAAGCACAACTAGTAATAGTTGTTTTAGATGCTTCTACAGAATTAGATAAATCAGATAAAAAATTACTTGAGCTAACAGAAAATCACGATAGAATAATTGTATACAATAAATCAGATATTAAAAAATCAGATAATTTAAGTGTGTCTGCATTAAATAATGATATTGATGAATTAATAGAAGCTATAGAAGAAAAATATAAAACTCAAATTATTGCGAGTAATGAAAGTACATTAAATAATGAAAGACAAATTGGACTTGCAATTCAAGCAAGAAATTCAATGGATATTGTTATTGATATGCTTAAAAATCATATTGAATTAGATTTAGTAACAATAGATCTTCAAAATTCATATAGCTCATTAAAAGAGATAATTGGAGAAAGCTCTAGAGAAGATTTAATAGATGCTTTATTCAGCAGATTTTGTTTAGGAAAATAAAATGGACATATTACTAAAAAGAATTATTGCATTATTTATTGACTATTTAATAGCTTATATACCTAGCTTTATAATAAATAAACTATTAAATATTTTAGTATTTAAATCAGAATTAGTAATAAATAATTATATAATAAAAACTATATATAATTATTTGGTTTTCTTTATTATTTTTATAATATATACAATATATATGGAATATAAATATAAAAGAACAATAGGAAAAATGTATACAAAATTAAGAATTGTTTATTCTAAGAAAACATTAGGTAAAATTATTTATAGAAGTATTATAAAAGGCTTAAGTTTAACTGTTTTGTATGGATTAATAGGAATTGCATCATTAGTAATAATGCTTTTATATAATCCAGAATTATCAATACATGATTATTTAGTTGGGAGTAAAGTATGCTTGGTTGGTTAGATAGTCACGCTCATATATGTTCAAAAGAGTTTGATGAAGATTTAGACATTGTAATTAACAATATAAAAGAAAATAACATTACAAAAGTAATGATTATTTGTAGTGACTTAAATGAATGTGAAAAAGCATTTGATTTAGCTAAAAATGATAAAAGGTTTGATGTTGCAGTTGGTCTACATCCAATAGATCAAAAAGATTTAACAAAGGAAGATTATGATAGATTTTACATGTATGCTAAAAATAAGTATGTTAAAGCAATTGGGGAAATAGGTTTAGATTATCATTGGCATAATGATAATAAAGAAGAACAAAAAGAGTTGTTTATTAAACAAATTGAATTAGCTAAACAACTAGACAAACCAATAATTGTTCATTCTAGAGATGCTATGCAAGATACTTTTGAAATATTGAAAAAATATAAAATAAAAGGCGTTTTACATTCCTATTCTGGAAGTTATGAGATGGCAAAAGAGTTTATTAAACTTGGCTATTATATTTCAATTGCAGGGCCTGTTACATTTAAAAACGCTAGAATTTTAAAAGAAGTTGCAAGTAAAATAGATTTAGATAAATTATTAATAGAAACTGATTGTCCTTATATGACACCTGTACCTTATAGGGGAAAAAGAAATGAGCCAATGTATGTTAAACATACGGGAAAATATATATGTGAATTAAGAAATATTGATGAAATAATATTTCAAAAACAGATACATAATAATTATGAAACATTATTTAATTCTAATTAATATAATAAAATTAATGTCAAATATTAAAAATGTTTTATAATCAAACTAAATTGTGAAAATTAAGTGTTTTTATTAACATTTTACTTTATTTTTTAAAAATATAGTGATACAATAAGTCCACGAGTAGAGATACTCGTATAGAGGAACATAAACATTCCCCGTAAGTGTCCTCTATTGATTAGGCGTTGTTCAATTCCCCGAGCAACGTCTTTTTATATTAATACATGTTTTTGTAGAGTGTATCTTTTTGTTATAATGTATATATGAAAATAAAAGAAGTTATTGTAGTTGAAGGGAAAAATGATAGTAATGTACTAAAAAACTTTTTTGATTGCGATACGATTATAACAAATGGAACTTCATTAAATGAGTTTACAATTAAGCTCATTAAAAGTGTTAATAATGTTAGAGGTGTAATTATTTTAACTGATCCTGATAGCCCAGGTGATTATATTAGAACTACATTGAATAATAAGATACCTAATTTAAAACATGCTTATATTTTAAAAGAAGATGGAAGAACAAGTAAAAAAGTAGGTATAGAGCATGCATCAAAAGAAGTATTAGAAAAAGCTCTTAATAATATAATTACGTATAGTGATATACAAGGAAATATTACAATGAGTGATATGTTTTACTTAGGATTAAGTGGAAAAGAAAATAGCAGTGAAAATAGAATTAAATTAAGCAAATTTTTTAATATAGGAAAAGCAAATTCTAAAACACTTTTAAAAAGAATTAATATGTTAGGATTAACATTAGAAGATTTAAAAGAGGTGTTATATGAGTGATAAAATTTCAACAAAAAAAAGAACTAATGAAATAATAAAAAAATATAACTTAAAGATAAAAAAGAGTTATGGTCAAAATTTTATTATTGAACCTACTATAGTTGAAAAGATAGCAAGATTATCTTATGCGGAAAATGCAGTAATTGAGATAGGACCTGGAATTGGAGCTCTTACAGAACAACTATGTTTAGTAAGTAAAAAAGTTATTGCTTATGAAATAGATAAGAAGTTAATAAATGTTTTAAAAGATACACTTTCAAATTATGAGAATGTTGAAATAATAAATGAAGACTTTTTAAATATTAATATTGTTGAAATTAGTGAAAATTTAAAAAAAGAGTATGGTAGTGTTGTTATTTGTGCAAATCTTCCATATTATGTAACAACACCTATTTTATTTAGAATATTTGAAAGTGAATCTTGTATTGACTATATTACAGTAATGATACAAAAAGAAGTTGCACAACGGTTTAATGCAAAGCCTTCAAGTAGTGATTACAATGCATTAAGTGTTATAACACAATATTTATATGAAACTAAAATAATAATGAATGTTAGTAATAATGTGTTTAATCCAAAGCCAAAGGTTGATTCAGCAGTAATACAATTTAAAAAGAAACAGTTGGAAGACAACATAAATAGGAAAGAATTTTTTGAGTTTATTAAAGGCTGTTTTAAGCAAAGAAGAAAAACATTGCATAATAATTTAAAAGAATTTATCTTTGATAAAGAAATAATAGACAATATTTATTTAAAAGGGAATATTGATAAAAATATAAGAGCTCAACAATTATCTTTAGAAGAATTTATAAATATATTTAAGATTTATGAGGGGTTATTATGAGAGAAAATGCATATGCAAAAGTAAACCTTAGCTTAGATGTTGTAAGCAGAAAAGAGAATGGTTATCATGAATTATCAATGATAATGGTACCTTTATATTTTTATGATATTTTAACTATGGAAATAGCACTTGAAATGAGCTTTGTTTCAAATATAAAATATCTAACTAAAGATGAAAATAATACAGTTATTAAAGCTATTGAAGTGTTAAGAAACGAATATAAATTTCAAGAAAATTTTAATATATCACTTACTAAGCATATACCAACACAAGCAGGCTTAGCTGGAGGTAGTGCAGATGCAGCTGCAGCAATGAGATTAGTAAAAAGATTGCTTAAACTAAATATAAGTGATTCAAAAATGATTGATTTAGCAAAGTTAGTTGGCGCAGATGTTCCGTTTTGTATTATGAATAAACCAGCTATGGTAAGTGGTATTGGAGAAAAACTTGATTTCTTTAAGCTAAATACTGATTTTAATATTTTATTAGTTAAACCAAAAAAAGGAATATCAACAAAGATTGCATTTTCTCAATTAGATTTAAATTTATGCGATCATCCTGATGTTAATGCAATGAAAAATTCCCTTATTAATAATGATTATGAAGGAGTTATAAAAAATCTTAAAAACTCCTTGGAACAACCTTCATTATTACTGGTTCCTCAAATTAAAGAAATAAAAGAAGACATGCTAAAACTGGGTATGGATGGTGCTTTAATGTCTGGGTCAGGTTCTACTGTGTTTGGTATAACAAGAGATTTGGATATCTTAGAAAAAGCTAATACATATTTTAGAGAAAAAAAATTCTTTGTTAGAAAAACAGTTGTGAAAAAATAAAAAACTATGGAAATTTCCATAGTTTTATTTGACTAACTGTAACTTTGATAATTAAGCGATTTAATTAATTATAGTTTTACGACGTTAGTAGCTTGTGGTCCACGATCACCAGTAGTTACATCAAAAGAAACTTGTTGACCTTCGTCTAGTGACTTAAATCCTTCTCCTTGAATAGCTGAGAAATGTACGAATATATCTTGACCATCATCAGATGTAATAAATCCATACCCTTTTTCTGCATTGAACCACTTAACTTTTCCTGTACTCATTCTGTACCTCCATAATTCTTGTAAACCGCCTTAATAAAAATCAAATGTATTGCTACAAATGATATTGTAACGCTAGAATACTTTACAAATATATCACGCTAGAATTAATATGTCAATTATTTAACAGGGATGATAGTTTAATAAAACAGGTAATCAGTTTACATAAAACTTTAAAAAATATATAATAATGAAAAGGCTATGAATAGAAATTAATATCTATATTTTATTTTAGAGAGTATGGGATGTGGTGAAACCATATATAAAAAATGATATTAGTATGATCTAGGAGCTGCCCACTTGATATGTAAGGTGGGACGTTTACTCGCGTTATGAGTTTAAGTGCATACATATTTGTATGAATTAAGGTGGTACCGCGATTATAACGTCCTTAAGGGGCGTTTTTATATTAAGGAAGGTAATTATGAGTAAGGGAAAATATTATTTAACAACAGCTATTGCGTATACATCAGGAAAACCTCATATAGGAAATGTATATGAGATTGTTTTAGCTGATGCAATATGCAGATACAAAAGATTAACTGGTTATGATGTTTATTTTCAAACCGGAACAGATGAACATGGTCAAAAAATCGAAGATAGAGCTAAGCAAGCGGGTATTACTCCAAAAGAATTTGTAGATAATATTGCTGAAATAGTTAAATCTCAATATGATTGCATGAATGTTTCTTATGATAATTTTGTAAGAACAACAGATGAATATCATGTTTTACAAGTTCAAAAAATATTTAAAAAATTATATGAGCAAAATGATATTTATAAATCAGAATATGAAGGAATGTATTGCAAGGAATGTGAGGCTTTTTATTCTGAGTCTCAATTGGTTGATGGAAAATGTCCTGAGTGTGGTGGGAATGTATATCCAGCAAAGGAAGAGGCTTATTTCTTTAAGATGAGTAATTATGCAGATAGACTTATTAAACATATAGAAGAAAATCCTCACTTTATTCAACCAGAGTCAAGAAAAAATGAGATGTTAAATAATTTCTTAAAACCAGGGTTAAAAGATCTTTGTGTTTCAAGGAGTTCATTTAAATGGGGAGTACCAGTAGACTTTGATGAAAATCATGTTGTATATGTTTGGATTGATGCTTTAGCAAACTATATAACTGGAATTGGATATGATGTAGATGGAAATCATAAAGATTTATTTAAGAAATATTGGCCAGCTGATGTTCATTTGATTGGTAAAGATATTTTAAGATTCCATACTATCTATTGGCCTATTATTTTAATGGCTTTAGGTGTAGAACTTCCTAAACAAGTTTTTGGGCATCCTTGGTTACTTGTAGGCGATAGTAAGATGAGTAAATCTAGAGGTAATGTAATATATGCTGATGATTTAGTTGACTTATTTGGTGTTGACGCTGTTAGATACATAATGTTACATGAAATGCCATTTGGAAATGATGGAACAATTACTTATGAACTTATGATAGAGAGAATAAATACTGATTTAGCTAATATTCTTGGTAACTTAGTTAATAGAACTATCACAATGCAAAATAAATATTTTGATGGAATTGTTTCTAATTCATTAAGTTTAGAAGAAATTGATGCAGACTTAATTGATTTAGCAATTAATACACCAATTAAAGTTGAAAAATTAATGTCAGAATTAAGAGTTGCGGATGCGATTAGTTCAATATTTAATCTTGCAAAACGTTGCAATAAATATATTGATGAAACTACTCCTTGGATTTTAGGTAAAGACGAGTCAAAAAGTGAAAGGCTTAAAGCAGTTCTTTATAATCTATTAGAAAGTATTAGAATTATTGGAATATTGATAGAACCATTTATGCCAGAAACTTCTAAGAAGATTCTTGATGATTTAAATACTGAACAAAGATCTTATGATTCTGTATTAAAATTTGGACAACTAGAACAAGGGATAAAAGTAAAAGAGAAACCTGAAATTCTATTTGTTAGATTAGACGCAAAAGAAATTATGGGTAAGCTTGAAAAAGAAAAAGTAAAAAATGAAGAAAAAATTGAAGTAAAAAAAGAAACTAGTGGTTTTAATCCTTTTGCGACAATTTCTATGGATGATTTTAATAAGGTTCAACTAGTTGTTGGAAGAGTTATATCTTGTGAAAAACATGAAGATGCTGATAATTTGTTGGTTAGCCAAATAGATTTAGGAAATAATGAAATTAGACAAGTTGTTTCTGGGATATCTTCAAATTATACTGCTGGCCAAATGATTGGTAGAAAAGTTGTTGTTGTAGCTAATTTAAGGAAAGCTTTTATAAGGGGTGTGGAATCTCAAGGTATGCTTTTGGCAGGTGAAAATAATGGTGTGATTGAAGTAGTCACAATTACATCTTTAACAGCAGGTGCTCAAATAAAATAAAATAAAAGGGTTCTATTGAATTAGAACCCTTTTATTTTAGCTATTAGTTAGGTATTTGAAGCCCTTTTAATACTTCTTGAGATAATGGATCATCTATAGAAATTCCTCTGCCTGCTCTTACTCTGAATGAAATTTCTACATAATTTAATCCATCATCATAATCATAAACACCAACTATGTAGTCAGTTACCTCATCTTTATCTGCATCTGTAATTATTACATGTTTATATGTTGCACCATTAATTACTACATCATCCTTGATTTCTGATTCTTTATATTCAAAATCATTTCTCTTAATACATACATTTGCAGCATCTTCAAGATCTTCCACAATTAACATTGATGTAATATCAATTGTTCCTCCAAAATCTACACCATCTTTTCCGAAAATAACTGAATTAAGACCGAAAGGATCATCTTTTGTAGCAAAAATGTCATATACTTCATAATATAGTCCTTCAGGAATACTGATTGTTCCATAAACTATATCTAATACAACAGGTCCTTGACCGGTATCGCCTTCAACTGCTTCGACAATAGTTGTTTCTTCAGCAGGTTCTGCAGTAGTTTCTGTAGTGGGATCTACAACGGGGTATTTTGTTGGCTCAATTGTAGGTTCAACAGTTTTTGATGAACATCCAATAAGCATCATAATAATTATTGCTAGTAATGTTTTTTTCATGTCTCCTCCTTTAAATTGTATATGGCTAACTTAATAATAATATTATTAATAATAATTACTAGTGACACATGTCCAATAAATTATAAAAAAATTAACTATATATATAATTAATAAGACTAAACAAAAATATTAAATTACTTCAATTTCTTTGTTTAATGTAAAACTATAGATATATGCTTTTATTGCTTTATCTGGATAAATATTTTGAAGTGAATCTACATAATGCATTATTTGTTGAGTATATAGTTCTTTGAGTTTTTTCTCAGTAATATTTTTATCACTTTTGAAATCAATAATTATAATCTCGTTATTATTAATTGCTAGTAAGTCAATAATTCCATTTATTAAAGTATTATTTTGCTTAAGAATAAATGGATATTCATGATATATGGTCATCGATAAACATTTGTCAAATAATTTTGATTTATTGAATAGTATTAGACTATTTTTATCATTTTCATTTAAATTGATTATTTTTGAAATATCTTTATCATCCCACAATCTATCTGGTAATTTTTCTATATATTCATGCATCAAAGAACCTCTAATAAGAGCGTCTTTATTTCTATTTAAATCAATATCTAATGTTAATTCATGACTATCTTTACTTGGTGTTATAACTTCTATATTATCTAAAAGTATATCGTTGTAATAAGGTAGCTTAGTGTTTGATTTAATTATATTTGAAGGTTCATATTTAAAATTAAACTTATCAATATATTCCACTTTAAATAATTCACTGTTTTCTAAGATATAACCAATTAGTTTTGTTCCTGTAGTATTTTTTCTAGCATAATATTGTGTTAAATTTTGTAGTTCAAATTCATTTTTATAAGTATCTATAATGTATAATTCTTCTTGTGCTCTTGTTAATGCTACATATAGTAATCTAATAAACTCTTGTGTTGATTCATTTTTAATTTGGAACTTAATTGCTTCTTTTTGGATTGAGTTATACTTTGCATAATATTTAGTATCTATATAGTCAATACCAAATCCGATTTCTGAATCTGATAAGACTTTATTTGAGCTATCTTGATCTTTAAAAATAGTTGTTGACCAGAAAAATACAACTTTAAATTGTAAGCCTTTAGAATGATGGATTGTCATTGCTCTAACAACATCTTCATCTTCTCCAACACTTATTGCTTCACTATTTTTATCGTCTTTAATTGATTCAATTTGTTTAATAAAATCATTTAGATTTAGAGAGTTTTTTTCAAAAGCTAGTGCTGTTTCATAAAATAAATCAAAATTAGTTCTTTGTTGGATATCACATTTTTCACTTACAAAATTATTAAGAAGAGATATATAATCTAACATTGCACTTATGCCTTTTAATCTATATATTTCTTTTAAATTATTAATATCATTAAGTATTTCATGATTACTATTAATAATACCTTTTAGTAAGGATTTATTATTTAAAACCAAAAGAGCACATTGCTCATCACTCATATTATAAATTGGTGATGTTAATACTGCCATTAAAGAAATTTGATCATTAATATCAATTACTAGTTTTAAATAGCTAATAATAATATAAGACATCCATGAAGAATAAAATCCTGATTTAGTGTCAATAAAATACGGAATATTTAAGTTATCAAAGGCTTCAACCAAATAATTTTTCTCATTATGTCCTCTTGTAAGAATAACAAAATCTTTATATTTATAATTATTTGAAGATACCATTTCTTTAATTTTGTTCGCAATAAACATAGCTTTTAACTGATTATTATCAAGTTGTAAAGATTTATCATTTTTAAGTGCATAAAAATTAATTGTATTTTCTTTATAGTCTTTTTGTGAATCTAATCCTATATTAACTGTATCTATTTCTAAGTATTTATCATTAAAACCTTCAATATTCATTAATTTTGAAAATAAAGAATTTGTAAAGGCAACAATATTTTCTTTAGAACGATAATTGTTTTTTAAAGAAATTAATTTATAATCTGTATCGTTCATTAAATCTCTCATTATTGCTGGTTTTGCTTTTCTAAATCTATAAATAGATTGTTTTACATCTCCTACTCTAAAAGTATTATTTCCTTTAGATATTAGTTTAACTATTTCATTTTGTATTTCGTTAGTGTCTTGAAATTCATCTATAAGTATTTCATCATATTCTTGTTTTAACTGATTAGCTATCATATTATTATTTGAAGTTAGAATTTTATATGCGTATTTTTCCATATCATCAAAGTCAAAACCACTTATTTTTTCTTTTAGATTTACAATCTCTTGATTTGTAAGAATTGCTAAATCTATTAGCTGATTAGCTAAAACATGTAAGTTATTATTTATTGATACTACAGTTTTACAATCATATAATTTTGAATTTAAGCTTTTATAAGTATTAAAAAAATATTTTTTAAGACCTTTTTCATAATCATTATATTTTAAGGCTCTATAATTTAAATTATTTATTTTTTTATGTTCATTTATAAAATCTTCATAATTTTTGTTATTTAAATATTCTATACATTTATCCACATGATAATTAATTTTAATAGTATTGTTGAGTAAAATTTCTTTAATTTTTGTATTACTTTTTAATGATGTAATAAGAGGATTTAAGATATTTTTATAATCTAACATGTTATCTAGTAAAGATTGATAATATAAATCTAATATATCTGTATTTATATCATTTATTGAATTTATCAATTTGTAATTACTTCTTGCTTTTAAATACCATTTCTCTGAATCAAATACTGAATTTGCTGTTTTAATTATCTGAAATACAATATTTTGTAATTCTTCTATAGAAAAGATTTTTATAGAGAAGTTATTTATTAAATTTAATAGATTATTATCTTTTGAATAATTTAGATATGAATTATTAAAAGCTTTTTGTTGAATATTTAATACAGTAATTTCATCAAGTGTATTATCTATCATTGATGGGTCTAGATTAATTACATCATAATATTTTTTTATAATGTTTAAACAAAAAGCATGGATAGTAGATATTTGAGCTGTATCTAATAAAATCAGTTGTTTATTTATTAAAGTTTTATTAGAATTTGGTTCTTGTAATTTTTTGTTTAAAGATTGTGATAATCTTTTTTTCATTTCAGATGATGCTGCTTCGGTAAATGTCATTGCAACAATTTTATCTAAATCAATTGGGTCTTTATCTCTTGTACATAGTGTTAATAGTCTTTCTACAAGTATTGCGGTTTTGCCAGCTCCAGCTGAAGCGGATACAACAATGTCTTTATTAGTTGTATATATAGCTTCTAATTGATCGTTATTCCACTTCATTGACTTCTCCTTCTACAAAACTAAATATCTTATTAGGTGTATATTCAATTCCCTTATATCTACATATTGATTTATATGGACAATATGAACATGCATCTTTTGTTGGTTGAGTATCTATAAATCCTTCTTGAAGTTTATTATATATTTCTTTATAAATCTTATTAAAACCTTCAAGCAGAATTTCATAATCTAAATAACTTAAGGAACCATTATTTGAAGATTTTTTATGAGCATAAATTATTTTTGGATCACTACTACTTAAGCTTGTAGTATCTTCATTGAAATAAATACCATTTAATCTATTTGCTTTAATAAAATTTTCATGAAGATCTATACTTTCATAATTTGCATCAACACTAAAAGTATTAGTCTTGAATGAATAATAATATGCACCCATTGGTTTTTTATTTAATAAAGTACAAGCAACAATTAAATATGTTACTAGTTGTAATAACTGTGCGCTTTCAATATCAGCTACACGTAGAGATATACTTCCAGTTTTATAGTCAATTATCCTTAAAAGATCATAAGCTATGTCAATTCTATCAATACTTCCAT
Organism: Erysipelotrichaceae bacterium; assembly: GCA_012513225.1. Classification (GTDB taxonomy): domain Bacteria; phylum Bacillota_I; class Bacilli_A; order Erysipelotrichales; family Erysipelotrichaceae; genus UBA9076. The sequence goes on from JAAZCQ010000037.1 coordinate 116,844, forward strand.
TAATTATTACTTCATTATTATTAATTGAAAAATTTCTAAATTTATATTCAGCATATTCAGGTTTAAATGATGTATCATTTTCCATTTCTTTAGAAAATTCTAAGTTAGTTTTTAAGTTATCTTTTATACTTCTAAATAATTGATTAATTAAAACTATTTCTTTTGGATGTTTTAGTAGTAATTCATTCTTTAGATCTAGCAATATTTCATCAATTACAAAGTCTGAAACTTCAGTATATTCTTTTTTATATTTATTTATTAATATTTCCATTACCTCATGGATAATATTTCCTATTGTAATTGCATCTATTTCATTATCTATTTCTTCTTTAATCTTTAATCCATAATTAATAAAGTATTTATAAGGACAACTAAAAAATTGTTCAAAAGATGATACTGATCCATACAGTGAACTATTTTTAAAAAATATTTGTTTAGAAATATTTCCATCTATAGTATGCTTATTTTCTTTTAAATCATTTATTGCTAGTAAATTCCATTTACTAGCTTTACCATATTTCTCAAGTTCAAATGATCCTTCTACATTTTTTCCACTAAGATCGCTAATATGGTATGAAAATATTACTTCATTTGCACTATGTTCTATCCATTTTAGATTGTCATAGTAATTATGGTGTCTCTCATTTAAGCTTGGATATGATGTATTAGATATATATTTTTCATCAAAAATTCCTTTTAACCCTTTAAAACCAGGATAGACTTTTGATGAACATCCAACAACATATGAATATTTTTTGTTAAAAACAGGTTTTTGTAAATTAGTAATAATTACTCCTTTACTTATAGTATCTTCAATATTAGTTTCTATCTTATTTATAAAATATAATATATGTTCTAATTCTTCTTTTGTTTCGATGTATTTATAACAATTTTCAATAATTGTTCTTATTTGTTTAATTACATTAATTTCAGATTGATTATTACTAGAATACATATCTTTTAAAATAGTAAATGTGTTTAATAGAATATTATTATAATTTTCATTTTGTAAAAGAATATTTAAATTATATTTAATATCATTTATTTGAATTAAAATATCTTCATTTTCTATATTTAAAAGTGTTAATAGATCAAAAGGAGAATTAATATTATTTTCAATATATTTTAATGTAGATTTATTCATATTAAGTATTGATAAATATTCCATTAAAGAATCAAAGTCTTTGTTAATAGCTAAATTAGCTATTATTACAAAGTCGCTAGCAACTTTTGATTTAATTTTATGTTTAGGATTTTGAATAGGAATATTATATCTTTTAAAAACTTGTTTAATTACAGGTAATTGATTAGTAATGTCGCTACATATAATTATAGAGTCAAGAGCATTTTCTTTAATACATATATCTTGAGCGACTGATTCAATTTCTTCTCTATTATTTAATGCAAACTTTACTGATTTACTACTATTTTCAATATCAGATAGCTTTATTAACTTAGCACCATTATTTAGCATCTTTTTTAGAGTGTTATATTCATAAGTATTATTTGTAAAATAATCGACAATTAAAAGATCTTGTATATCTTCTTTTACTTGATAAGTTTGATAATATTTTTCATTAAATGGTAATTGTATTAATTCATAAAAGATTTTTTTTAATTCTTTTTTTTGTACTGTATCATCTAAAAGTGTATCAATAGAAATATCATAAGTTATTAACTCTTTAGAAAAATCAACAACTTCTTTTATAAAAGCTGGATATTTAATCATGTTTTTATAAATTACTAAGTCATCTTTAATTCTATTTAGTGCTTTATATGCATATAGATATAAAAGTTCATCTTCTATATCTTGAGAATAATTGATATAAGCATTAAATGGAATAATTTTTGTGTTAAGCAAATAAAAAGAATTATTTTCTGATAGCAATTTATTTATTAAATCATTCTTTAAATAATTTGGGCATATTATAGTTTTCATAAGTATATTTTAACATTTTTTATATATTTTTGTTTTCTCAATATAAGTTTATGTAAAATTATAAAATAAAAGCTCCTTAGTTGTATATATCAGCTAAGGAGCTTTGTTTATTTTTCTTCTTCCCACAGAACTATTTCATTAGATTCTAGTGATTTTTTAATATCTATTATTCTTTGATTAGAAGATCCTTTAAACCTTAATCTTAAATCTTTAAGTTCTTCTACAAATTTACCATCCACAAGTACATCTATATAAGATAACAATTCTTTTGTGTAAGGTAGTTCTTTAAACATTACATCAGTTATGTACTCATAAGTATAACCACTGTAACACCATAACGTTTTATCTGGATATTCTTGTTTAAATTTTCTAATAAATGGTATTAGACCTATTTGGTTTGCAGGGTCTAATGGTTCTCCACCTAATAAAGTTAATCCACTAATATGTTTAGGTTTTAATAAGTTTAACACTTTTTCTTGGGCTTGTGAGTCAAATGGATCTCCATAATCAAAGTCCCAAGCTTCTGAGTTAAAGCATCCTTTACAATAATGAGTACATCCAGATACAAATAATGATACTCTTACTCCGATGCCGTTGGCAACATCGCAGTTTTTAATTGATGCGTAATTCAAATTATAAGTGAGTTACTCTACTTTTTATCTCTTTGGTCTTACCAACATTCCAAAAATTCTCTCCTAAGTAACCACATGTTCTTCTTGTTACATTTAATTTTTTACGATCTTTATTGTGACAAACAGGGCATTCCCATTCATTATCTTCATTGATAATTATCTCACCATCATATCCACATTCTTGGCAATAATCTGATTTAGTATTGAATTCTGCATATTGAATATGTTCATAAATATATCTTACAAGCTCTTCTAAAGCATCTAAATTATGCATCATGTTAGGTATTTCTACATAAGATATAGCTCCGCCTGAAGAAATTGGTTGGAATTCTGATTCAAAGTCAAATTTATTAAATGCATCTATATGTTCTCTTACATCAACATGGTATGAATTTGTATAGTATCCTTTATCAGTAACATCTTTAATATCTCCAAAACGTTCTTTATCGATTTTAGCGAATCTATAGCATAAGCTTTCAGCTGGAGTACCATATAGAGCAAATCCAATGCTAGTTTCTTCTTTCCATTTTGCACAAGCTTCATTCATTTTTTTCATTACTTTTAATGCAAATTCTTCACCTTTTTTAGATGTTTGAGGCTCACCAGTCATTAGTACTGTCATTTCATAGACACCAATATAACCTAAAGATATTGTTGAGTATCCACCTTTTAAAAGATGATCAATCTTTTCATCTGCATCTAATCTTGCAATAGCACCATACATCCAATGTACAGGAGATGTTTCTGCTTTTACTCCTAGCAATGCATGATGTCTACACATCAATGCCTCATAAGCTAGTTCAAGTCTTTCATCTAAAAGTTTCCAGAATTTATTCTCATCGCCTTTAGATAATATTGCGATTTGAGGTAGGTTTAAAGATACAACACCTTGATTGAATCTTCCCTCAAATTTATAGTTTCCATCTTCATCTTTCCATGGAGATAGAAATGATCTACAACCCATTGGTGAGAATACATTTCCTTGATATGTTTCACGCATCTTCTTTGCAGATATATAATCTGGATACATTCTTTTAGCTGAGCATTCTACTGCAACTCTAGTGATATTGTCATACTTACCACCAGTTAAATTATTATTTTCATCTAATACATATACTAATTTAGGAAATGCAGGAGTTACATAAACACCAGATTCATTTTTTATTCCTTTAATTCTTTGTCTTAGTATTTCTTCGTAAATTAATGCGTTTTCTTCACAATAAGGATTAGTTTCATCAAACTCCATAAATAATGTTACAAATGGTGATTGTCCATTTGTTGTCATTAAAGTGTTAATTTGGTATTGAATTGTTTGAACACCAGAAGCTAATTCAGTTTTTACTCTATCATCTACTATAGAGTTAATTAATTCATCACTTAGTTTATCTTCATATTTACTTCTAAGTTCTTTATCAAACTTATCTCTAGATACCTTTAGATATTTACCTAAATGTTTTAGATTAATTGATTGGCCTCCATATTGAGAGCTAGCAACACTTGCGATTATTTGAGTCATTACTGTACAAGCAACTTGGAATGATTTAGGAGTTTCTATTAACTTTCCATTCATTACTGTTCCATTTTCAAACATGTCTTCAATATTGATTAAGCAACAATTAAATATTGGTTGTAAGAAATAATCAGCATCATGAAAATGTAATACTCCATCATCATGAGCCTTACTTATTTTTTCAGGAAGTAATAATCTTCTAGTAAGATCCTTAGAAACCTCACCAGCAATTAAATCTCTTTGAGTACTTGCAATAACAGCATTTTTATTAGAGTTTTCTTCCATGACTTCTTTATTTGAATGCTTTATTAAACCAAGTATTGATTCATCTGTTGTATTTTGTTTTCTTACTAAAGCTCTTGTATAACGATATACAATATACTTTCTTGCAAGCTCAAATTTCTTAAGATCCATCAATCTTTCTTCGATAATGTCTTGAATATCTTCTACCAAAATTCTTTTTTTACCTAGTGATTCGATATATTTAACAATATCATTGATTTCATCTTCAGATACTTTTTCGCTTTTAGGTACTTCATTATTAGCTTTTTGAATTGCGACTACAATTTTTTTAGAATCATATTCAACACTTCTTCCGTCTCTTTTTATTACTTTCATGTCAAAACCCCCTCGACTATATAAAATAATAATATATAACTATAGGGAAATATGTTGCATTTGCAACAAAATGTCATATAATTTATTTATGGATAACAAAGAATTAGTACATAATATATATACCCAATTAAGTGACTCTAGGTTTTTAAGAACTAGGGATTATAAAAAGGGAGAAATTATTACAAATTATATTATAAATAGAAATTATGTTTATTTTCTTATAAATGGAAGTGCAAATCTGATTAGAACTACTAGATATGGATATGAGGATTTATTAGAAAAATATGAACAATATGATTTTTTTGGTGATCTTTTTAGAAATGTTACAGTTAATAATGAAATGAGCGTAATTGCAAGAAGTAAATGTACAGTATTTTCTTTTGATTTTGATTTAGTGAAAAATAATCCTGATTATTTAAACTTAATGCAATTATTATTAGAAGTGGCGACAAATAGAATAAAAAAGATGAATAAGCATATTGAAATACTAAGTGGTAAAACTATTAGAGATAAACTTCTAATTTATTTCAATCTTAATGTAAAAAACAGAATGAGTAAAACATTAGAGTTAGATATGAGTTATACAGAACTTGCTGCATATTTAAATGTAGATAGGGCATCAATGATGAGAGAATTAAATCAACTAAGTAAAGAAAACTTCATTAAAAAAGATAAAAAAAGAATAGAATTATTATATTAATAGTATTATTAAACATTTATAATATAATTAAATCTAATTAATAATAGAATTGGAGGAAAAATAATGAAAAAAATACTTGTGATATTAATTATTGCTACATTATTTTTATCAGGATGTAATGCAACAGGCTCTGAATCAACTCCAGTAACACAAACAATTGAAAACCCATCATCAACTTTAGTAGTGTTATCTAATTCTATAAATGAATTAGAAATTGACAATATTTTAAACTGCTTTGACTTAGCTCAACCAGATAAAGACATGGTTACTAGTAAATTTGAAGAGCTAGAGAAAAACACTTTATTTAAGGTTCTTTTTAAAACTGCAGTTTCTACAAGTGTTAAAGAAATTATTAGTGAAGAAATTGATGGTGAAATAGCTAAAGTAAATGCAATAGTATCAATAGAAACAATAAAAAATTTAGGAGATACAGCAATTAATTTAGTAGAGAAAATCATTAAGGAAGGAGCTTCATTTGATGAGAGTCAAATTCAAAGCCTGCTACTTGGTGAAATATCTAAAATTGATGTAACAAAAAAAGAAATAATAGATGTAGAAATGAAATTTAATATGGTATTAGTTGATGAAACTTGGATAATTTCTACAGATAAATGGATGAGTATTAATAATGATTCAATAAATATATATGAAAAGAAATAGTGCGATTGCACTATTTTTTGAGCATTAAAATTGAATAAGATATTTATATTTATTAGTATTAAATTATAAAGAGGTGAATATAATGAGTATATATAATTTTACAGTTTTAGATAGAAATAATAATGAAGTTTCATTAGAAGATTTTAAAGGAAAAGTATTATTAATAGTGAATACTGCTACAGAGTGTGGATTTACACCACAATATGAATATCTTCAAGAGCTATATACAAAATATAATGAAAAAGGTTTAGTAATACTTGATTTTCCATGCAATCAATTTGGAAATCAAGCACCAGGAAGTGCAGAAGAAATTTATGAGTTTTGTACAAGTAGATTCGGAGTAACTTTCCCACAAATGGCAAAAATAGAAGTAAATGGAGAAAATGCTTCTGAGGTATATAAATTTTTGACTTCTAATACTAAATTTGGCGGCTTTGATATGAATCATAAATTAGGTCCAGTTCTTGATGAGATTTATTTAAAAGAGGACCCTGAGTATTTTAATAAGCCAAGTATTAAATGGAACTTTACAAAATTCTTATTTGATAGAGAAGGAAACTTAATCAAAAGATTTGAGCCAACTGCAGAAAAAGAAGAAGTTGATGAAGCAATATCAAAATTATTATAATAAAATATTATTTAAAACAAAGTAGGAAATTATCCTACTTTCTTTTTTCAAAAAATTCTATTAATTTATCTTGAGTTTCTTTTTGTATTATAGATCCAAGAGCAATTGAAGGCTTTGTTTTACCGTGAAAATCTGTTCCTATAGATTGTAATACATTAAAATTTGTTGATAAGTTTTTATAGTATTCAATGTCATCATTATTATGATAACTACTATATACTTCAATGCCACTAACACCATTATCAATCATATATTTTATCACATCTTCATTTCTTTTTACTGTTATAGAAGGGTGTGCAATTATTGATACTCCTTGTGCATCTAAGATTATTTTGTTTGCTTCATCAAAGCTCATAAATTCAATAGGTACATTACATATTTTCCCTTGTGAAAAATAATCCCAATAAAAGTTTACATATGGATTATCACTTCTTTTTTGATTTTTTCTATAAGGTTTTAGAAATTCATTATCATCATTTCTTGGATCATTTAATGATGCTTCTGCAATACTTTCTCCTGTTACAATTCCTTTGTGTCCTTCTACATAGGCTTTTTCTTCATCAAATTGTAATTTTAAAATATTATAAGCATTATCAAGTAATTTATTAGCTCTATTTCTTTCTAATGTTAAGACTTCATTTTCAATTTTTAAAAATGGATCAGTATTACCTTTAAAATCATATCCTAGAAGATGTAAATCTATTCCATTAATATTACAATCTAATTCAATACCAGATATAACATTCATATCATATTCTTTTGAAAGTTTAATTGCTTCTAAACTGCCTCTTATAGAGTTATGATCAGTAATTGAAATATACTTATATCCTACTTTATTACATAGTTTTAATAACTGTTTTGGTGTATATTCACCATCAATACTGTAAATAGTGTGCATATGCATATCTATTAATTGTTTTGCTGTCTCCATTATAGTTAATCTCCTTTTATTTTATTGTACCAATAATATGTAATATATTTCATTGAAACATAGTTTCTAACCATAATATAATGTAAATATACAAATTAATAATTGTATAGGGAGGAGCATAATGTATAAGTTTGATAATGATTTTTATAGTAGAGTAAAAAATAAAATGGGGAATAATTGGAAAATATGTTTATTGCTTTTTTGATTGTAGGGATAATATCTAGCGTTTTAAGTTCATCTGCAACTTTACCAAGAACTTATGGATCTCTTTATTATTATATGTATCATCATAATTCAAGTAGTATTTTAAATACTGTTAGTAGTAGAGGATTTAATTTCAATTCTTTGGTTTCATCAGTTATTACTGGAATATTTAATTTAATATTTAATATGGAAGTATATAACTTTGTAAAGACAGACAGTTTTGAATTGGGAAATATTTTTAATTATATAAAAGAAAACCCATCAAATGTGCTTATTGTTGGAGCGTTAAAAGGCCTTATTGATTTCTTGTTAGGTCTTATACCTGTGGTTGGTTTTATACTTGTAATATTTGCTCAATTAGGATTTACTTACATTGCTTATATAATGTATTTAAATCCAAAAAAAGAAGTAATGGATTACTTTAGAGATAGTTGGAATTTGACTAATGGTAAAAAACAACAATTATTTAGCATATTGATACATTATATGCTTATTACAATTGTTGGTGTATGATTTATTATATTTGGAATTATTATTATATTTATAGGGGGACTATCTGATTTTTATTTATTAGCATATTTTGGATTATTATTATTTTTTGTTGGAATAATATGGATTGTTGTATGGGCATTAAAGAATTCACCTTATCTTGCTTTAGCAAATGCAATGTTCTTTGATGAACATATGGAATATGAAAATGTAGTTATATAAAAGTGCAATAATTTTTGCGCTTTTTAATTTAAATATCATTTTTTAACTATTGATTTTTTTAAATGAGAGAAATATATGTATATTTGATTAAAAAGCATGGAATTACTGTATAATATGTAGGCTATGTAATAGCATTATGTTTTTTATTTGATACAATTTATTTTGAAAGGTGATTAGAAGATGTTTAGAAAAGATTCAAACTTTTATTCAAGAGTAGATAAAAAAATGGAAGGCCATTGGAAAATACTATTTTTTTGTATTTTCATTATTAACATTGTAAGTATTGTTGTTGATAAGGGTAGCTTTTCACTTGAAATTATTGAGTTTTTAAAAGAAGTAATCTACAGTGGGTTTTCAATAGACAAATTTTCAAAAATTATTATAGAAGAACATAGCTTTGATTTTGTACACATACTTATTAGCTTAGCTACAAACCTATTTACTATAACGTTAAATATGGTACTTTTAGATTTTATAAGAACTGGAAAATTTGAAATTAAAAATATATTAAACTATGTAAAAGAGTATCCTATACAAACTGTGGGTGCTAGTATTATTTTCTATTTATTACACGTAATTTTTGGATATATTCCAATAATTGGGGCTATTATAAATTATATACTTCACTTTGGTTTTTCTTATGTTTATTACTTAATTTTAATTAACCCAAAAGAAAATCCAATCAATTTATTTTTAAAAAGTTGGAAATTGACTGATGGTAATAAGATGGAATTATTTCATAAGGTAATTCATTATTTTAAAATTGCTTGGTATGGCTATGGTATTTCAGCAGTTGGCTTTCTAATTGTTTTATTTGCGACATATAAAAGCCATCAAATGAATTTTATAGGTGGCTTTGGAATATTTACAATAATTTTTGGATTTGCTTGGTTAATATTTTGGAAAATTAAAAATACACCTCATTACTATTTAGCGTGTGCTTTATATTTTAAGGAGCACATGGAATATAAAAATATTAAAGTTTAATAAATGGAAATATTAATGAATATTTATAGGAAAAATAAAAATTTTTATAAGGAAGTTAAAAATAGTATTAAAGGAAATAGATTTAAAATATTTATTACTTTATTATTAATAATTATACTTTGGATAATAATGTTAAGTATTTCAGTTTTTTTAAAACTATTTTCATATAGGTTAAATGGGATTTTCTTAAGTGATTTTTTTCTTGAGCGTTTTTTTACAAATAGATTTGATTTAGCCACAATTAATATATTACCTACAATACTTAAAGAAATATTATTTATGTCTTTATATATATCCTTACTTGATTTAGTTGAAAAAGGTAATTTTAAGATTTTTTATTTATTTAAAAATATAGTAAAACATTATAATAAAATTATACCATTAGGATTTTTCATTGGTTTTATTGAATCTATGATTTTATTTATACCAATTCCTTTTTCTATATTTATATTAATAGGTTTTAATATATTTAAAATATCATTATTGTATGTTGGATTTATTGTTAAAAATGATAATAGAAGAGAAATACTAGATTATTGTATTGAGAGTATTAAATTAATTAATAAACATAAATTTCAAATTTTTAAAATATTTATAAAATATCATTTGCCCTCAATTATAGGCTTTTTTATTGTGTTTTTTGGGTTTTTAGTGTTTTCTTATGGTGCTTTATATATTAGTGTTAATGGTGAAGTTGTTGGTGCATATATAATGATAATAAGCTTTATTATTACTATATTTCTTACACTAAAAAATAAAATATATTATCATTACGCTATTACTTTATATTATTTTAAACAAATAAGTTATGAAAAAGTTTATTAAACTTTTAATTTAATTTACTTATTGACTATAAATTGGTTAAGTTTTGAATTAAAATAGATGAGTGGAGAACAGAATATGAAATATGCAATTATTATGGCTGCTGGAAAAGGAACTAGAATGAATTCAGATCTACCTAAGGTTATGCATCAAGTTGCAATGACGCCTATGATAGAGCTTTTAATTCAAAGTGCTGAAAAAGCAGGAGCTTCTAGAATTGTTTCAATTGTCGGATATGGGCATGAAATAGTTGAAGAAGCAATGAAAAATAAATGTGAATTTGCATTACAAGAACCTCAACTTGGTACTGCACATGCTGTAATGCAAGCAAAACAATTGGAAAATTTAAAAGGGAAAACATTGGTTATAAATGGAGATACTCCTTGTTTAGATGATAAAACCCTTGCTTTATTATATGATGAGCTTGATGATGCTAGTATGGTTGTATTAAGCGCTATACCCAGTGATCCTAGTGCTTATGGAAGAATAATTAAAAATGAAGAAGGTTATCTAGAGAAAATTGTAGAGTTTAAAGATGCAAGTGAAAACGAAAGAAAAATAACTGAGATTAATACAGGGATATATGGATTTGATAATGAAATACTATTTGAGGCATTAAAAGAAGTTAAAAATAATAATGCTCAAAATGAATATTATATAACTGATTTAGTAGAAATTATAAAAGGTAAAGGACATAAGGTTAAAACTGTACTAGCAAGTGATAGTGAAGAGGTTGCTGGTGTAAATGATAGAATTGAGCTTGCAAGAGCAAATAAGTATATGCAAAAAGTAATTAATGAGAGTCTTATGAAAGCAGGAGTTACTTTAATTGATCCTAATAATACTTATATTTCAAAAAATGTTAAAATAGAAAGGGATGTAGTAATATATCCTAATGTTTACATAGAAGGAAATAGTTATATTAAAAGTAATACTACAATATTACCTCAAACATTTATTAAAAATGGAATAGTGGGTAGTAATTGTGTTATTGATTCTTGTCATATTATAGATAGTGAAGTAAAGGATGATTGCCATATTGGGCCATATTCACACTTAAGGATGAATAGTGTTGTAGATAGTAAAACTAGGGTTGGAAATTTTGTTGAATTTAAAAATACTCACTTTGGATATGAGAGTCGTTGTGCTCATTTAACATATCTAGGAGATAGTGATATAGGGCGTGATGTAAATATTGGCTGTGGTGTTGTAACTGTCAATTATGATGGGAAAAACAAATTTAGAACCACAGTAAAAGATGGAGCGTTTATAGGAAGTAATGTTAATCTTATAGCACCTATTACAGTTGGAGAAAATGCAGTTGTTGCTGCTGGAACCACAGCAAATCATGATGTTGAAGATGGTGATTTAGCTATTGCAAGATCACAACAGGTAAATAAATCCGGTTATGGAATTAAATATAAAAATAAATAGGGGAGAATAGAAGAAAATGAATAACGAAACAGTAATATTTGCATTAACATCAAATGTAGATTTAGCTAATGAAATTTGTAAGTTTCTTAATCTACCATTAGGAAATATTGAAGTCTTTCATTTTGCAGATGGAGAAATACTTGTACAGCCTCAAGAATCAGTAAGAGGAAGAAATGTATACATTATACAATCAACATGTGCACCAGTTACTGAAAGATTGATGGAAGTATTAATATGTGTTGATGCTTGTAAAAGAGCAAGTGCTGCTGAAATAAATCTTGTAATACCATATTTTGGATATGCTAGACAAGATAGAAAATCAAGAGCTAGACAACCAATTACTGCTAAACTTGTGGCAGATTTATTACAAACTGCAGGTGCAAATAGAGTAATTACTATAGATTTACATGCTTCTCAAATACAAGGATTTTTCGATATACCTATTGATGATTTAACTGCAATTCCTATGCTTGGGCAATATTTCAAAACAATGGGATTTAAACAAAATGAAATTGTAGTTGTATCTCCTGACCATGGAGGAACTACAAGGGCAAGAAATCTCGCTAATAAATTAGATGCTCCTATAGCAATTATAGATAAAAGAAGACCTCGGCCTAATGTAGTTGAAGCACAAAATGTAATTGGTGATATTAAAGGTAAAATTTGTATTGTAGTTGATGATATCTGTGATACTGGAGGATCTTTAGTTGCTGGGTGTGAAATATTAAATAAACATGGAGCTAAAGAAATATATGCAGCTATTACTCATGGTGTGTTTTCTAGGGATGCACTAAAAACAATTGAAGAATCTCATATAAAAGAAATGATAGTGACTAATACTATTCCATTATCTGAGGAACAATTGAGCCAAACTACAAAAATTAAGCAATTATCTGTTGGATACATGCTTGCAAAAACTATTGAAGCTATTCAGTATAATAACTCAGTTGCACATGTATATGATTTATTCGGTAATTAAATATTAAAAATCCTATAACAAAGTATAAATTCTTAGTTATAGGATTTTTTATTATAAGCTATCAATAAATCTTTTTAATTTACTATTCTTATTTTCTTTATATTCAATATCACATTTTTTTAGTATATTTTTAAAATGTTCAAGTTTATCATTATTTGGATCAAATAATTCATATTCTACTTCGTAATCAATTAAATTATTGTATGTATTTTTATCTAAGCATAATTCTCCATATTCATCTTTATATAGATGCCTAATGGTTCTAGAACTTCCTAAATATTTTAATGTTTCAACAATGCTAAAAGTAGACAATAACTCTTTTATTTTCTTATCATTTATATCTAAATTATCAATAAGAAATTCATATTCTAATTGCCCCTCAAAAGTACTTCTTTTTAGAGTGAAAATATATTCATTATTTACTTCTCTAATTCTTACAGCCATTTTTTTATTGTATAAAGATGGTGTAGTGTCATAATAGTGATTGACTTGATCTAATACAATATTTGATTTAAATTCTTCTTTAAGTTTATTAAATTGGGATTCATTAATAAGCATTTTATATTCTTTTTCAATTTTCATGTTGTTCTCCATAATTATATTATATGTTTTGTTTAATAAAATCATTAGTTTAAGATATAATATATCTATGAAAAGATTTTTAACATTCGTCAGATTTGATGAGACATCTAAAAATATTGAAAAAGAAATTATTTCTTCACTTTGTAGTAATGGATTTATATATGATGATGTAAATCCTGAAATAGTAATCGTTGTGGGGGGAGATGGTACATTTCTTAATGCAGTACACAAGATAATAGATAAAATTGGTGAGGTAATCTTCTATGGTATACATACAGGGACATTGGGTTTTTTTACTGATTATAAATCTGACCAGTTAGATGAATTTCTTGATGATTTATTAAACAAAGAAGCTAAAATAAGAGAATACCAATTATTAGAAGTAACACTTGATAATAACGAGAGATACTATGCCGTTAATGAAATGAGAATTGAAAATATTTCCAGAACACAGGTTATGAATATTTTGGTTGATGATAATGAATTTGAAACATTTAGAGGAACTGGAATGTGTGTTAGTACACAACTTGGAAGTACTGCATATAATCGTTCATTAAATGGTGCTGTTGTACAGGATGGTTTGCCACTTATTCAAATGAGTGAAATAGCAGGTATTCATCATAAAGAGTATAGATCACTTGGAGTGCCTATAATTATGAGTGAAAACTCAAGGATTACATTTGAATCTGATAATTTTGATGATGCTTATTTATGTGTTGATGCATTTAATTATAAATTGGATGATATAAAAAAAGTTAATGTTGTTTTAGGGGATAAAAAAGTTAGATTATTAAGATTCAAAGATGTTTCTTATTTTAAAAAGTTACAAAGTTTATTTTAGTAGTTTGAAGTGATGATACAATAATGTTAAAATTATTCACGAGGTAATCATATGAGATTATGGCGTTCGTTTTTAGAAATTTGTCAATTTCCACTAAAGATTATTTTTCTTGGGGTTACAATATATGGAATAGGAAATACTTTAATTAGTCCTACTTTTTCTTCATTATTTGTGATAAAAAGAGATGAAATTATTCTTTTAGCGGAATTGCTTAATAGATTAGGAAGCTTAATAATAATTAATGCTCCTTTAATTTTTTTACTTAGAACAGTTTATAGAAGAGTAAATGGTGCAACTACAGTAATGTCTGGATTTATTGGTTACATAACTTATTTAGTTGTTACAATGTTATTTGCAAGTAAAAATTTACCTTCATCTGCTTTTTCTGCAATTTTAGGAATTAGTTTTAGTTCTACTAGCTTATCAAACCTTAGTGGAATTAATTATCCTCTTCAAACAGGAATTGCTGGTGCAATAATTGTTACTTTTACCACAAGAATATCATATAGACAATCTAGAAATAAAACTCAATATGGATTTTTCTCTTTTATAGATAAAGATATACATGCGGTTATTATTAATGTATTATATTGTTCTATTGCTGGTGGATTAGTGGCATTTTTGTATTTGCCTTTTTATGAAAGTCTAAATAAGACTATTGAGCTTATAGCTTCAGACATAACAAATCCAATGAATTTATTTACTTATGGAGTTGTAGAAAGAGTATTATCTACATTACATATGTCTACTTTAATTAGAAAACCTTTTTGGTTTCAAGCTACAGGTGGTACATGGGCTAACTTAGTAGGAGAAAGTATTGCTGGTGATGTTAATATTTGGGCAGTTTCATTAGCGTCTAATCAGCTTCAATATAGTGCTGGGACATTTATTACACCTTATTATGTTTTAAATATATTTGCCATACCTTCTATGTTATGGGGAATATATTCAATTTATACAGATAAGTATGAAAAAAGAAGAGTTAGATTATTTTTTGTGCTTGCTACATTAGTTTCTATCTTTAGTGGAACAATGTTCCCACTTGAAATATTATTATTACTATTATCTCCATTATTGTATTTATTTCATACTCTATATACTGGTAGCTTATTTGCGGTTTTTGAAGTGTTAGATATTTCATTAGGATTTAACTATACAGGGACTAATACAGTAGTTGCTAGCCCTGGTACTATTTTAGAATTTATCACTTATATGAAAAATCCGAATCTAGCAAATACCTTAAGAATGATTGCAATAGTTGGATTTGTAAGTGCATTAATTTATTTCTTTTTTACAAGATTTTATTTTAGGCATTTAGCAGTTGATTTATTTAATACAGGAACTACAAAAAGGCTTGTTAAAGGAACAACTGAAGCAATAGGTGGTACAAGTAATATAAAAATGATAAACACCTCTGTAAATATATTGGTAATTCAAGTATTTGATCCAACGTTAATTGATGCTGGAAAACTATTAGAATTAGGAGCTACAAAGGTAACTGATACAAAAGCAGGACTATCAATACAATTTGGAGCTGCAAGTACAATTGTTGGAAGAGAACTAAATAAGAGCTTAAGGGAAACTTTAAAAAGTACGTAGAAGAAGGTAATAATTATGGATAAAAATGTACAAACGAAACTAATAATTGTAATAATTTTAGCGATTTTTATATTGCTTGGGCTTCTATATATGTTTATAGATAGCAAAATAAGTGATAATCCAAAACCAACACCTACTATGGAACCTACAATAGAGCCAACTATTATTCCCACTGAAGAACCAGAACCAACCCCAACTATTGAAGTTATAGTTGATATCGATAGTGATAATAGTATAAATAAGCTTGCTAATAAAGAAAAGCTAATATCAGATACTTATGTGCCAGAGCTTGTACAAGTAGAGGGTACTGATAAGAAATTAAGACCAGAGGCTGCAGATGCTTATTTAGAAATGGTTGAGGCAGCAAAAAATGAAAATATAAATATTATTTTAATTAGTGGTTATAGATCTTATAGTGAACAAAGATCACTATGGTATACATATGAAGAAAAATATGGAAGAAAGTATGCAAATAGAATGGATGCTACTCCTGGAGCAAGTGAGCATCAATTAGGATTAGCTGTTGATTTAGGTGGGGCTGATGGAAAATGTAAACTCTATGAATGCTTTGAAAATACTAGTACAGGTAAATGGTTATTTGAAAATGCTTATAAATATGGATATATATTAAGATATCCAAAAGGAAAAGAAAGTGTTACAGGAATTATGTATTCTCCTTGGCATTATAGATATATTGGAAAAGAAGAAGCTCAAAAAGTATTTGATTCAAACTTGACCTTAGAAGAATTTTATCAAGATAAATAGTACAGAAATGTACTATTTTTTAAATGAAAATATAAAAAAGTATTATTGGTAAGTAAAGTAATATCAAATTTTTATAATGGCTAAAAAGGATATTACTTATTGTAAGATCATAAAACTCAAATTTACCTGCTATTGCATAATAATTTATAACATGTTATTATTTTTTGAATTATTACATGAAAAGGGGTGTTCTCTTATGAAGCAAATAAAAAAATGCGTACTTGCATACTCTGGTGGACTTGATACTTCGATTATTATTCCTTGGCTTAAAGAAAATTATGGTTGTGAAGTGATTGCTGTTGCTGCTAATGTAGGTCAAGGTGAAGAGCTTGATGGTCTACATGAAAAAGCTATTACAACGGGAGCTTCAAAGCTTTACATAGAAGATTTAACTGATGAATTTGTTGATGATTATATAATTCCTACTATGATGGCTGGAGCAAAGTATGAAGGTTATCTTCTTGGAACCTCTTTTGCACGTCCTGTTATAGCAAAGCGTATGGTTGAAATTGCTCTTAAGGAAGGTGCTGATGCCATAGCTCATGGTTGTACTGGTAAGGGTAATGATCAAGTTAGATTTGAACTTACGATTAAAGCTTTTGCACCACAGATGACCATTATTGCTCCATGGCGTGAATGGGATATAAAATCTCGTGATGAAGAAATTGAATATGCAGAGGAAAAAAATATTCCTCTAAAAATAAATCGTGAAACAAACTATTCTAAAGATAAGAATCTTTGGCATCTTTCTCATGAGGGTATGGAACTAGAAGATCCAGGAAATGAACCTTCTTACAATAAAGAGGGCTTTCTTGAACTTGGTGTTTCTCCTGAAATGGCTCCTGATAAGCCAACTTATGTTGAGATAGAATTTAAAAAAGGTGTTCCAGTTTCTGTTGATGGTGTTTTGATGAAAGCATCAGATATAAAAAGAACGCTTAATCAGATAGGTGGAGAAAACGGTATAGGACTACTAGATCTAGTTGAAAACAGGCTAGTTGGTATGAAGAGTCGTGGTGTATATGAGACTCCAGGAGGTACTATCCTTTATCATGCACATGAAGTTTTAGAAACTATCACTCTTGATAAGGAAACATCTCGTATGAAATCAAAGCTTGCTATAACCTTCGCTGACCTTGTTTATAATGGCCAATGGTTTACACCTTTGCGTGAAGCTCTTTCTGCTTTTGTAAGTGAAACTCAGAAAAATGTTAGTGGAAAAGTGAGACTAAAACTTTATAAGGGAAATATTATCAATGCTGGGGTATGGTCAAAAAATTCACTTTATTCTGAAGACATTGCGACATTTGGTGAAAGTGACTACAATCAAAAAGATGCGGAAGGCTTTATTAACCTTTTTGGGCTACCTATACAAGTTAAAGCCTTACTAGATCAAGGACTTTTAAAAAAATAACACTTGATTAAACATAAAATGATTAACTATGAACAGATAAGATAGAAGTTTGTGTTAACTGACATAGTACTCCTATCTTTTTTGCAATATTAAACTATAGCTTTAAGAAGTATTCCTTTTTCTTTCTTAAACATCCTATAGAGTATGACAAAAGTATATTTAAGAACTAAAAAGAATCCATATTTCAATTTAAACAATTTATTTAATAGAAAGGGTTATGATGATTAGTTAAATTGTAATCAACATCATCATACTAGGATCTACTTTATATGAAACTATGGTCAGGACGGTTTTCTAAAGATACCGATAAGCTTGTTAATGAATTTAATGCGTCAATAGATTTTGATTCTCGTTTATATCGTGAGGATATACTTGGTAGTATAGCTCACGCATCAATGCTTGGTATTCAAGGTATTATAGAACCTTTTGAAGCCCTTAAAATAACAAAAAGCCTAGAAGAAATTCTTGAAGATATAGAAGCTGGTAATATTCAGTTTTCAAAAGATAATGAAGATATCCATATGAATATTGAAAGTATCCTTACTTTGCGTATAGGAGAAACTGGTAAACGACTACATACAGCGCGAAGCCGCAATGATCAAGTTGCTTTAGACTTTCGTATGTATGTTATAAAAGAATTAGGTGAAGTACGTTTATTAATACTTGATCTTATAGATGTTCTTTGCACTATTTCTAAAGAAAATATAAATACTATAATGCCTGGGTATACTCATCTACAAAGGGCACAACCTATAACCTTTGCTCATCATTTGATGGCTTATGTGTCAATGCTTAAACGAGATGTTACCCGTATAGAGGATGCGCTTGTTCGAATTGATGAAATGCCTCTTGGTAGTGGTGCTTTAGCGACAACAACCTATCCAATTGATAGGCAAAGTGTTGCAAAGAAACTTGGATTTTCAAAAATAACTGAAAATAGTCTTGATAGTGTGTCTGATCGAGACTTTGCTCTTGAAGCACTTTTCTGTCTTAGTGCAATCATGATGCATTTATCACGTTTTTCAGAAGAAATCATATTATGGTGCTCATGGGAGTTTAGATTCATTGAGCTATCGGATAGTTATACAACCGGCTCATCAATCATGCCACAAAAAAAGAATCCTGATGTAGCAGAGCTTGTGCGTGGAAAAACGGGTAGAGTTTATGGCTCACTCATAACACTTTTAACTCTTATGAAGGGCTTACCTCTAGCTTACAACAAGGATATGCAGGAAGATAAGGAGCCTGTCTTTGACGCTTTTGATACTGTTAAAGCCTCTCTTCCGGTATTTACTGCAATGTTATCAACTATGAGTGTCAAATCAGAAAATATGCGCTCTGCTGCGGCAGGTGGTTTTATAAATGCTACTGATTGTGCTGATTATCTTGTAAAAAAGGGTTTGCCTTTTAGGGAAGCTTATACAATAGTAGGACGACTTGTTAGTCAGTGTATTACTAATGATAAGACTCTTGAAAATCTTAGCATAGATGAATATAAAGCTGTCTCACCTGTTTTTGATACTGATGTATATGACTATATTAGCCTTGAAACTTGTCTTGCAAATCGCAA
Source organism: Erysipelotrichaceae bacterium (assembly GCA_012513225.1). Taxonomy (GTDB): domain Bacteria; phylum Bacillota_I; class Bacilli_A; order Erysipelotrichales; family Erysipelotrichaceae; genus UBA9076. The sequence goes on from JAAZCQ010000037.1 coordinate 136,370, forward strand.
GGTACCAGGTGGTCCTGCCCCTGAGTCTGTACTAATTCAGATAAATAGTGCAAAGGATTTTATAAAGGAGCGAAAAATTAAATGAAACCAAAAGTATTTATAGATGGAAAAGAAGGAACTACGGGTTTACAGATTTATGATTATCTTGAATTACGTTTAGACATAGAACTTATGCTTATAAGTGAAAATAAACGTAAGGATCCACATGAACGCTCTAAATTTCTTAATGAGGCTGATATAGTATTTTTGTGCTTGCCTGATGATGCTGCAAAAGAAGCAGTTTCGATGGTAAAAAATCCAAATACAAAAATTATTGATGCTTCTACAGCGCATAGAGTTGCTGATGGATGGGTTTATGGCTTGCCAGAACTATCTATAAATCAACCTGAAGTTATTGCCTCTTCAAAAAGAGTTTCAAACTGTGGTTGTCATGCATTAGGTGCCATCCTTCTAATAAGACCTCTAATTGAGAAAGGTATTATTGATTCTAATTTCCCTATTTCAATAACCTCTATAACAGGCTATTCTGGTGGTGGAAAAAATATGATAAATAATTATAATAATAACAAAACGTCTGATATGTTTTCTCCTCGTTTTTATAGTACAGGTCAAAAACATAAACACTTGCCTGAAATTACAAAATATTCCTTATTATCAGTTCCTCCTATTTTTTGTCCTATTGTGGATGATTATTATGCTGGTATACAGACTATAATTCCACTACCAGGACTTGATCCTAAACAGGTGTACAATGTTTTATCTAAGCACTATTTCAATCAACGATTTATTAGCGTCCTTCCATTTACACAGGATGATACAATCCTTGAAAGTGCAAGGATTGTTGATAGTAACAGAGTAGAAATTAGTGTTCATGGTCAAAATAAAAGGTGTGTAGTAACGGCTAGGTTTGATAATCTAGGCAAGGGTGCTGCTGGAACAGCCATACAAAATATGAATATCATGCTTTCGCTGCCAGAAGACAGTGGATTGAAAGGGTAGAATATGAAAGAAATTATAGGGGGTGTGACCGCTGCAAAGGGTTTTTCTGCAGGTGGTATACACTGTGGAGTAAAAAAATCAAATATAGATAAAAAAGACGTTGCTTTAATAGTGTCTGATTGTATGTGCTCAGCAGCTGGCATTTATACAAAAAATATAGTGAAGGCTGCACCAGTACTTCTTACAATGAACCATCTTAAAGACGGTAAAGCGCGTGCTATTGTAGTAAATTCAGGTAATGCTAACGCTTGTGCTCCCTTTGATATGGAAAATGCGTATAAAATGGCTTTAGCTACTGCAGATCTTATGAATATTAGCCCTGAAGATGTTATTGTAGCCTCTACAGGTGTTATAGGACAGACTCTTAATATCAAGGCTATTGAGGAAGGTCTACCCAAACTTTATAAATCAATAAATAAAGAAGGATTTGATGATGCAGCACAAGCCATTATGACAACGGATTTGGTAAAAAAAGAACATGCAGTTTCATTTAAAATAGGAGAGAATATTGTTTCTCTTGGGGGAATGGCTAAGGGTAGTGGTATGATACATCCCAATATGGGGACCATGCTTTGTTTTATTACTACTGATATTGCTATCAGTTCTGAAATGTTAAAAAAAGCACTGATTGCTGCAAATAAGGTATCTTTCAACCGTGTCTCAATAGATGGAGATACTTCTACAAATGACATGTGTGTAATTCTTGCCAATGGTATGGCAAATAACAAGCCTATTGACAGTGATGGAGAAGATTTTGATGAATTTCTCAAGGCTCTTACATTTGTTTGTACCAATTTTGCAAGAGATATTGCTAATGATGGAGAAGGAGCAACTCATCTTATCACTTGTAAAGTTTCAGGGGCAAAAGATGAACAATCTGCAGAGAACATTAGTAAATCTATTATCTCTTCAACACTTACAAAGGCTGCAATCTTTGGTGGGGATGCAAATTGGGGACGCATCTTATGCGCTATGGGCTATTCAGGGGAAATCTTTGATCCTGAAAAAGTGGACATTGCATTTGCTTCTAATGACAATATTGTAGAAGTTTGCAAACAAGGTAAAGGCCTTCCTTTTGATGAAAAGCTTGCAAAATCAATTCTCTTAGAGCGCGAAGTTATTATCAATGTTACTTTATGTGAAGGAAATAAAGAAGCAGTATGTTGGGGATGCGATATGACATACGATTATATCCGTATAAACGGAGACTATAGAACTTAAGGAGGTCTTACTTATGCCAGAACGTTCCGATATACTTATAGAGGCACTGCCCTATATACAAAAGTATTATAAAAAAACAGTAGTAATTAAATACGGCGGAAATGCAATGATTAATGAAGAGCTTTCCCACGCAGTAATGAGTGATATAGTATTGCTCTCTCTTGTTGGTGTAAATGTGGTTCTTGTACATGGAGGAGGTCCAGAAATAAGTGATCTTCTTAAAAAGACAGGTAAGGAGTCTAGGTTTATAAATGGTCTACGCTATACTGATACTGAGACGATGGACTATGTCCAAATGGTTCTTTGCGGTAAAATTGGAAAATCACTTGCTGCTACAATAAACCGTACGGGTGGTAGGGCTTTATCTCTTTGTGGACTTGATGGTGGTATGATAAAAGCAAAAAAATTGTCTAATGATGGAATAGACTATGGTTTAGTTGGTGAAATAACTTCTATAGATCCTCGACCAGTATTAGATACTATCTCTAGTGGATATTTGCCAGTTATATCTACGGTTGCTCAAGGTGAAGATGCTGATACAGCCTATAATATAAACTCTGATACTGCTGCTGCAAAGCTAGCAATATCTATTAACGCAGAAAAGCTTATACTTTTAACCGATGTAAGTGGACTTATGAACAATCCAGATGATAAAGATTCTCTTATACCAGTCGTTCATCTTTCTGAGATTCCAGGACTGATTAAAGATGGAATCATTACAGGTGGAATGATTCCAAAAATAGATTGTTGTCTAGAGGCGGTACGCCATGGGGTTAAAAGTGCAAGTATACTAGATGGAAGGATCCCTCATTCAATTATTCTAGAAATGTTGACTGATGAAGGTTCGGGTACAATTATATATTAACTATTAGAAATCAATAGTGTTATAAAAAAGCATATCAAATGGCCATTAGATATGTTTATAAGATTTATGGTCTAGAAAGAAAATTATCATTTTATATTGATAATATGAGAAATTATGACAAATCAAGAAATAATGGATCTAGATAAAGAATTTATAATTCCCACTTATGCAAGGTTTCCTATCGCTATAGAGCGGTATAAAGGTGCACTCGCATATGATTTTGAAGGCCGTGAGTATGTGGACTTTACTAGTGGAATTGGAGTTAACTCCATAGGTGGAGGTAATCCACACTGGATAAAGGCAATTAACACTCAGGCAGAAAAGCTTGCTCATATGTCTAACCTTTTTTATACTGAGCCTTGTGCAAATCTTGCGAAAAGACTTTGTTTATCTACTGGAATGGATTCTGCGTTTTTTTGTAATTCAGGAGCTGAAGCAAATGAGGCGCTTATTAAACTTGCGCGCAAATATAGCTTTGATAAATATGGAGCAAATTCAAATCGTAATGTGATTGTGACGTTAAAAAATTCATTCCATGGAAGAACAATGGCAACAATTACTGCAACTGGTCAGGATTCTTTTCATAATTACTTTTTTCCATTTCTTGAAGGGTTTAGGTATGTAGAAGCAAATAATCTTGATGATTTAAAAGAGGCGTGTAGTTCAGGTGATGTTTGTGCTCTTTTGATTGAAACAATACAGGGGGAAGGTGGTGTATTGCCACTAAAAGATAAATACGTAATTGATGCATGCAATTTTTGTCATGATAATGATATTCTTTTTCTTATCGATGAGGTTCAGACTGGTATAGGTAGAACAGGGAAACTATTTTCATTTCAAACTTATAACACAAAACCAGATGCTATTAGCTTTGCTAAAGGTATTGCTGGTGGTCTACCTTTTGGAGGAATACTTGTTTCAAATAAACTAAAAGGTGTTTTTACCCCATCTACTCACGGTTCTACTTTTGGTGGGAACCCTATCTGTGCAGCTGCCGCAAATGCGACACTTGATATAGTTGAAGAAGCTTTGCCACAAATAAATGAAAAGGGTCAGTATATCAAAAATAGAATAGAAAGTATAAAGAGTCCTTATCTAGGAGATGTTTGTGGAAGAGGACTTATGCTGGGGGTTCAAATCCATACTCTTTCTCACAAAGAACTAGCTGCAAAATTTATAGAAAATGGTCTTTTGGTTCTAACAGCGGGTAAAGATAGGATACGGCTTTTACCTCCACTTAATATTAGCTATGACGAGATTGAAAAAGGATTGATCGCGTTTGAGCTCACCATGAAAGGAATTTAAAATCATGCAAAAAAATCTACTTAAACTTCTCGACTTGTCTAAAGAAGAGATAATGCGCATTCTTGATGTAGCCGACCAACTTAAATATGAACAAAAAAATAATATGTCTCATAAAATCTTGGAAGGAAAAACCCTTGCAATGATTTTTGAAAAAGCTTCTACTCGTACAAGAGTTTCCTTTGAAGTAGGTATATTTCAACTTGGTGGACATGGAGTTGTCATGTCTAGTGCTGATAGTCAACTTGGAAGAGGAGAACCGATAAAAGATACTGCACGTGTCTTGTCTCGCTATTGCGATGGTATAATGATGCGTACTTTTGGACAAGAAACTATTGAAGAAGTGGCTAAGTACTCATCTGTTCCTGTAATAAATGGACTTACAGATTTCTCCCATCCTTGTCAGGTACTAGCAGATCTAATGACAATTCGTGAGAGACTTTCTCGTCTTGAAGGTGTCAAAATCTGTTATATTGGCGATGGGAACAATATGGCAAATTCCATAATAGTCGGTGGATTAAAGTGTGGTATGAATGTTTCTGTTGCTTGTCCAAAGGGTTATGAGCCTCATAAAACCATCCTTGAGTTTGCAGAAAATGCGGATGCTGAGTTTGTTTTAACAACAGATATATATAAGGCTGCTAAAAACGCTGATGTTGTGATTACGGATGTTTGGGCAAGTATGGGTATGGAAAAAGATGCTGAAAAGCGCCGTAAAGCATTTAAAGGATATTGTGTCGATGATAAGCTTATGTCTTATACAAATAACGCTATGGTACAACACTGCTTACCTGCTCATAGGGGAGAGGAAATTAGCGATGATGTATTAGAAGGTCATGCTGATGAGATATTTGAAGAAGCAGAAAACAGACTTCATGTTCAAAAGGCAGTTATGGCAATTCTTATGGGTAATATATAGACATTTAATATTTTTCTATAGATAAGCTAGTCACTATGCTTTTTAAAGAAGTTATGTTTTATGTTATTTATGTTTTTAAGTGTTTGTGTTAAGATATTCATGCGATAGTCTCTATTCTAAATTCTATACAAATTTAATTATACGAGATTATCGCTTTTATATTCCACAATAAGTTTACACTATCAAAATATGGGTAAATTTGACCAAATAATTAAATGTGGTATAATCTTTGCATGTTAAAAATAAAATTAAAAAAAGTGATTATCTTAGTATTGGGAATAACTTTGTTTACAACACTTAGTGGGTTTAAGAGTGAGGAGTTTACAATAGATAACTTTGATAACTATGAAAAAGAATTTGAAACAGAAGAGATGGATGTATGCTTTAACATAAGTGCTAAAACATATATGCCTTATACTGCAATTACTAAAAAGGGATCTCCTCAATATAAATATATTCATGAAAAAATGACTGTAGATGAAACAACTGGTATGTTATACGATGAAGAAGGTTTTATTGGTGCTGCTCTTGCGAGTGACTTTGGTAAGATAGGATCTAGATATTACTTTACTCTTGATTCTGGTATTGTATTACCAATTGTTAAAGTAGATGCAAAGCCTGATATGTATACAGATGGTTGTGCTGCATTAAGTGGACATATTATTGAGTTTGTAATTGACACTAAAAAGGCTGGAAGTTATTTTGGGGTTGGACCTAGTGGGTTAGTTAACTATGGAAACTTTAATAATGATTCTAGGTTTGAAGGAGTTATTGTTAAAATAGAAAAAGTACTTGATGAAAAAATTGATTCTGGTATTACTTATGTAGAACATGAAATTGAAGTGAATTTAAAAAATGAAGATGTAGATACAGAATTAAGTATGTTTGGTGGTTATTAAATCAAAAACTATAGGTTCTAAATAATTTATTGTTGGTGAAATAAAAATTCATTTAGATTAATTGTCGATTTGTTTGTTTACAGATTATAAGGGAGTAAAATATTTTAGAGAAAAATGTATTCTTTGAGTATTATAGTATATCTATATACTTGAATATATCTTGTTGAGATTATTAACGATTCAAATATTTCGAATCGTTAATAATCTCTTTTTTTATTGTCAAAGGAAATCTATTATCGTATAATCAAACAAATTCAAATAATATTTGTTTTTTATATGATTCTCTAAGTTTACCAGTTCTTTTATTAGATTTTAAGTTATTAGTAAGAGAGTATGATACAAATCTAAAGTTAAAACTTAAAGTTTTTTCTTTCTTTAATGGAATAGATTCTAAATGTCTTGATAAAACTTTTAGATCTATCAGGTAATATTTCGTTAAGATATCGATTATTATTATCGACAAATACACTAAGATAAACACCACCATATTTAATCATACTAATGTGAAGCTTATCAATACCTAAATTTTCTGATAATGTAAGTTTAGAAACTTAAATAAAGCTATCTGCATATAATTGTATTAGAGTAGTTGAAACATTATTTTTAATTAAAACTTCTTTATAAGTGTAACGATTACATAGAATATTCAAGATTTGAATGCAATTTTTTTAATAAATGAATTTTATAAATACTGAATAAACATGCATAAAAAATATATAATAATGAATAATCATTCAATAAACTCTTTATCTTTTATATTTTTTGATTTATAATTTAAATATTAAAGGGAGAAAAGAGAAAATGAAAAAGAATATTTATGCATTGAGTATGGTTATTTTACTAGGATTATTTTTGGTTGGATGTTCTCCAACTAATAATCAATCAAATAGTACAAATGAAACTAAAATAGAAGAATCTGTTGAAGAAACAGTAAGTGTTTTAGTTGATACTGAATTTGGACAAGTTGAAGGTGTTTCTGAGGAAAAAGCATTAATTTGGAGGGGAATTCCCTATGGTGATGATACTTCTGGTGAAAATAGATGGAAAGCACCACAAAATCCAAAAAAATGGAACAATGTATTAGAAACAAAAGAACCAGGTTCTTTAGCCTTACAATTCTCACAAAATGGCGCTATTGGAAGTGAAGATGCACTTAATTTAGATATTTATCGTCCTAATAATAATAGTAAAGATCTACCTGTACTTGTTTATATTCATGGTGGTAATAATCAAACAGGACATGCACAAGAAATATCTGGAAAATCATTTGTATCTAATCATGATGCTATTTACGTATCTGTAAATTATCGTTTGGGAGTTTTAGGATTTAATCCTTTGTCTGCTTTAAAAAAAGGTTCTGATGAAGAAAACTCAGGTAATTTTGGTTTGCTAGATATAGCATTCGCGTTAGATTGGGTAAAAAATAATATTGAAAACTTTGGTGGTCAAAAAGATAACATTACTGTTGCTGGTTTTTCAGCAGGTGGTAGAGATGTAATGGCAATGTTAACTTCACCATTATTTAAAGATAAATTCCAAAATGCTATATCTTTTAGTGGAGGTATGACAATAGCTGATGAAGAAAAAAGTCAAGAAGTATTTGCTACTGCTTTAGCCCCATTAGTTGTTGAAGATAAAGTGAAAGATAATAAAGAAAGCGCTAAAGAATGGCTACTTTCTGATGATGAAGAAGTTAGAAGTTACTTGATGGATTTAGAGAGTGAAAGACTAGCTCCACTTATGGGGAATGCAGGAATACGTATGGAAGTATTCCCTCACCTATTTAATGATGGTGTTGTTCTTCCTAAAGATGGATTTGATACAACTATATTTAACGATGTTCCTTTGTTAATGTTGACTGGGCAAAAAGAGTTTTCTATGTTTGGTATGTTTGATGCGTATTTTTCAGAAAGTTATGCAGATGGAACAATTTTTACAGATGAAACAAAAAGTAAAGAATTTGAATTTGTAAATACATATGGTGGACAACTATATAGCTTATTTAACGTAAATGATTCTGCTGAAAAACTGATTGAAAATTATCAAAGTCCAATTTATAATATGGAAATTAGTTTTGGTAATAATCCTGATAACATAGATGAATCACTGCAAGCTTTAGCATCATTCCACGGAGTTTTTGTTCCTTTATTAGATACTGATAACCATAATTATGATGTATTTATAGGTGATTCATATAAGTCTGAAGGAGCAAAAGGAATGCAAGTTGCTTTTCAAGAGTATATATATAATTTCATTAAAAATGGTGATCCTAATGGAGAAAATGTACCTGAATGGACACAATGGACTAAAGATAATAAAAAGAATTTAATTCTTGATGCTGATAAGAATGAATACTCAGCAGAAATGGAAGAAAAAGTTTTTACTTATGAAGATGTTTTAGTAAATATAGATCAAGATAGTACGATTTCAACAGAACAAAAAGAAACTCTTATCAAAAATGTATTAAATGGTAGATGGTTTAGTTATGATTTAGATAAAAAATATGACAATCTATCAAACTTTTATAAATAAACCTTAATATTATGTTGTTTTATTAGATTTAAATTTGAATTATGATTATGTGTTAATGGTTACGATAAAATGTAGGAAATTTAAAAATTTTAAAATTATGATTTCCTACATTTTATGTGCTTAAAAGAGACAATCTTATTTAAACGTAATTAAAAGGGAATCTATTAAAGTTTATTAGAAAACTAAATTTTTATAATATAAAAAAACTATCCTTTTAAAGGGTGGTTTTAAGTAAAAAATGATAATAAATGATTTAAAATATTTTATTTTACTATTTCATAAGGCCAAGAATTTAATCCACCAAAATCATATAAATTAGTGTATCCTAATTTTTCTAGTTTTAAAGCTGCTTGATTGCTTCTACTACCACTTCTACAATAAATTAATATTTTAGAATCTAGATTAGGTAATTCTGTAGGTATTGTATTTCCAATATAACTTACATCTAAATTAATCGCGTTTAAAATATGTCCATCCTCATATTCTTCTTTTGTTCTAACATCAATAATTGTTACTTCTTCATTTTGCATCATTTCATAAGCAGTTTTAGAATCAATAATTGTAATATTTTCACTTTGTGTTTTAGTGCATCCCATTAATAATGATAATAATCCCATAGTTATAGCCAACTTTCTCATTTATTATACCTCTTTGAATTATTCTAAAATAATAGTATGTATATTTCCATATATATGATTTTAGTGATTTAATTGTTGAAGTAAAATAAAGAAGGTATAATATAATTCGAGGTAAAATTAATGGATAAGATTATAATAAAAGGTGCAAAGGAAAATAACCTTAAAAATATAGATTTAGAAATCCCAAGAAATAAATTAGTTGTAATGACAGGTGTATCAGGCTCAGGAAAGACATCTTTAGCTTTTGATACAATATATGCTGAAGGACAAAGAAGATATGTGGAATCTTTAAGTGCTTATGCAAGAATGTTTTTAGGAGGAGTAGAAAAACCAAATGTTGAATTAATTGAAGGTTTGAGTCCATCTATCTCTATTGATCAAAAAACAACACATAGTAATCCAAGAAGTACAGTTGGAACAGTTACTGAAATATATGATTATCTAAGATTGTTATATGCAAGAGTAGGAATACCTTATTGTCCAATACATAATATTCCTATTACTGCACAAACAATAACTCAAATGCTTGATAGAATAATGGAGTTAGAAGATAAAAGTAGACTAGAGGTATTAGCTCCAGTTGTAAAAGAAAAAAAAGGTACACAAAAAGAATTGATTGCTAAACTTATAAAAGATGGATACGTTAGAGCAAGAATTGATAATGAAGTAAGATTATTAGAAGAAGTAGAAGATTTAGAAAAAAATGTTAAACATAATATTGAAGTAGTTGTAGATAGAGTCATTAAAAATGATGATTCTAGAAGTAGATTACATGAATCTTTAGAAACTGCTTTAAATTTAGGAAATGGAAATGCAATTATTCATACAAATAATGAAGATATTTTGTTTTCGAGTAATTTTTCTTGTCCTATTTGTGGTTTCTCTGTACCAAATTTAGAACCTAGATTATTTTCTTTTAATGCTCCTCTTGGCGCTTGTGATGAGTGTAAGGGATTAGGTGTAACAATGGAAGTTGATATAGATATTCTTATTGAAGATAGAGAAAAATCAATAAGACAAGGTGGTATAAAATACTATAAAAACATTGTTGATAAAGAAAATATTGAATGGCAGAATTTTAAAATTTTATGTGAACATTATAATATCGATTTAAATAAACCATTAAAAAATTTCACAAAAAAAGAAATGGATATTATATTATATGGTTCTAAAGAGCCTATAAAGTATTCAATCACAACATCAGGTGGGAATACTTATACAAAAAATGATTATATTGAAGGAGTAAAATCTTTAATAGAAAGAAGATATGTAGAGACTACTTCTAGTATGACAAAAGAATGGTATCAATCTTTTATGGTTGAAAGTCCATGTCCTAAGTGTAATGGGAAAAGGTTAAATGAAGTTGCTTTAAGTGTTATGGTTTCAGATAAAAATATTTATGATTTTACAACAATGTCAATTAAAGAAGCTATATTGTGGATGGAAAATTTAAAACTTTCTGATATGAATATGACTATTGCAAATCTAGTTTTAAAAGAAATTAATAGTAGACTACGTTTTTTAAAAGATGTTGGCTTAGATTATCTTACTATGGATAGACTTGCAGGAACTTTAAGTGGTGGAGAAGCACAAAGAATAAGATTAGCTACTCAAATTGGATCTAGTTTAACAGGAGTGTTATATGTTTTAGATGAGCCTAGTATAGGTTTACATCAAAGAGATAATTCAAGGTTAATATCAACTTTAAAAAATATGCGTGATATGGGAAATAGCGTTATAGTTGTTGAACATGATGAAGAAACAATGTTTGAGTCTGATTATATAGTTGATATTGGACCTGGTGCTGGCATACATGGTGGAGAAGTTGTAGCTGCAGGAACACTTCAAGAAATACTGGATAATGATAATTCTATTACTGGTCGCTATTTAAGTGGAAAAATGAAAATAGATATTCCAGAATCAAGAAGAAAAGGTAGCGGAAAATTTATAGAAATATTAGGAGCTAGTGAAAACAATTTAAAAAATATTAATGTAAAAATTCCTTTAGGGAAATTTATTGTGGTTACTGGTGTAAGTGGAAGTGGTAAAAGTACTCTTGTTAATGAAATATTTTGTAAAGCGATACAACAATCTTTAGGTAAAAAAAGAGTTAAACAAGGTAAATTTAAAAAAATAAAAGGTTTAGAAAATATAGATAAAGTAATTGAGATAAGCCAAGATCCAATAGGAAGAACTCCTAGAAGTAATCCTGTAACATATACTGGAGTTTTTGATGATATAAGAGATTTGTTTTCTTTAACACCAGAAGCTAAAATTAGAGGTTATAATAAAGGACGTTTCTCTTTTAATGTAAAAGGTGGAAGATGTGAGGCTTGCCAAGGTGATGGAGTTAAAAAAATAAGCATGAATTTTTTACCAGATGTATATGTTCCTTGTGAAGTATGTCATGGTAAAAGATATAATGAAGAAACATTACAAGTGAAATACAAAGGTAAAAATATTAGTGATATATTAGAAATGACAATTGAAGAGTCAATTCCTTTCTTTTCTCCTATAATTAAAGTAAGAGATAAACTTCAAACTTTATATGATGTTGGTCTTGATTATATTAAGCTTGGACAATCTAGTACAACTTTAAGTGGTGGAGAAGCACAAAGGGTAAAGCTTGCTTCTGAGCTTCAAAAAAAGCCTACAGGAAAAACAGTTTATATACTGGATGAGCCAACTACTGGGTTACATACTCATGATGTTAAAAGGCTTTTAAGTGTTTTGCAAAGAATTGTTGATAATGGAGATACTGTATTAGTTATAGAACACAATTTAGATGTTATTAAATGTGCTGATCATATTATAGATTTAGGGCCAGAAGGTGGAGATGAGGGAGGTACTGTAGTAGGTATTGGTACTCCTGAAGAGTTAGTTAAAAATGAAAATAGCTATACAGGTTATTATATAAAAAAAGCATTAGAAAGGTAGTGTGTATGTCAGAAAAATTTGAAGGAAAAGTAATGATTAAAGAAGCTAAAGAATTCTTTGATTATGAACAAATTACTGGTGATGAAGAATCTTTAAATCGGTGGATTGTAGTTCCAGATGTTAACAGACCAGGTTTAGAACTTAGTGGTTATGAAAAGTTAACAGAGCCTAGACGTGTAGTAATTATAGGTAATAAAGAACAAGAGTATATCAGTGAAATGAGTGAGGATTTACAAAGAGAAAGATTTAAATTAATAACTGATTCTTTAACTCCTTGTATTATTATTACTAGGAATTTTGATTGTCCAGAAATACTTTTAGAAGTTGCAAAAGAATTAAATTTTCCTATTTTTAGGACTGGTTCTCCTACTTATAGGGCAATGGTTGATTTAATAACATTTTTAGATGAAAGATTAGCACCAAGTGATTCATTACATGGTGTACTTATGTCAGTTTATGGAGTTGGTGTATTAATAACTGGTGAAAGTGGAATGGGTAAATCAGAAATAGCTCTAGAATTAATCAAAAGAGGTCATGTTTTAATTTCAGATGATAGAGTTGATGTTAAAAGAATCCACAATGTCATAAAGGGACATCCACCTGAGTTATTAGAAGGAATGCTTGAAATAAGAGGTATAGGTGTAATTGACGTAGTTAAAATGTTTGGTGCTAGTGCACTTTTAAAAAGCTTTAATATTACCTTTATAATTAATTTGGAAAAATTTAATGGAAATTCAGATTATATGAGAGTCGGTAATGAAGATAATCAATTTATAAATATTTTAGGCTTAGATGTACCGTCAATAACTGTTCCTGTTAAAGAAGGTAGGTCTGTGGCTGTAATTGTTGAATCTGCAGTTACTAACTTTAGATTAAGGGAAGAAGGATTTAATAGTGCAAAAGAATTTGAAAATAGAGTTTTAGAATATATTAAAGCAGAAAATGCTAAAAATCAGGAGGCTAATTAATGCAATTATTTCCAGATTCAAAAACATTAATATCTTTTGGAATATTTAAAATAACATATTATGCACTGGGTTATTTATTTGGCGGAGGTACTGCTTATTATTTTGCATTAAAAGATATGAAGAGAAATGGTTATACTCAAGATACTGTAGATGATATATTTTTTGGTGCCTTTATATCAGGTATTATTGGGGCAAGAATATGGTATGTACTATTTTCTAATTTAAACTATTATTTAAGTGATCCTATAAGAATACTATTTATATTTGAAGGTGGTTTAGCTATACAAGGTGGAATTATCGCTGGTTTACTTTATGGGTATTACTATACAAAAAAACATAAAATGTCATTTTTTAGAGCTGCAGATGCCTTTTTACCAAATTTTTTAATTGCACAAACAATTGGTAGATGGGGAAACTTCATGAATCAAGAAGCATATGGAGAAATAGTAAGTGAGGCATTTTATAATGGATTTCCAGCTTTTATAAAAAATAAAATGTATATAGATGGTGCATATAGACAACCTACATTTCTATGGGAGAGTGTTTTAAATTTATTAGGTTTTATTTTAATAAGATACGTATATAAGAAGTACAATAGAAATAAACGTGGAGACTTAGCTTACATGTATCTTGTTTGGTATGGAGTTACTAGATTTTTTGTAGAAGGATTTAGAACTGATAGCTTAATGTTTAAAAATATAAGAATGGCTCAGTTAACTTCTATTGTATTTGTAATTGTTGGCTTACTTGGTATTTTAGGCGTATTTGATAAATTTATAAAAAAAGAAAAACCTGTAATATTATTTGATCTTGATGGAACTTTACTTGATACAACTCCAGCGATTTTAGAATCATATAGATATTTATTTAAGAAATATAGAACATTAGAAGAATTTGATAGAGAGAAAGAAATTGAAGTTCAAGGACCACCACTTTTTAAAATGTTTGAAAAATATTTCCCTAATCAAAATACAGATGAATTAATAAAAGAATATAGAGATTATAATCACAGTATACATAAGGAGTTTGTAAAGCCTATGGCCAATACAAGTGCATTATTAGAGCATTTATCTAAAGAAGGATATAAAATAGGTGTCGTGTCTACAAAGTTAAAAGAATCTGTATTAATGGGCTTAGAATTATTTAAGTTAGATGATTATGTAAAAGTTATAGTTGGACTAGATGATGTTAGTAATAGTAAACCTGATCCAGAAGGTATTATAAAAGCATGTAAACTATTAAACCATACTCAAGATGAGTGTATTTATATAGGAGATACTCCTACTGATATAAAAGCTGCACAAAATGCTGGTGTTTATTCAATTGGATATATCTTTGATGAAGATAGAAAACAATCATTAATTGACAGTAAGCCAAATACAGTTATAAATGACTTACTTGAATTGAAAGGTATATTAAAAAAAGGTGAAAAATCATGGACAAAAGATACGATGTAATAATTATTGGTGCTGGACCTGCAGGAATGACTGCGGGAATTTACGCAAAACGTGCAGGCTTAGATGTTGCTATGCTTGAAAATGCTGCTCCAGGAGGAAAGATGGTAAAAACATTTGAAATTGAAAACTTTCCTAGTTTTACAAATATTAATGGAGCAGATTTATCTTATAAAATGTATGAACAAACTCAAGCTCTTGGAGTAGATTACTTATATGGAGATGTAATTGATGTAATTGATGGAGATATTAAAACCATAATTACTGATGATGGAAATGAGTATAAAGCTAATGTTGTAATTGTTGCAACAGGGACAAAAGAAAGATTATTAGGAATTCCAGGCGAAGTTGAGTTTACAAGTCGTGGAGTATCATATTGTGCAGTTTGTGATGGTGCTTTCTTTAAAAATAAGACAGTAGTTGTCATTGGTGGAGGAAACTCTGCATTAGAAGAGTCTTTATATTTAACACAATTTGCAAAAAAAGTGTATATTGTAATTAGAAGAGATGTATTTAGAGCTGATGATATAGCTCAAGATAAAGTTTGTTCTAATCCAAAAATAGAAATAATTAGAAAACATATTCCAATTGAAATAATAGGGGATTCAAAAGTCACTAGCATTGTTTTGGAAAATGTTGATACAAAAGAAAGAACAACTTTAGAAACTGATGGCATATTCCCTTATATTGGTGCTGATCCAAATACTTCATTTATTAGTTCACTTGGAATTACAGATGAGGCTGGTTATGTTGTTGTAAATAAAGAGATGGAAACTAGTTTACCAGGAATATATGGAGCTGGTGATTGTAACATAAAAACATTAAGACAAATAGTTACAGCAACTAGTGATGGGGCTATCGCTGCACAAAATGCATTTCATTATATAAAGGGGTGAATCATATGGCAACTTTAAAGTTTGAAAATGGTTTTAATGGTATTTATGAGGTTAAAGATAATAAATTAATACTGAATAAAGAAGATGGATTAAGACCATATGACCTAATTTTTGGTGGTATTGCAGGATGCTTTTATTCTACATTTCTTGAAGTTCTTAGATTAAATAATGTTAGTGTTGAAAGTAGTGAAATAGTTATAAATGGGACAAAAAGAAAGTCTATTCCTACAACATTAGAATATTTAAGTATACATTTTTACGTGAAAACTAATGATGATAAGAAAAAAGTAAGAGACTGTTTTTATGAAGCTATAGAAGTTTGCAGTTTGATTCAAACATTTAAACATGTTGCTGATATACAAACAAATATATCATTTAAGGCGTAAGCCTTTTTTTTATGAAAATCTTATAATTTTCATATTGATTTGTTTGTGATACACCCATGTGCGTGGTAGAATTTAACTGAGGTAAAAGAGATGGAAAAAAAACGTGTTATACTAATTAGCGGCATGTCTGGTGCTGGTAAATCTAGTGCTATGAGTGTACTTGAAGATATGGGATATCACTGTATTGATCAATTTCCTGTTCAACTATTAGATTTGTTAACAGATTTAATTCAAAATAGTACAGATTTAAGATATAACTTTACTGCTTTAGCTACATCTGCAAAAGATTTTATGGATTTCATTAGAGTATTTAAAGGAACAGATTTAGATGTTCGAGTTTTATTTTTAGATGCTTCTAATGACATTTTGTTACATAGATATAAAAGTACTAGAAGAACACATCCATTATTAATAAGTAATATATCTAGTTCTTTAGAAGAAGCTATACAAATGGAAAGAGAAATGTTTATTAACTATAAAGATCATGCTTTTGTTACTATAGATACTACATTTTTAAATTTCAAAGAATTAAAATCTAAAATTGAAAAATATTTTGCAAAATCAGAAATTCCTATATTTACAGTAAGTTTTATATCATTTGGATATAAACATGGAGTTCCTTTAGATGCAGATTTGATGTTTGATGTTAGATTTTTACCCAATCCATATTGGGACGTGAATTTAAGACCTTATTCTGGTGATGATAAGCCTGTTTATGATTTTGTAATGGAAAAACCTCAAACTCAAGAGTATATAAAAAGGCTGACAGATTTTTTAGATTATTCTTTTAAACAATATGTAGATGAAGGGAAAAACCACTTTACTGTTGCTATTGGTTGTACAGGAGGACAACATAGATCAGTTTCTATTACAAACTATTTATATGATTTTTATAAAGACAAATATAATTCATTTAAAGATCATAGAGATAAAGTAGGATTAGAAGATGTCAAATAAAAAAAAGGTTGTAGTTATTGGAGGAGGACATGGATTATCTACAATATTACGAGGAATCAAGTCAATACAAGATATTGATATAAGTGCTATTGTAACAGTTGCTGATGATGGAGGATCCACTGGTAGACTTAGAAGACGCTTTCATATTCCTGCAATGGGAGATATTAGAAATGTTTTAATATCTTTAGCTGAAAATGAATCTTTATTATCTACACTTATGGATTATAGATTTGAATCTACAGATAATGATGAAGATGATATAGATGTAGAAGGTCATAACTTAGGTAATTTAATTCTTACTGCTATGACAGATACTTGTGGTGGATTTATGGATGCGATTACTACTATAAGTAAAGTTTTAAATGTTAAGGGTAAAATAATTCCATCTACCCTACAAATAATTACACTTTATGCAATTATGGAAGATGGAACTATTGTTCAAGGTGAGGCTAATATTCCTAATTTTAATAACAAAATTAGCAAAGTGTTTTATGATAGAAAAGTTTATGCAACTCCTATGGCTATAAAAGCAATAGAAGAGGCAGATTTAATAATATATGGAATTGGTTCTTTGTATACAAGTATTCTTCCAAATTTAATAATTCAAGAAATTGATGAAGCACTAAAAAAATCAAAAGCTGATAAAGTGTATTTTTGTAATATTATGAGTCAGCCAGGAGAAACAGATGGTTATACTTTAGAAGATCATGTTGAGGCTTTAAATAAGCATGGAGCAATGATTGATAAAGTAGTAATCGCAAGTGATGATGTTCCTAAAAGATTGATTGTTAAATATGCAAAAGAAGGAAGTAATATTGTAAAACCAACATATTTATATCATGACTTTGATATTATTAGTGAGTCTTTATTGGACTTTAAGGATGACTTTATAAGACATGATTCAGAAAAGATAAAAAAGGTAGTAGAGAAATTATTAAAATAGGAGGTGATATTCTTGTCTTTTACAACTGATGTAAAACATGAGATTGCTCAAATAGGATTAAAAGATTGTTGTAAAAAAGCTGAATTATCAGCTCTTATTCAGCTTTGTTCTACCTTAAATATTTCAAGTGATGCAGTTAACTTAGTTGTTAAAACTGAAAATGCAACTATAGCTAAAAGAATTTGGATATTATTGAAAGATTTATATAATGTAGAAACACAACTATCAGTAATGAAAAAAATGAATTTGAAAAAAAATAATATTTATTATATACGAATATTAGAAAAACCTATAGAAATTCTTGAAGATTTGGGTCTTTATAGTAAAAGAGGACTTTTGGATGCTCCATTAATGAAAATTGTTAGTAATGAGTGTTGTGCAAAATCATATCTTGCTGGTGCTTTTATGGCAACTGGAAGTGTAAATGCACCAACAAAAACAAATTATCATTTAGAAATTACTGCTGCATCTAGTAAACATGTTGATTTTCTTATAAAATTGTTTAATAGATTCAATTTACCAGCTAAAGTTATAGTAAGAAGGTCATCACATGTAGTATATTTAAAGGCAGCAGATAAAATTGCTGATTTCTTAAAAGTTATTGGAGCTTTTACTGCCTTACTTAAATATGAAGATATTAGAATTAGTAGAGACTTTAATAATAGTTTAAGAAGGCTTGATAATTGTGAAGTTGCAAATGAAATGAAGACACTTAAAGCTGCTCAATCACAACTAAATGATATTGAGATTATTGAAAAGGCAGGAAAACTAGAAAGTTTAGATTCTAAGCTTCAAGATGTAATTAAGCTAAGAAAAGAGAATCCGGAAATGAGCTTAATTGAACTTAGTGAAAAATATGAACAAGAATCTGGAGTCATTATGAGTAAGTCTGGTATTAAACATAGATTTACAAAAATAAGAGAAATAGCTTCTAAGCTAAGCTAGGAGGTAGAATTTGAAACAAGAAAATAGTTTAATATATACAATTTTTACATTATTAATATTTTTTATATTTTTAAAAGTATTTTGGCCATTAATCTTTATAATTCCTATAGTTATTATGATTTATATTATTTATATAAAATATAAGTTGAAAAAGAATTTAAAAGAAAGTAGTAATCAAATTAATGAAAAATATGGATTTAGTGATTGGAGCAATCAAGCTGAAGATATTAAGCAAAAAGAAGTAATTGATGTAGAGTATACGGAGCGTAAGGAAGAAAAATGAGAAGAGCTGATCCAAGTCTAACAAACAATATTAAAGAGCTATGGCTAACTTGTTTTCCTAATGAAAGCAAGAACTATATTGATTATTTTTTTAATTCAATTTACAAACCTGAAGATACTATTATCCAAATAAGAGATAATAAGGTGGTTTCTTCTTTGAGTAGAGTGAATGCTGAAGTGATGATAAATGGAAGAATTATTAAAACTTCCACTTTAATTGGTGGAGCTACTCATCCTAATTATCAAGGAAAAGGTTATATGAAAGAAATACTTAATACTGTTTGTTCGCACTTTGATCATAGTGAACTCATAAGTTTTGCAACTACTAAAAATCCAGCATTATTACAACAATATGGATTTAGAACAGTTTATAGAAGAAATAGGTATGAATTAACAAGGGATAATGTTTCTAGGATTACTAATGATGGATGTATGTTTGATCCAAGTGCATTAGATATGCTCAATGTATATGCATTATTTGTAAAAAGATTTAATGGATTTATAGTAAGGAATTTACAAGACTTTGAAAAATATAAAAAAGGAATTATTGATCAAGGTGGAAAAATAGTAGGATTTTATGAAAATGGAGTCTTAAGAGGCTATGCAAGTTTTGTAATTGATGGAAAAGTCTTACATATTAAAGAATGTATTTATTTAGATACTATGAGTTTATTTAAATTATTAAATGTGGCTTTGCAACAAAGACACATAGTTTATTTAAATGTAAGTGAATTTGAAAAGCTAGATGCTTTATTAGATAGTGCAAATCGTACAGTGGTAGATTATAAAATGGCAAGGTTAAATAATAGGGATTTATTCAATAGATTGTATAATTCTAATGTTGTAGATGTTGATGAAATCTTTTTTACAGGTAAAAAACCTCCATATACTAGCGAAATGTTTTAAAAATTAATAAAATAGTAAATAATTTAGTTTTTATTATTAAATTACATCAATAAATAATGATATAATATATTAAGACTAATACTAAGTCTATTAAAAATTAAAAATTATATCTTATGTCAAATAGTACAAAGCAATTATTATAAAACAGTGCATTACTACAAGGTTTTTAAGACTTAAATAAATGCTTCACAATTGACACTATCAAGATATAATCTTATAATTTTATTGCATCATAAGGAGGTCATAAAATGGCAGATGTAAAAGTAGCAATTAATGGTTTTGGACGAATTGGACGTTTAGCGTTCAGACAAATGTGGGGTGCAGAAGGGTATGATATCGTTGCAATTAACGACTTAACTGATCCTAAAATGCTTGCTCACTTATTAAAATATGACTCAGCTCAAGGAAGATATGTTGGTCATGATGTTGTTGCAGGTGATGATACAATCACTGTTGATGGCGAAGAAATTAAAATTTATAAAGAAGCAGATGCTTCAAAACTTCCATGGGGAGAATTAGATGTTGATGTTGTATTAGAATGTACAGGATTCTATACTTCAAAAGCTAAAGCAGAAGCTCATATTAATGCTGGTGCAAAAAAGGTAGTTATTTCAGCTCCTGCTGGAAATGATCTTCCTACAGTAGTATTTGGAGTTAATGAAGGCGTAATTACAGCAGATGATAAAGTTATTTCTGCGGCTTCTTGTACAACAAACTGCTTAGCTCCTATGGCAGACACATTAAACAAATATGCTCCAATCGCTAGTGGAATTATGACTACAGTTCATGCTTATACTGGAGATCAAATGGTTCTTGATGGACCTCATCGTAAAGGTGATTTAAGACGTGCACGTGCTGCTGCAGTTAATATTGTTCCTAACTCAACAGGTGCAGCTAAAGCTATCGGACTAGTTATTCCTGAATTAAATGGTAAACTAGTTGGTTCAGCACAACGTGTTCCAGTTCCAACAGGCTCAACTACAATCTTAATATCTGTAGTTAAAGGCACTGATGTAACAGTTGAAGGTGTTAATGCAGCTATGAAGGCAGCTTCTAATGATTCATTTGGTTATACTGAAGAAGATTTAGTATCTAGTGATATTATTGGTGAAACTCACGGTTCTATTTTTGATGCTACTCAAACAATGGTTACAAAAGTTGATGATGACACATTCCAAGTTCAAACTGTTGCATGGTATGACAATGAAAACAGCTACACTAGCCAAATGGTTAGAACTATCAAATACTTCGCAAACGTTAAATAGTTTAAAATATAATTTAAGATGAGGTCATATACTTCATCTTTTTTTTATTTCTAAAAATCATTATAGTTAAAAAAAAGATTTGAATAATCTTTAAATATGATTAATCAAATCTTTTACTTTTAAATTTTCTGTTGTTAATAAATTTACAACTTTAGTTATCTTAGTAGAATTCAAGTTATTTTCTTTAATAAATTCAACTAATTCTTTTAATTTTACTTCATCAATTGAATAATTTGAGCAGCTTCCTTTTAATGCAAATAATAAGGTATAAATATCAAATACGTTTAATTCACTATTTAATAGTAAATCTTGTTCTTGTTTACTTGCAAATTGAAAAGCCATTTCAAATTCTTGTGCTCTTACTTCTCCTAATTGCTCTAATATGTTTTTAAGTTTTATTGTGCTGCCCTCCTAGTAATATAAATTTAACACGTTTTAATGAAAATGACTTTTCAAATGATTTAAATATAAATACTAACTATTAGAATTTGCTTATTATTGATAAAGCAAGTAAAATATTCTTATTAAAAGTGAGGATTAATATGGCTAACCAGTTTCCAAATAAATTAATTACTTTAAGAAAGCATTTTAATTATTCTCAACAAGATATTGCAGAAATAATGGGTGTACCTGTTGCAGAGTATATGAAATGGGAAAATGGAAGTAAATTATGTACAATATCACAACTTAGTAAGTTGGCTGATACCTTTAAAGTAACATTAGATGAATTATTTGATAATTCAATTGAAATTACTCTTCCTGTATTAGAGCTTGAAAATAGTATAGAAATACCTTTTCAAAACGCTTTGGGCAAAAATATACCAAATATAACTACTGAGAATATTATAACTGATGATATTTTTGAAACTGAAGAAGTTAATCAAACTAGCAGTTTGGATAAAACTATAGTTACAAGAATAATTACTGATAATACTTTAGAAGTTATTGAACCTGAAGAAACCATGGTACTTAAAAAACCTAAGGTTACAATTGAACCTAAAAAAGAATCAAAACCAAAAACAAAGGACAGTAAAAGTGTTAAGAATAATAAAAATTTAGTTATTTTAGCATCTGTAGCTGGGGTAGCATTATTCAGTGTTATATTTTACTTCTTATTTTTTAATAGCGGAAAAAATAGTATTAACGATATTAGCAATTTAAATAGGTTGGTTGCGGCTAAAGAATATTCATTATACCTATCAAGTGAAGGAAATATAGTGAGTCATGGTAATAACCCTAGCACAACAAATTTTTTACATACAATACAAATAAGTGCAAAAGGTAAAACTGCCTTAGGATTAAATAAAGATGGTACTGTTGCATGTAGTGGAACTGATTGTGATAGTGTTAAAGACTGGGAAAAAATTAAGATGATTTCTGCAAGTAATAATATATTATTAGGTTTAACTGAAGATAAAACAGTAATGTGTAGTGGAAGTAATTGTAATGTAGAAGAGTGGGAAGATGTTACTTTTATACATGCTTCTGATGAAGGTGTATATGGAATTAGTGAAGGAAAGTTACTATATTCAGGAACATCAAATATAAATTCTAAAATACAAAGTGTTAGTGGAATTCAATCTTTAAATACAAGTTCAACATATTTAACATTGCTTTCTAATACAGGAACAGTTGAAGTTATTCCTTTAGGAAGTGCTTCAACACCAATTACTAATACATGGACTAATATAACTCAAATTGCTACTGGTAGTGATTTTGTGGCAGGCCTTAGTTCTAATGGAAATGTAAGTATAGTTGGAAATGAAGAAATTGTAGAAGAAGTTTCTAAATGGACTAATATAAAATATATAGCAGCTTATGACAATTATATTATTGGGATAAATAATAATAATTTAATGGTAGGAGCTGGTGATAATACATATGGACAATATGAAAACAATAGCATTACACCTACTGAAAGTAGCGATACTTTAACTAAACTTGATAAAGTTTCTAATGTTAAGTTTTCAGAGAGTGATAAAGTATTGACTATTACATGGGATAGTGTTGCTAACGCTGATTTTTACCAAGTATCAGTAAATATTTTAGGAAATTATACAGTTAAGACACAAACAAATAGTTTGAAGATTGATTCTAGTAAATTAAGCAGTAATACAAATTATATGATTAGTATTGTTTCAAGTTCTAATAATGAAGCAGAGTATGAATCAAGTGATGCATACGTTATTAATTATCAATATATAGGTGCAACACCTACGCCAGAAGTAAAACAATATAGTGTTATATTTTATGATTATGATGGTAAAACTGTTTTAAGTGAACAAAAAGTTGATGAAGGTTCAAATGCAATAGCTCCTGCAGATCCTAAAAGAGATGGTTATACATTTATGGGCTGGAAAGGTGATTATTTTAATATAAATAAAGATACTAAGATTTATGCAACCTATGATAAGGTTCAAGTAGCTACATATAAGATAGTATTTAAGAATTTTGATGGTAGCATTATTACTAGTATGGTACTAGAACAAGGTGCAGAAGTTAATCCACCAAAATTAGAAGGTAGATTAAATTCTATAGTATCTTGGAATCCACAAGTAGAGACAACAGCAACAAGAGATATTACATATAGTCCAATATATGTTTGTACTATATATAATTCTGATGGAAATATATTACAACCTGATGGAAATGGTGATTGCTCATGTCCAAGTGGTACAAAGCTAGATGGAAATAAGTGTATAGTAGATGCTAATCCAGAAGGCACTAATTAGGAGGTTATTTTAGATGAGTGAATATATGATGAATGATAAAACATGGTATTATCTAAAAAATGGACAAAAAGAAGGACCTTTTAATGAAAGCGAAATAATAAAATTAATAAAAGTTGGTGTTTTAGAAGCTGAAGATCATATATGGATGTTGGATTTAAAAGATTGGGTATTAGTAGATAATTCTTTATTTAGTATATATATGCCAGTAAAGGAAGAAAATGAAAAAAATTAATTTTGGGAAATATGTATATTTATATATATTACTCTCATTCATTTTTTCACTCTTTTTTATAATAATTAGAATACATTTTGCACCTGCTGAAATATTACCTGGAATAGTGATGCAAAATATAAAAAGTGATTATTATTTAATGTTGCTACAATGTCTTTTAGGTTTATCAATATTCTTTTTGCCTTCAATTATAGAAAAAAAGTTTAATATAAAAATCCCAAATAAATTAAACCTTGTATATGTTATATTTCTATATTGTGCAATTGTATTAGGAGAAGTAAGAAATTTTTATTTTCAATTTGAGCATTGGGATAGTGTATTGCATGTATTTAGTGGAGGAATGTTAGGAAGTATTGGATTATCTATTGTATCGTTATTAAATGATTCAGATAAAACAGAAATTCATTTGACTAATAAATTTGTATGTATATTTGCGTTTTGCTTTGCGGTTACATTAGGAGTTTTTTGGGAGTTTTATGAATTTAGTATTGATTATTTATTAGGAATGAACATGCAAAAATTTATGCTTGAAGATGGGACATTACTTGTAGGACAAGCAGCACTTATGGATACAATGAAGGACTTATTTATCGATACCGTAGGAGCTTTTGTAGTAACATTCTCTGCATTTTTCATAATGAAATATGATGAGTATTGGTTATCCTCTAAACAATTATTGAAAAAAGAATTGTAATACTAATTAAAACTATGCTATTTTAAATAAGTAAACTAAATAATGAAATAGTAACTAATACAAATAAAAGAGAAAATCTGTATGGTGAAAAGATTTATAAAATTAGTGAATGCATCATTATGGGAATGATTGAATTAAAGTAGGTCATTACGAGTAGCTCGCGTTAAGAGTATTGAGAAGTAAAAAAAGTGGGACCACGCAAAAGCGTCTTTTTATAAGGCGTTTTTTATTTTAGAAGGAGAAAGCTATGATAAAGTTATATAATTCAAAAAGTTTAAAGTTGGAAGAATTCAAAAGTATTAAACCAAATGAGGTAAGTATGTATGTGTGTGGACCAACAGTCTATAATCATGCACATATAGGTAATGCAAGGCCAATAATTGTCTTTGATACGCTTAGACGCTTTTTTGAGGCAGAAGGATATAAGGTTAAATTTGTTTCAAACTACACAGATGTAGATGATAAAATAATAAAAAAAGCATTAGAAGAAAATATAAGTGAAGCTGATGTTTCTTTACGCTATATTCAAGCATATGAAAAAGTTAGAGAAGAACTAAACACACTAGAACTTGATGCAAAGCCAAAAGTCACAGATACAATTGATGAAATAATAGAATTTATAGATAAAATGGTTAAAAGTGGTAATGCATATGAAGTTGATGGAGATGTCTATTTTAGAGTTAATAGTATTGAAGATTATGGATCTATTAGTAATCAAAGTCTTGATGATCTTCAAGCAGGAGCACGAATAGAAGAAAATGATAAGAAAGAATCTCCTTTTGATTTTACATTATGGAAAAAAACAAAAGAGGGGATTATGTGGGATTCACCTTGGGGAAAAGGAAGACCAGGTTGGCATACTGAATGTGTTGTAATGATTGAAGATAATTTTGATGGAATGATTGATATACATGGAGGAGGTGTAGATCTAAAATTCCCACATCATGAAAATGAAGCTGCACAAAATATGGCAGTAAATCATAATCATATTGCAAATTATTGGATTCATAATGCAATGATAAATATAGATGGAAATAAGATGAGTAAATCTTTAGGAAATGTAACATGGGCGATTGATGTTATAAATAAACTTGGCTCAAATTTGACTAGATGGTTTATCTTATCTGTACATTATAGAAAAGAATTAAACTTTACTGATGAAGCTATAGAAACAGCAAAAAAAGAGTTAGATAAAATTTTATTAGCTTTAAAAAATGCTAGAATTAAACTTTCATTAAATAATGTATCTTTAACTAATGAAAAAGATGAAGAGAGCTATAAAAATTTTTTAAATGAATTATCAGATGATTTAAATACACCTAATGCTTATAGTGTTATTTATGATACTGTAAAAAAATTAAATAATTCAACAAGATTAAAGGAGTTAGATTATAATACGATTGGTAAATTAATAAATAGCATTGAGTCAATGTTGTATGTTTTAGGTATTAGATATAATAAATATGACTTATCAATAGAAGAAAAAGAATTATTTAATAAATGGAATCAAGCAAAGAGCAATAAAGATTTTGAAACTGCAGATAAATATAGAGAGAAATTAATAGAGAAGGAATTAATTTAATGAACAGTAATGAAATGAGTGGAGGTACTTTAGCATATTTAGGTGATGCAATTTGGTCATTTTTAGTAAGAGAATATTTGATTTCAAAAGGTTTTCATAGACCAGATGACTTACAAAAAATGAGTGTTAAATATGTTAGTGCTAAAGCGCAGGCAGCAATTTTTATAAATTTACTAGAAAGTAGTTTTTTTACAAACGAAGAAATAGAAGTGTATAAAAGGGGGAGAAACTATAAGAGTGGTACTAGCCCCAAAAATACTGATATACAGATTTATAGGATTTCTACAGGCTTTGAAGCTCTTCTTGGGTATTGGCATATTGAAAAACAAGAAGAAAGAATAATACAATTATGGGAAAAGGTTAAAACCATGATGGAGGTCTAATGTGGCACAATATGTCTATGGGAAAAACGTTGTAAAAAGATTATTAGAAGATAATTCAAAAGTATATGAAATATATATGAGTAGTGATGATGAATCTATTATTAAATTAGTTAAAAAACAAAATATAAAAATTATAAAAACAGATAGAAAAAGATTAGATAAACTTTCTCAAAATAATAATCATCAAGGAATTATCGCAAAAATTGATGAGTATAAAACTGTAGATTTAAAAGAAATAGTCAATAGTGTTCCTAAAGATGAATATGGATTAATTGTTGTATTAGATGAAATTGAAGATCCTCATAACCTAGGAGCAATATTAAGAAGTGTTGATTGTGTAGGTGCACATGGGGTAGTAATTAAAAAAAGCAATGCAGCACCTTTGACTCCAACAGTTGCAAAAGTTTCTATGGGAGCTATTAATACAGTAAAAGTATCTAGTGTTACTAATATTTCAATGACATTAAAAGCATTAAAAGAAATGGGTTATTGGGTGGTAGGTACAGATATTAGCAATGCACAAGACTATAGATCATTAAAATATGATACTAATATTGCATTAGTAATAGGAAATGAAGGAAGAGGAATATCTACTTTGGTAAAGAAACAATGTGACTTTATGGTAAAGCTTCCAATGAAAGGAAAGATTTCATCTTTAAATGCTTCAGTAGCTACAGGTATTTTACTTTATGAAATTTACAACAAACGTTTCCCATTAGGGGAGTGATTATTTTGCATAATGCATATGAATTGATTTACATGATTCATCAAAAAGATGAGTATGCATCAAATGAGCTATTTAATCAATATAGATTATTGATTAATAAACTTGTAAGTGATACCGTCTATTCTTATCCATCTTTATCTTTTTATAAGGAAGATATACAACAAGAGTCATATATTACATTAATGGAAACTACACAAACATATAGAGAAGATCAAAATGCGAATTTTAAAACCTTTTTATATGTGTGTGTACTAAGAAAAATTAAATCAATGATTAGACATTATTTATGTCAAAAAAATATTTCTAATATTAATACATTATCTTTGGATAATTATATTAGCGAGGACAGTAATATTTATGCAGTTGAACTGAGTGAAAATCCAGATAAATTAAGTGAACCTGAATTTAGATTTTATTATGATGAAGCAGTAAAAAAGGTTAATAAAAGATATGAAGAATTAAACGATAATGATAAACTAATATTAGATTTAAGTTTAAGTAAGATTAGTTATCAAAATGCTTCAAAAATATTAAATTGTTCAATAAAAAAATATGATAACTTAGTTCAAAAAGTTAAAAGAAATATAAAAAACTCTGTATTTGAATAATTTGGAATTATTGACTATATATCATGTAATGTGTTAAAGTATTTAGGCAATGAAAAGGAGATGTTTTAATAATGGCAAAGGATACAAAAGTAATATTAACATGTACCGAATGCTTATCACGTAACTATAATACTACTGAAAATAAAAGTAGCAGTAAAAGACTAGAATTAAATAAATTCTGTAAAAAATGTGGAAAACATACCTTGCATAAAGCGACTAAATAGGAGGACTATTTTATGTTGAAATGGTTTAGTATAAGTGGAATTAGCAAAGAAGCTAAAAGAATTCGTTGGCCAAAGACAAAAGATTTAGTTTCTGATTCATCAGAAGTTATTATATTTACTTTAGCTTTTATGGCGTTTTTTACATTATGTGAATTTATAATTGCAGCTTTATTGAAACTTGCTGGAATAGGAGTATAAAATGAGTGAATATTTAACAAAAGCACAAGAAGAAACAGAAAAGCGCTGGTATGTTGTAAATACATATGCTGGGCATGAAAATAGAGTAAAAGAAAATCTAGAAAAGCGTGTTGAATCAATGGGGATTCAAGACTATTTATTTAGAATACTTGTTGCAGAGGAATCTGAGATTGAAATTAAAAATGGTAAACAAGTTGAAAAAATGAAAAATCTATTTCCTGGATACTTGTTTGTAGAAATGATAATGACTGATGATGCATGGTATGTTGTAAGAAATACACCTGGAGTAACTGGGTTTATTGGATCTTCTGGTGGTGGTGCAAAACCATTCCCTGTTTCTCCTGATGAGATTGAATCAATTTTAAGACGTATGGGTCAAAGTGATAAAAAGATTGTTGTTGACTTTACTATTGGAGATTCAGTTAAAATACTTACAGGGCCTTTTGCGGGTATGATTGGTAGAGTGGATAATATGAATGATCAAACTCAAGTAGCTTCTGTACTTACAATGTTATTTGGAAGAGAAACACCTACAGATATTAGTTATAATGATTTATCAAAGGAAGAATTTGATGATTAAGTTGCATTAATGCAACTTTTTTTAATGAAATATATTTAAAAACGAATTATAAAATCATATGTTAAAATAATAATATGGAGGTATAGATATGGAATCTAAATATTTGTTAATAAATAGATATAGCGAAATAATGTTTACTGATGAAAAAATAAAAGAAGATGATTTAGAGCTTATACTTCAAGCAGGTTTAAATGCACCTTCTGGTAGAAATAGTCAAGAGGGAAAAATTGTTGTAGTGCAGGATAAACAGCTAAGAGATGAACTATCAGAAATGAACGCTGAAATATGGTCACGTCCAAAAAAAGATCCTTTCCATGGTGCACCAACAATATTACTTGTTTTAGTACCAAAATCTAATTCAACAAAAGTTCAAGATGGAAGTGCGATTTTAACAATGTTACAGTGTCAAGCCTTTATTTTAGGAATAGGATCTCGTTGGATTAATCGATTAAAAGAAATGATGGAAACAGATTATGGACAAGAGCTATTATCTAAATGGGGTTTAGAAGGATATGAAGGAATAGGAATTTGTGTATTAGGCTATCCAAAATTAAAAGGAAGAAAAAAGCAGATAAAAGAAAATAGAGTTATTAAAGCATAAAAGATTGGCTAGGCCAATCTTTTTACTATTTCTAATAAAATTACTGCAGTTGTATTATTTATAAAGTGTAATAAAACTGAAGCATAAATAGACTTGTGTTTATCATAAAATTTTGCGAAAAAATAACCTATGTTTAAATAAGATATAATAGAAATTGCATTGATCCAGTTACCTGATAAAATACTTGACATGACATGTAATAATCCAAATAACAATGTACTAATAATATAAGCTAAGTATTTATTTTTTTTATAAATATTCCTAAATATTGTACCTCTAAATATAAATTCTTCTAAAATAGGTGCGACAATTATTGCCATAAATATATATGAATAAGGTGTATTAGATATTAGTTGTTCAAGAGCTTGTTGATTCTCTGCTGAAGATCCAATAAAGCTTAGTAATATATTAAAAACAATATTAAAAAAATAAATTATTACATAATATCTAAATGCATCAAAAATAATAAAAGGCATTTTATTTTTAAAATTAATTAAATCCGATTTAAATATATTTTTTGAAATTATAAGTACAATTATCAAACTAAATAGTTGGCATATAAAATTAATAGCGTCTATTGTACTTAAACTTGTATTAGGAAATATTTCTAAGAATATATAAGGAATTGATGAAATAATAAATAAATAGAAAATAAAATAAAATATTAATATTGAAATAGTTTTACTTTTTGTATATTGACCCCATTTTAAGTTATTTTTACTAATTGAATTATTTTCTTTTAAAATTATATTATTCATTATATATCTTCACTTTCACAATTAATTGTAATGAACATTATAAAAAGAGTCAAAAAATTAATATTTATTTTACATACAAATCAATTGAATCTATAATGTTAAAAAGGAAGAATTTATATGAAATATATTGTCACTGGGTGTAGTAATGGTATTGGAAGATGTATTTGTTTAACTCTTTTAAAGAATAACCATGAAGTTTATGGAATAGACATTGATAAAAAGGGTAAAGATTTAGAAGATATAAATGAAAAATTCCATTTTTATAGGGTTGATATAGGTGATAAAAAAGAGTTAGACTTATTTTTAAAAAATGTTGAATATATAAGATTTGATGGAATCATAAATAATGCTGGATTTAACAGTGAGGGATTAGATAGTTGTTCTTATGATGAGTTTAACTATGCACTGAAAGTAGGTTTAAGTGCACCTTTTTATTTAGTTAAATCTTTAAGATATAATTTAAATAAAGATGCTAGTATTGTAAATATTGCTTCAACAAGAGCATTGATGTCACAAAAAAATAATGAAAGCTATGCGACTGTAAAAGGTGGTATACTAGCGTTAACTCATGCGATGGCCATGACTCTTAGAAATAAGGCAAGAGTCAATAGCATTAGTCCTGGTTGGATAGATGTTTCAAATTATAACGAAAGTAAAAAAATTGAAATATCTAACAATGATATGCTTCAACATCCTGTTGGAAGAGTTGGGAAACCTGAAGATATTGCAGAAATGGTTTTATTCATGTGTAGTGACAAAGGGTCATTTATAAATGGGGAAAATATTGTAATAGATGGTGGTATGAGTAAGCAAATGATTTATCATAATGATGATTATTGGAAATATAAAGGAGAATAGTAAAATGGAAGACTTAAAAAAATTACAAGATGAATTATGGGAGTATGCTGAATTAGGCTTTAAAGAACATAAATCAGCAAAAGCTATGTGTGACTTTTTGGAAAATAAAGGATTTAAAGTTAATCGATCTATATGTAATATGGAAACAGCATTTGATGCGGTTTATGGAGATAAGGGCCCAGTTATTGCAATTCTTGCAGAGTATGATGCTTTAGATGGACTTAGTCAAGAGGCGGATGTTGCAGAGTATAAACCATTAACTGATTCAACTACTGGACAAGGTTGTGGACACCATTTACTTGGAGTTGGAGCTATTAGCGCATTTCTTGATTTAAAGAAAATGATTGATGAAGAAAATCTTGATGCAACTATTAAATTAGTGGGATGTCCTGCAGAAGAAGCAGGAAGTGGTAAAGCTTATCTTGCAAGAGATGGTTATTTTGATGATGTAGATATTGCACTAACATGGCATCCAAGTAATATAAGTAGTGTAACTAGTGGATCTCATCAAGCTTGTATACAATGTTATTTTAGATTTCATGGTGTTTCTAGTCATGCTGCTGGTTCTCCAGAGCTTGGTAGAAGTGCTTTGGATAGTGTTGAATTAATGAATGTAGGAGTAAATTATTTAAGAGAACATATGAGTAGTGATGAAAGAGTTCACTATGCAATTACTAATACAGGTGGATCTGCACCAAATGTAGTTCAAGCTGAAGCTGAAGTAAGATACTTTGTAAGAAGTACAACAGGTCCTAAAGTAAAGAAGCTTTATGATAGAGTTTGTAATATTGCTAGAGGTTCTGCACTAATGAATGAAACAGAAGTTGATATTATATTTGATGAAGGATTAGTTAATGTAATTCCTAACTTTACACTTGAAGATGTATTAAGAGATTCATTTCTTAAATTAGATGTTCCAAAGTATACAGAAGAAGAAAGAGAATATGCTAAAAAGTTTAAGGAAACATATGATATAAAAATTGTTTTAAATAATATTGATGATACAGTAAAAGATAAAGAAAGATTAAAAAACAATATTCTTGAAAGTGAGTTAAACGATTACTTTGTTGATAAAGAACATACTAATGTATGTCATATGGGATCAACTGATGTTGGAGATGTTAGTTGGGTAGTGCCTACTGCACAAGTAAATGTAAATTGCTATAGCTATGGTGCTGGTGGTCATAGTTGGCAATGGGTTGCTCAAGGCAAATCAAGTATAGCTACTAAAGGTGCTATTCATGCAGGTAAAATTCTTGCAGATTCAGCACTGACATTAATTAAAAATCCTGAATTAATAGAAAAAGCAAAAAAAGAATTACAAGAAAGACTTGGCGATGATAAATATGAATGCTTAATTCCAAAAGATGTTTTACCGCATGTATATTAGGATAAAGTTATGAGTATAAAAGTTGGTATTGTTGGATATGGTAATTTAGGAAAAGGTGTAGAGACTGCTGTTTTAAAGAATAAAGATATAAAACTTATAGGAATATTTTCTAGAAGAGAACCAAAGGATATTCAAAGTATATTTGGAAAAGTTCTTCCTTATTCAACAATTGAAGATTATATTGGAAAAATAGATGTAATGATATTATGTGGAGGCTCTGCAACAGATATCTTAATTCAAGGACCGTATATAGCTTCAATGTTTAATACAGTAGATGCATTTGATACACATGCTAAAATTAGTGATTACATGCAGACCTTAGAAAATATCTGTAAAGAGTCAAATACATTAAGTATGGTATCAACAGGTTGGGATCCAGGGCTATTTTCATATGTTAGAGTGTTAAGTGATGCTATTTTACCCGATGGAATGTCTCATACATTTTGGGGTAAAGGAGTTAGTCAGGGACACTCAGATGCAATAAGACGTATAGAAGGAGTAGTTGATGCTAGGCAATATACAGTTCCTAATGAAGAAGTAAAAACTAAAATTAGAAATGGCGAACAATTAAATATATCTACTTATGATAAACATAGTAGATTATGTTATGTGGTTGTTGAAGATAATGCAGATAAATTACTTATTGAAAAAGAAATAAAAGAAATGCCAAATTATTTTAGTGATTATGAAACTACTGTTAAATTTGTAGATTTAGAAACATTAAGGAAAAAACATAATAAACTTCCTCATGGTGGTAATGTAATTAGACTTGGAAAAACAAGTGAAGATAATAAAGATGTAGTTGAATTTAGTTTAAAATTAGATTCAAATCCAGAATTTACAGGTAGTGTTATGGTTGCTTGTGCTAGAGCGGTGTATAGATTAAGTAAAGAAAATAAAAAAGGCTCGATTACAATGATGGATGTACCTTTAACTTATTTTATTGATAAAGATAGAAAAGAAATAATAAAAGAATATATGTAAATGATTTAGATTTAAATGAAACCTGTTTGCAGAAAAATGTAGACAGGTTTTTATATAAAAATAAATGTTACGATAAGTAACAATAAAGTGATAGAAAGTTTCTTGATGATACCTAGTGTAATAGTTAATATTTACTTACAAAGTAAAGGAGATACATCATGGAAGTAAGTGACAGAATTAAAAAGTTAAGAGAAGAAAATAATATAACTCAACAAGAGATGGCAGATAAAATTGGTGTCTCTAGGGCTGCAATTGCAAAATGGGAAACAAACAAAGGATTGCCTGATATATCAAATTTAATAAGAATAAGTGATATTTTTAATATAAGTCTTGATGAATTAATTAAAGGAAATGAAGACGTAAAAAGAAAAATAATTTCTGATAGTGATTCAAAAAAATGGCATTATTTAGTTATTGTTTATTTAATTTCAATTATTGTTTATATTGGATATTTTGTTTATGCTCATCGTATTTTTATGGCTGGATTTTTAATATCTACATTATTTATGATGGGTTTTGAATTAAGGATATTTTTTAAAGATAGAAAAAGATAACTAAAAGAGAATATCATTTTTAATAATCTTGACTAAGTTGTTTTCTTGATATAAGATGGATTGTGCCTTAATAGGCTTATAGATGCGTGGGAGGAAAGCAACATTCCATTAAACCACAGCACTGACAAAATAGATATAGGAGGTATGTCACGTGAAAAAAGTTGCAAAAGTAGCTAAGTTACAGTTCATGGCTGGCGGTGCAAGACCGGGTCCAGCTCTAGCATCAGTTGGTATTAATATGCCACAATTTTGCTCGGCATTTAATGATGCTACAAAAGATCGTGCAGGAGATTTAGTTCCAGTAATTATCACTGCATATGAAGACAAATCATTTGATTTTGTTTTAAAGACAACACCAGCATCAGTTTTACTTAAAAAAGCTGCAGGTGTTTCAAAAGGTTCAGGTGAACCAGACACTAAAAAAGTAGGTAAGATTACACAAGAACAATTAAGAGAAATTGCTGAGTATAAAATGCCTGACTTGAATGCTAACTCTGTTGAAGCAGCAATGAATATTGTTGCAGGTACTGCAAAAAACATGGGTATTAAAGTAGAAGGGATAAAGGACTAATTTATGGCTGGAAAGAAATATGTAGAGGCTGCTAAGTTAGTTGATAAAACTAAAACTTATAACTATGCTGAGGCAGTTAGTCTTGCTAAAAAGACAAATTATACAAAGTTTGATGCTTCTGTTGAAACAAGTTTTCAATTAAATGTAGATCCTCGTCAAGCTGATCAAAATATCAGAGGTGCTATGGTTCTTCCTAATGGTACTGGTAAAAGCCAAAAAGTATTGGTAATTACTCAAGGTCCTAAAGAACAAGAGGCTATAGATGCGGGCGCTGATTTAGTTGGTGGAAAAGAAATGTTAGATAAGATCAAAGGTGGATGGTTTGACTTTGATATTATTGTTGCAACTCCTGATATGATGGGTGATCTTGGAAAACTAGGTAAATTATTAGGTCCAAAAGGATTAATGCCTAACCCTAAAACAGGAACAGTTACACCTAATGTAGCTAGTGCTATTGAAGATATTAAAAAAGGTAAAGTAGAATACCGTGTTGATAAAGAAGGAAACATTAATGTTATGATTGGTAAATGCTCATTTACTGATGAACAACTTGCTCAAAACTATAAAGCTTTATATGATGTTATCGTAAAAGCTCGTCCAGCAGCAGTTAAGGGTGCATTTATTAAAGGAATTACAATTTCAAATACAATGGGTCCTGGAATTAAAGTTACTATTGAGTAAGAATATAAACTCTCTTGAATAATATAGAGAGTTTTTTAATGAAATTATTAAGAAATTGTATTTGATTTGATACTATATATCTATTGACAAAATACTAAAATCTATTAGAATAGTATGTGTTATCAATATACCATAGACAGTAACGGCGATTATGCTTAATAATGTTACCGAGGTGAAGAGTAATTTTTAAAACTTTTTAGCCCTTACTGTCTTAGTAAGGGCTTTATTTATATGAGTATATTGCTAAGCATGATGGAGGTGAAAAAATGAGAGAAGCGACAATGAAATCTAAAGAAGAACTAGTTAGTCATATTCAAGGAAAGCTAAATGAAAGCTCATCTTCAGTGATTGTTGAATATCGCGGACTAAGTGTTCAAAAAGTTACTGAACTTAGAAAACTTCTAAGAGAAGAAAATGTTGAGTTTAAAGTTTATAAAAACACAATGGTAACTAGAGCTGCAGAAGCTGCTGGTTATAATGACTTAAGCGAATACTTAACTGGACCAAATGCTATTGCGTTTTCAGATGATGCTGTAGCACCAAGTCGTATTTTGGCAAAGTTTGCTAAAAGAAATAAACAACTTGTATTAAAAGGTGGGGTAGTTGAAGGCAAAGTAGTAGATTCTGAAACTTTAAAATCACTATCAACTTTACCAAATCGTGAAGGAATGCTATCTATGTTACTAAGTGTTCTACAAGCACCTGTTAGAAACTTTGCAGCTACTGTTAAGGCTGTTGCAGATCAAAAAGGTGAAGCACCTAGTGAAGATACTGCAGAAGCACAAGCTGAAGAAGCTAAAGTAGAAACAAAAGAAGAAGTTAAAGAAGAGACAGCAGAACCTGCTGTAGAAGCTTAATTAGGAGGAAAGAAATAATGGCTAAAATTACAAATGAAGATATCCTAGCATATCTAGATGATGCTACAATCCTTGAACTAAATGATTTAGTTAAGGCAATCGAAGAAAAATTCGGAGTTACTGCTGCTGCACCTGTTGCTGTTGCTGCTGTTGCTGCTGAAGAAGATGCAGCTCCTGAAGGACCTACAAGTGTTAACGTTGTGTTAGCTGCTATAGGTGATAGTAAAGTTGCAGTTATTAAAGTAGTTAGAGAAATTACTGGTTTAGGACTTGTTGATGCTAAGGGATTAGTTGACAAGGCTCCTGGAGTAATTAAAGAAAATGTACCGGTTGCTGAAGCAGAAGAAATCAAAAAGAAATTGATGGACGCTGGAGCAACTGTTGAATTTAAATAATTTTTGTAAATTTATATAAAAGAGAAGCCGAAGTAACTTCGGCTTTTACTCCATAAAGAAAGGGGCATTTTATGACACATTATTTTAGTGATAATACTGATTTGCCTCATAATTATAAAAGAATAGAATTTATATATAATAATATTAATTTTATCTTTTATAGTGATATCGGTGTATTTAGTAAATCCAAAGTTGATGAAGGAACTATGGTTTTATTAGATGTTGTTAATAAAGAAGAACTTAAAGGAAAAGTTTTAGATTTAGGGTGTGGCTATGGTGTAGTTTCTATAGTCTTAAAGAAATCTTTTGATTTAAGTATTGATGGAGTTGATATAAACCCTAGAGCTATAGTACTTTCAAAAGAAAATTCAAAAAGAAATAAAACTTCTATAAATTATTTTGTGTCAGATGGATTTTCAAATGTGGTTAGTATGTATGATGAAATACTAGTTAACCCGCCAATTAGAGCTGGGAAAAAAGTAATCTATAAAATGTTTAATGATGCATATGATCATTTAAATGTTAATGGTAACTTATGGATTGTTATAAGAAAGCAACAAGGAGCTAGTAGTGCGATTAATGAAATTTCTTCTAAGTTTAGTAACTGTCAAGTGATAGAAAAGAAAAAGGGATACTGGGTGCTTAAAGCTACCAAGTATTGACAAATTGACTATTATTTGATAACATGATAAATTGCAATAAAGTCTAAATTTAATAGGGCATCATAGGCCCTTTTAGGCGTTTAATTAACAGACGAAAGGATGGCGTAAATGGAAAAGAATCAAGCATACCGCGTTGTTCAACTAGGTAATAAGGCTTCAAGACGTGATTATTCTAAAGTTAGTGGAGAACTTGAACTTCCTGACTTAGTAGAAATACAGACTGCATCTTATGATTGGCTTGTAAAAGAAGGTCTAAGAGAAGTATTTGAAGATGTTTATCCTATAAATAACTACGCAGGTAACATCCAGTTGAAATTTGTTGACTATGAATTTGGTGAGCCAAAATATAATGTCAATGAATGCAAGTATCGTGAAACAAATTATGCAGCACCTTTAAAAGCTAAAATGGAACTAGTAATGATGGATCAAGATACTGGTGAAGTTATGACAAAATGGGAAGATGTCTTTTTAGGGGATTTCCCTTTAATGACTGATACAGGAACATTTATCATTAACGGTGCTGAGCGTGTTATTGTTTCTCAAATCGTTAGATCTCCGGGAGCATATTTTGATATTATTTCTGAAGATAAAACTGGTAGAGATACATATACATCAGAATTAATTCCAAGTAGAGGTACTTGGTTAGAGTTAATGAGTGACTCTAAAAAACAAGCATTAGGAAGAATATTAAATATTTCTATTGACCGTAAGCGTAAAGTTTTAAGTACTGTTTTATTTAAGGCTGTTGGATTATCATTAAATCTTCAAGCTGGTGAAGATGCTTTTGGATATGAAGATATTAAAAAATTCTTGAAATCATTAGATTTAGAAGTTTTCGAAGATGTAATAGTAGAGGGTGAACCTAGAGAGTTTTTAAATCTCTATATGTTACTTTATACTGCACTATTTGGGAATTATGAAGAAGTTAGAAATACTTTAGCTGCAGATAAGATAAAACAAAAAAATGAGGCTTTAATAAATGTTTATGAAAATCAAAGAGCTGATGAAGTTCCTACTTTAGATGGTTCATTAAGCTTAATGAATGCAAAGTTTTTTGATCATAGACGTTATGATTTAACAAAAGCTGGAAGATATAAATTAAAGAAAAAATTAGGTGTTATTAATCGTATTGAAGGTAACATTTTAAAAGAAGATATTATATCTGCAGAAGGAAAAGTTGTATATAAAAAAGGCAAGAAAATTAACAAAGCAGAAAGAAATATACTAAGAGAAGAATTTAACAAAGGAATCAATATGGTTGCATATCCAATGACTCATGAATTCTCTCATCCAGATATTATAAGTATTCCTACAAAATGGAAAAAATCTTTAGTAGGAAGAGTTTTAGCAACTAATATTGATGGTAATGATATTACATTAGATGCTGGAACAGTTTTAAGTAAGTTAGATGTAGAAATGATTGCTAAAGAGTTTGATACAATCAGTATTTATTCTGGCATTATTGCAAAAGCTGTTGAAGTAAATAATTCTAATGTTAATTCTGTATTAAATTATGGTTCAAGATTATACACAATTGGAAGAATTACAAATCTTAATGGTGAAGATATCTTAAATGACGATGAATTAATTGCTGATAGATATATCCCTGATATGGATGTTTTACCTATGAGTAAAGCAAATGAAGAAATAGTAACTAGTTTAGCAACTACAGAAAAATTAGTAATTTATTTAGTGGGTGCTGCAGTTCAAGTTTCTCATATTGCTACTGATGAAGATGTAAATCATGTAATAAAAGTAGTTGGTGTTGATCCTTTTAATGATAAGAAAACAATTACTACTTCTGATATGTATGCATTATATAGCTATCAATTGAATATGTTTGATGATGTTGGCAACGCTGATGATATTGATATGCTTGGTAATAGAAGAATTAGAACAGTTGGAGAACTTATTCAAAATCAGTTTAGAATTGGTTTAAGTAGAATGGAAAGAGTTGTTAAGGAAAGAATGTCTATTGCAGAGATTAGTTCACTAACACCAAAACAATTAACTAACATTAGACCATTAAGTGCTGCAATAAAAGAGTTTTTCTCTAGTTCTCAATTATCTCAGTTTATGGATCAACAAAATCCGTTAGCTGAATTAACAAATAAAAGACGTATTAGTGCTTTAGGACCTGGTGGATTAACTCGTGAAAGAGCAGGCTTTGAAGTACGTGACGTTCATAACTCTCACTATGGTAGAATTTGTCCTATTGAAACTCCAGAAGGACCAAACATTGGATTAATTTCGAATTTAACTACTTTTGCTAGAATTAATGAATATGGGTTTATTCAAACTCCATATAGAGTTGTAGATTCAAATGGTTTTGTTACTGATGAAGTTGTTTATTTATCAGCTGATGAAGAAGCAGACTATGTAATAGCACAAGCAAATGAAATAATTGATGGTAAGTTAGTTAATGATAGAGTTGTAGCTAGAGTTGCTGGAGATACAGTTATGGCAGATAAGGTAGAAGTAGACCTTGCTGACGTTTCTCCAAAGCAAATAGTTTCTGTTGCAACAGCATGTATTCCTTTCTTGGAAAATGATGACTGTACTCGTGCTTTAATGGGTGCAAACATGCAACGTCAAGCAGTTCCTCTATTAATACCTCAATCTCCTTATGTTGGTACAGGTATTGAACAAAGAATCGCAAAAGACTCTGGTAGTGGATGTGTTGCTGTTGGTGATGGAATTGTTACCTATGTTGATGCAAATAAGATTGTTGTTCAAGAGGAAAAAGAAGAAAGAAGTTATGATTTAATCAAGTTTAGAAAATCAAATTCTGGGACTTGTTTAAATCAAATTCCTATAGTTGTAAGAGGTGAAAAAATTAGCAAAGGTGATATCTTAGCTGATGGACCTTCTATGCAAAATGGAGAACTTGCTTTAGGACAAAATGTTACTATAGCATTTATGACATGGCATGGTTATAACTATGAAGATGCAATTATCATGTCAGAAAGAATGGTTAAAGATGATGTTTATACATCTATACATATAGAAGCTTATGATATTGAATGCCGTGAAACAAAGCTTGGCCCAGAGGAAATAACTAGAGATATTCCTAATGTTTCTGAAAACGCTTGCCGTCATTTGGATGTTAGAGGAATTGTTATGGTTGGTGCTGAAGTTAAAGAAGGAGATATCTTAGTAGGTAAGGTTACTCCTAAAGGACAATCAGAAGTTTCTCCTGAAGAAAAATTACTTCTAGCAATCTTTGGTGAAAAATCTAGAGAAGTTAGAGATAATTCACTTAAGGTACCTCATGGTGGTGCTGGTATAGTTCAAAGTGTTAGAGTATTTAAGCGTTCTGAAGGACATGAATTACCTCCAGGAGTTAATGAGGTAGTTAAGGTATATATCGTTCAAAAACGTAAGATTTCTGAAGGTGATAAGATGGCTGGAAGACATGGTAATAAAGGTGTTATTTCAAAAATATTACCAGTTGAAGACATGCCTTATATGCCTGATGGTACTCCTGTAGATATAATGCTTAACCCATTTGGTGTTCCTTCACGTATGAATATAGGACAAGTATTAGAAATACACTTAGGAATGGCTGCAAAAGCTTTAGGTGTAAAATTTGCGACCCCTGTATTTGATGGAATAACTAATGAAGAACTTGCGGATATTATGGAAGAAGCAAATGTTTCTCCTGATGGAAAGCTAGTATTAAGAGATGGTAGAACCGGCGAAGATTATGATGAAAGAATTGCCGTTGGTGTTATGTATATGATTAAGCTTGCACACATGGTTGATGATAAGCTACATGCTAGAGCAACTGGACCATATAGTTTAGTTACTCAACAACCTTTAGGTGGTAAGGCTCAAAATGGTGGTCAAAGATTTGGAGAAATGGAAGTTTGGGCTCTTGAAGCTTATGGAGCTGCACATACATTACAAGAAATCTTAACTATTAAATCAGATGATATACATGGTAGAACAAAGACTTATGAAGCAATTATTAAAGGAAAAGATATTCCTGAACCAGGAATTCCTGAAGCTTATAAAGTTTTACAACATGAATTACAAGCTCTTGCGATAAACGTTAAGATTCTTGATGAAGATGGAAATGAAATTGACATGAAGAAAGTTGAGCAAGATGAAATAAAAGAAGAAACTTCAACAATTAGTGATATGAGTGTTGTGGAAGATGTTGAAAATTTATCAATAGTTAATGTTGATGAAGAAGAAATACCTGAAGCAGCTGAAGTAGGCTTCGATGATGATATGGATTAAGGAGGGCATGTAAATGAATATTAATAAATTTGCGGCTATGCAGGTTGGTTTGGCTTCACCTGATCGTATCAAAGAATGGTCTTATGGCGAGGTAAAAAAGCCTGAGACAATTAACTATCGTTCTCAAAAGCCAGAAAGAGATGGATTATTTTGTGAAAAGATTTTTGGTCCTACTAAAGACTGGGAATGCTATTGTGGTAAATACAAAAAAGTTAGATATGGCGGAATTATTTGTGATAGATGTGGTGTTGAAGTAACAAAAGCTAACGTTCGTCGTGAAAGAATGGGACATATTGAACTTGCTGCTCCTGTAGCGCATATTTGGTATTTAAGAGGAATTCCATCTAGAATGAGTTTACTTTTAAATATCACTCCAAAACAATTAGAAGAAGTTGTTTACTTTGTATCTTGGGTTGTTACTGATAAGGGTGATACTAGACTTGAATATAAACAAATTCTTTCTGAAAGAGAATATAGAGAAAATACAGCTATTTATGGACCTGGAAGTTTTAAAGCTCAAACAGGTGCAGAAGCTGTAAAAACATTACTTGAACAAGTTGATGCAAAAGCTGAACAAGCAATTATTATTAAAGACTTAGAAGGTGCTACTGGAGATAAGCGTAAAAAACTTATTAAAAGATTAGAAACTGTTAACTCTTTTGTTGATTCTGAGAATCAACCAGAGTGGATGGTATTGACTGTATTACCTGTTATTCCACCTGATTTAAGACCAATGCTTCAATTAGATGGTGGCAGATTTGCAACAAGTGATTTAAATGATTTATATAGAAGAGTTATTACTCGTAATAATCGTTTAAAGAAACTTTTAGAGCTTGGAACACCAGCAATTATTGTACAAAACGAAAAGCGTATGCTTCAAGAAGCTGTTGATGCTTTAATTGATAATGGTAGAAGAAGTAAACCTGTTACTGGAGCTGGAGGAAGAGCACTTAAGTCTTTATCTCATAGCTTAAAAGGTAAACAAGGAAGATTTAGACAAAACTTACTAGGTAAGCGTGTTGACTTCTCAGGTAGAAGTGTTATTGCGGTTGGACCAGATTTAAAAATGTATGAATGTGGTATTCCTAGAGAAA
This sequence comes from Erysipelotrichaceae bacterium, assembly GCA_012513225.1. Classification (GTDB taxonomy): domain Bacteria; phylum Bacillota_I; class Bacilli_A; order Erysipelotrichales; family Erysipelotrichaceae; genus UBA9076. The sequence goes on from JAAZCQ010000037.1 coordinate 179,294, forward strand.
TGGCAATACAACTATATAAACCATTTGTAATAAATGAAATAGTTTATCAAGGAATTGCTTCTAATCCAAAAACTGCTGAGAAGTTAATTGATAGACAAGATCCTAAAGCATGGGATTGTGTTGAAGAGGTTATAAAAAATCACCCTGTATTTTTAAACAGGGCACCTACATTACATAGACTAGGTATTCAAGCATTCTTCCCGAAACTTGTAGAAGGAAGAGCAATTAGATTACATCCTCTTGTATGTACTGCGTTTAATGCTGACTTTGATGGTGACCAAATGGCTGTTCACTTACCTTTAAGTGAAGAAGCAAGGGCTGAAGCTGAAATATTGATGCTTGGTTCAAATAATATTTTAGGACCTAAAGATGGTAAACCTATTGTTACTCCAGGACAAGATATGGTTCTTGGAAACTTCTATTTAAATATGGAATCTACTGCACAGGAGTTTTATGAAAAAGCTGCTGTAATAGACGCTTTAGGTGATAGTGAAAGAGCAGCAATATGGAGAGGTTTTGGAGATAGAGAAGGACAAGTGTTTAAAGGCCCTAATGAAGTAATTTTGGCTTATCAAAATAAGCTTGTTCATCTTCATACAAGAATTGCATTAGCTGGAAAATCATTAAATAAAACTTGCTTTACTGAAGAACAAAATGATTCTTATTTAGTTACTACTGTAGGTAAAATAATATTTAATGAAATGTTCCCTAGTGATTTCCCATATATTAATAATGTTAATAGTGAATCTTTAAAAAATACTCCTGATAGTGATTTCTTACCTATTGGAAGCAATATAAAAGAGGAAATTGCTAAAAGACCAATTAATCCTGAATTTAAGAAAAAAGATTTAGGAAGTGTTATTGCAGAAGTATTTAAGAGATATAGAACAGAAGGTACTAGTGATATTCTTGATAAGATTAAGGACTTAGGATTTGAATATTCTACAGTTGCTGGTATGACTGTTGCATTATCTGATATAAATGTTGCGCCTAATAAACAAGCGTATATTGATCAAGGTAAAGAAAAATCTAATGAGTTAAGAGACTTGCTAGATAGAGGTCTACTTACACCAAGTGAGTGGGAAAGACACTTCTCATCTTTATGGGATGGAGTTAAAAAAGAGATAGGACAAACTCTAATGAAGTCACTACCTCGTATGAATCCTATAAATATGATGGCGGTTTCTGGAGCTCGTGGTAATGAATCTCACTTTACTCAGTTAGCTGGTATGCGTGGATTAATGGCAAGACCTACTCAAACAAAATCAAAAAAAGGATATCAAGCTTCAGTAATTGAAGTTCCTATTTATTCTTGTTTCCGTGAAGGTATGACTGTTTCTGAGTTCTTTATTTCTACACACGGTGTTAGAAAAGGTCTTACCGATACAGCTTTAAAAACAGCGGAATCAGGATATCTAACAAGACGTTTAGTTGACGTTGCACAAGATGTAATAGTCAATGAAGAAGATTGTGGAACTGATAAAGGATACTTAGTAGAAGATATTATTGATACTAAAAACAATAGTATTATTGAAAAATTTGAAGAAAGAATCATTGGTCGTTATGCGATGGATGATATAGTTCATCCTGAAACTGGTGAAATTATAGTTGCAGAAGGTGAATTTATTGATGAAAACTTGACACAACAAGTTATTGATGCAGGTATTAAGCAAGCTTACATTAGAAACGCATTTATCTGTAAGAGTCAAAATGGTGTGTGTAAGAAATGCTATGGTAGAAACATGGCAACAGGTAAGATAGTTGAAACTGGTGAAGCTATTGGTATTATGGCTGCTCAATCAATTGGAGAACCAGGAACACAATTAACCATGAGAACCTTCCATACTGGAGGAGTTGCTGCAGGAAATGAAGGAGATATAACTCAAGGTTTACCACGTGTTGAAGAGTTGTTTGAGGCAAGAACACCTAAACATGTTGCAGTACTTTCTAAGATAGATGGAGAAATTACTGAAATTAGTGAACTTGAAAATGGTATGGGTATGAGAGTAGTTGTAAGTAATGAAAATGAATCAATTGAACATAAATGTAACTTAACTCAAAATATTCGTTCATGGTTTAAAGTTGGATCAACTGTAAAAGCTGGAGAAAAATTAACTGAAGGACAAATTGCACCAAAAGAATTACTTGCAGTTGCAGGAATTGTTGAAGTACAAAAATATATCCTAAAAGAAGTTAAGAAAGTTTATGCAGCACAAGGTATTGATATATCTGATAAACATATTGAAGTAATGATTAGACAAATGCTTAAGAAAGTAGTTGTTACTGATGGTGGAGATACAGGATTAAGTATTGGACAGACATTAAGTATAAATAATTTAACTAATATAAATTTAGATATGCTTGATGAAGGTAAAAGACCAGCTAAGTTTGGACCTACATTATTAGGTATTTCAAAAGCATCAGTTGAAACAGACTCATTCTTATCAGCAGCTTCTTTCCAAGAAACTACAAAAGTTCTTACTGAAGCAGCAATTAAAGGTAAAGTAGATAATCTATCTGGGCTTAAAGAAAATGTTATTATTGGTAAACTTATACCAGCAGGAACAGGATCTAAAGAGTTTGTAAGAGAATCTTCATTGTTAATTGAAGAAAGAGCAAACCAACTAAAAGAAGAAAGAATAGCTAGAATGCAAAAAGAAGAACAAACTTTACCAGAAGATATACTAAGAGTTGATTCAATAAAAGGTGAAGCTAACAAAGCTGAGTAATATTTAAATAATAAAATCCCACAAATTAGATAATAAAGTCTAGTTATGTGGGATTTTTAAATCAAAAAGAAATAAAATTTCAATAAAAACGCATTATTTTTAATAATATAGAAATAAAGTTTTTAAATGCTTAAAAAATTGGCAATTTAGTAAAAAATTTAATATCTTTATTAAGTGAAAGAGGTGTAAATTGAAAAAATTAATTTCTATTTTAGCCATATTATTATTTATGGCAGGTTGTTCAAGTACAACCAACACTAATCAATCTGAAGAATCTCAAGTTAGTATTCCTGAATCTTTAGAAGCAAAGCTATACGGAAAAGTTACTGATGCCGGTCAAGTTGTATACAAAATGAGTATTGACCTTGGGGAAAAAATAAGCGCAACAGATGTAGATGAAGAAACATTTACAGTTCATGCAGTAGGATCTACTGAAGAAATACTAAAAGGAACAGAAGTTGAAAGTTTCGGGGATTATGATTTAGATAGAACTATAGTTAAAACAGAAGTAGACGGACAATATATTTATATTTATTTTATGCAAAATGAAGGAGCTACACTTGCTTATTTATCTGCTGCACGTAATTATCCAGTAGATTTAAGCTATACTGTTACTTTAAATAAAGATCTTACTTTAGATGTTGATGGTGAAGAAGCAGTTTTATCAGATGTAGTAGTAAATGTAGATACAACAGTAATTGATGAAGAAACTAGCAAGTTTCAATCAGTTTTAGTTGAAGATGGTATCAATTATCAATTTTATGAAGCTGCAGATTCTGATAAATTAATTGTTTGGTTCCATGGTAATGGTGAAGGTGATTATGATTCATCAAACAATAACGTAGCACAAATGCTTGGAAATAGAGGTACAGTTGCTTGGGCAAGTGATGAAGCTCAAGAAATATTTGGTACTGCTCATGTATTAGCATTTCAAGCACCAGATACTTGGTATTATGCACAATCTGATAATTTATTGGAAAAAGCATATGAAGAAATAAATGAAGTAGTAGAAAAATATGGAATTGATCCTAGTAAGATTATGGTATCTGGAGCTTCTGCAGGAGGCTATATGAGTACTAGAATGTTAATTAAATATCCTGATTTATTTTCTGTAGCATTAATTAATTGTCCTGCTTTAGATGTTGCTACTGATAGGGGTGGAGAAACTCCTACAGACGAAGAATTAAAATCAATAGCTCAATCAAATACAGCAATTTGGCTTGTACAAGGTGATGATGATACTGTAGTAAAAACTGATGAATGTACTGTAAGAATGTTTAATCATTTAATTGGTGATTTAGAAACAGTTGAAAAAGAATTTAAACAAGATTTAGACTCTAATTTTATTACAAAAGAAACTGCAAAAGATGGTAAATATAAGCTTTCTTTATATGAGACTGTTATTGTAGAAGATAAACCAATGTTAGAATTTAAAACTGACTTAGATCAAGATGGAAAAGATGAATTAACTCAATATTCAAGTCACTGGTCATGGATTTATACATTAAGAAATAATCCAAAATCTACAGATGATACAGATATTTGGACTTGGGCTGCAAGTTACTTAAACTAAACTCCTTACGGAGTTTTTTCTTTTGTCTATAAATATTAATTTCACATAAAATTCATATGTATCACATTATAAAACCGTTTTCTTTTATTAAGATTATTTACAAGGAGAAAAAGTATGGAAAATGGTTTTTATGAAATCAAACAGTATTTAAGTTATGAATACTTACTAGATATTAAAAGTCAACTATTAAATAATTTAGAAAAAGATGATACTAATAGTGATTCAAATCATTATAATTTAAAAGTTTTAGTGTTTGAATCAAATGATGAAAAATCAAAAGGAAAAATAAAAGGAATAGATAACTATGAACAATTCTCTTTAAAAGTTTATAATAATGACTATTCACAAGTTATACTAGAAAAGAAAACAAAGAGAAATAATAAATATTTTGTTGAAGAAGCATATATAACTGAGAAAGAGTGTAAAAAAATAATGAATAATGATATAGAATTTATAAAAGAAATTGGTTCATATTTATTATTTGAGTTATATATAAAAATGAATTATCAAAATCTAGTATTAAAAAAAGTTGTGAGTCTTCAAAGAGATAGTTTTAAGCATAAAGATACAAAAATCTATTTAGATTATGATATTAGAACTAGTAGTAATATAAATGATTTTTTTCTTGATAATTTTAAAGGAATTAGTTTGCCACATTATTGTATATTAAAAGTAAAATATCCTGATTATTTTCCAGAAGAGTTAAATGAAATAATAACATTATCAAAAAGAAAAGATAATCAATCTTTTCATAATTATTCATTTAGTTTTTAATTATATTTATGTTTTATAATATTATTATGTTATTTTAAATAAAGAGAAAAGAGAGTGAGTATGAAAAAAATAGGATTTATTGGGACAGGAGTTATGGGAAGTAGTATGGTTAAAAACTTACTTAAAAATGGATTTGAAGTAAATGTTTTTAATAGAACCGCTTCTAAAGCAAAAGCATTAGAAGAATATGGGGCAATTTTTTGTGAGAGTATTGAAACCTGTGTTAATGATGTTGATGTAATTATAAGTATTGTTGGAATGCCAAAAGATGTTGAGCAAGTGTACGATTTAATATTTAAATATGCAAAAAAGGGAAGTATTTGCATTGATATGAGTACCAGTAGCCCTAGTCTAGCTATTAAGTTATATGAAGAAGGCTTAAAAAAGAATATGGGTATTTTAGATGCACCTGTTTCTGGTGGTGATATAGGCGCAAAAAATGCAACGTTATCAATAATGGTTGGTGGTTTAAAAGAAACATATGAGAAAGTATTACCTATATTAGAATGTATGGGAACAAATATCATATATATGGGAAAACCAGGAAGTGGACAACATACAAAGATGGCGAATCAAATCGCAATTGCTGGGACAATTGCTGCAGTTAATGAATCTTTAAAGTATGCATTAGAAATGGATTTAGATTTAAATGAAGTGCTTAATGCAATATCAAATGGTGCAGCAGGATCATGGCAAATGAGTAATAATGGTAAGAAAATGATAGAGAAAGATGATAGTCCAGGATTCTATATAAAACATTTTATTAAAGATATGGATATTGCTAATAATGAAGCAATAAATAAAAATTTAGATTTAAGTATACTTGATATAGTATTAAAACAATATAAATTATTACAAGAAAATGGTTATGAAGATTTAGGTACACAAGCAATATATAAATATTTTGAATTAAAATTAATGTAATTTTTCTATTTATTTAAAATGCTATAATAAATTCATGGAGAAACATCTAAAATTTCAAGAACAACTTAAATCCCAAATATTAAAGATTGGTATAGTAACACTAATAGTATTACTCTCAATCTTTTATATTGGGATTTATTTTTTTAGTATGAACTATGAAAAAAGCAGGATTAATAAAAGTAATAATTATTTAGAAGAAAAAATAAATTATTTATTTGATGTTGTAGATAATACTAATACTGATTTACTTTTACTAGACTCATTTGATGAAGTAAGAATATACGGATATCTATATAAAATTAATAGTGAACTTGGAATAAAAAGTAATATTATTTTGTTTAATAGTGAAAAGAATATTGTATTTACTAGTAATGAAAGTGTAACTAAAGGAAGTTACTATGAATATATAAAAATATTATTAGATAATATTGATGATAAAAAAGAAGATTATATTTCATTTAAACCAATAAATTATGATAATCAACTACTGATAGGTAAAAAGAGTGGTAATGGATATTCTATTATAATAATTGAAGAAACTGATTTAATTAATTATTTGGATACAACTATATCTTATGTAATTGTAGATAAAAAAGATCATGTAATAGTATCCAATAATAATAGGTTTATTAATAAAATATATAAATTTATAGTACCTAATAACAGTATTTTAAAAATTGATGATATAACATATTTATATGCACCAAAATTATTGTCAAATAATATCACTATAACTAGTTTTATATTAAAACAAAACATAATTGATATGAGGCAACTAGCTATTTTAACAATTATATTAGGAGTACTTTTTACTATTTTATTAAATACTTTCTCTAACAAATTATCAAAAAATACTTCAAAATCTTTAGATTTATTAATGGATCAAATAGATTTAATTAGAAAAGAAAAATCAAAATATATTGGTCAAATAAATACAAATGATGAATTTGAATTACTATCATTAGAAATAAATAAGATGTTAGCAAATATTGATAGCTTAAATAATAAAAATACAGAATTATTAGAATTAAATAAGGAAATAGAAATAAAACAATTAGAATCTCAATTTAATCCTCATTTTTTATACAATACATTAGAAACAATAAGATATGTAATGTATATGGATAAAGATATGGCAAGTGAGTTAATTCTTAAACTTACTAATATATTAAGATATAGTATTTCTTTTGTTGATGATGTTGCAAAATTAGAAGAAGATATTAAGTATATAGAAAATTATTTAGAAATATGTAAAGTTAGGTTTCAAGAAAGATTTAACTATACTTTAAAAATAGATGAAAAATGTAAGAAATTATTAATACCTAAGTTAATATTTCAGCCAATAATAGAAAATAGTATTAAGCATAATTTTAGACAGAAACCTAATCTTTCAATTTGGGTAACATCTGAAATTGTTGATAATAAACTTCATATTGAAATTGAAGATGATGGTGAAGGTATGGAAGAAAAAGAGTTAAATAAACTAATAAAGTTTATAGAGGGTGGAAGTAATAAAACCAGTCATGTAGGATTATATAATGTATATAGAAGATTGAAATTAAAATATAATGAAGATTTTAGTTTCAATATTTATAGCAAAAAAAATATTGGTACAAAGGTTGTAATAGTAATACCATTAGATTTAGAGGATGGCTATGTATAAGATACTTATTGTTGAAGATGAAACACTACTAAGAAAAGGATTGATATATTCAATGGATTTTAGTGAGTTAAATAGTATTGTTATTGGTGAAGCTAGTAATGGTTTAGAGGGGATAGAACAAATAAAGGCTTTAAAACCGGATATTGTGATTACTGATATTAATATGCCTTTTAAAAGTGGATTAGAAATGCTAGAAGAGACAAAAGAATTTGATTATAGTGCTATTATTCTTAGTGGATATAATGAATTTGAATATGCTAAAAAGGCGATTGAATTTGATGTTAGCCAGTATATATTGAAACCTGTTAATCATAAAGAGCTAAAGGAAGCTATTAAAAAAGCAATTAAAAATATAGAGATGAAGAAATCATTTAATAAGATTTCTGATAATATTAAAGAAATTAGTGATAAAACTTTAATTACTACAAAGAGTAACTTATCTTATTATGTTAAGTCAGTAATATCTATTATTGAAAGTGAATATATGAATAAACTTGTAATGCAAGATATTGTAGACAAACTTGATGTGTCAGCAACATTATTAAATAGTAGGTTTAAAAATGAAGTTGGAATTACAATAAATGATTATTTAAATAGATATAGAATTCAAGTTGCTATTAAGTTATTAAAAGAAAATTCAATGCCAATTTATAAGATTGCTTTAGAAACTGGTTTTAGTGATTATAAGTATTTTAATAAAGTATTTAATAAATATATGGGTTGTAGTCCTAGTGAATACATAAATATTGTTGATTTTTAGCCAAAATTGTTGTTTTATATGATATTTTAATAATTTTGAAAATATTATAATTTATATAAGAAACAGGAGGAAAGATAATGAAAAAGTTTCTAAGTGTATTTTTAGTTTTTATTATGCTTTTATCAGGATGCTCTTCTAATACTGATAGTGGTAGTAAAGAGGAGGATGGTACTGGAAGTAAAAAGCTTGTAGTATATTCTCCAAACTCAGAAGGATTAATGAATGCGACAATTCCTTTATTTGAGGAAACATACGGAATTACTGTTGAAGTTATTCAAGCAGGAACTGGTGAATTGATTAAGAGAATTCAATCAGAAAAAGATGATCCTTATGCAGATGTATTGTTTGGTGGAGCTCACTCACAATATATTGCAAACCCTGATTTATGGGAGCCATATGTATCTCCTGCAGATTCTACACTACCAGAGGCATATCAAAATGTATCAGGATTTACTACTAGTTATGTTTTAGATGGCTCATTATTAATTGTTAATAAAGACTTAGCAGCTAATATTACTATTGAAAGTTATGATGATTTATTAAATCCAGAGCTAAAAGGAAAGATTGCTATGGGTGATCCAGCTACATCTTCAAGTGCATTTGCTCAACTAACAAATATCTTACTTGCTAAAGGTGGATATGAAAGTGAAGAAGCATGGGATTTTGTTGCTAAGCTTATTGAACAACTAGATGGTAAAGTTGCTAGTGGTTCAAGTAATATTTATAAGAGTGTTGCAGATGGAGAAATGGTTGTTGGTTTATCTTATGAAGATCCATGTGCTCAACTTGTTAAAGATGGTGCAAATGTAGAATTAGTATATCCAACTGAAGGTGCAGTTTACTTACCAGCAACTTCTGGAATTATTAAAGATGCAAAAAACATGGAAAACGCAAAATTATTTATTGATTTTATTTTAACTAAAGAAGTACAAGATATATTTGGTACAGAATTAACAAATAGGCCAGTACTTGCTGATGCTGCTACTGCTGATTATATGTTACCTATTTCAGAAATTAATACAATTGATGAAGATAGAGATTATGTAAATTCTCATAAAGACGAAATTGCAAAAAAATATACAGATTTATTCGCTAAATTACAATAGGGGTATAATATGAGTGTAGAAATTAAAATTGTCAAAGCACTTAAAAAATATGGCGATAATACGGTTATATCTAACCTAGATCTAGAAATTAAAAAGGGTGAATTTTTCACCCTTCTAGGTCCTTCTGGTTGTGGAAAGACTACATTATTAAGAATGATTGCTGGTTTTAATAGCATTGAAGGTGGAGATTTTTACTTTAATGATAAAAGGATTAATGATATGGATCCTGGTGTTAGAAATATTGGAATGGTATTTCAAAACTATGCAATATTCCCTCATTTAAGTGTTAATGATAACGTGGCATTTGGTTTAACAAATAGGAAAATTGAAAAGAAAGAGATTGCATCAAGAACTGATGAATTTTTAAAATTGATGCAGATTGATGAATTTAAAGATAGAATGCCAGAAAGACTTTCTGGGGGTCAACAACAAAGAGTTGCTTTAGCAAGGGCATTAGTAATAAAGCCAGATGTTTTATTAATGGATGAGCCTTTAAGTAATCTAGATGCTAAATTAAGAGTTGAGATGAGAAGTGTAATAAAAGATATTCAGCATAAAGTAGGAATTACTTGTGTTTATGTTACACATGATCAAGAAGAAGCTATGGCAATATCAGATAGAATTGCTGTTATGAATAAAGGAGTAATACAACAAATAGGTACTCCAAAAGATTTATATCAAAGACCAAGTAATCTTTTTGTAGCAACTTTTATTGGTTATACAAATACTATAAATACAAAATTAAAAAATAAAAATAATAAATTTTATATTGAATTTGGTGATATAGATGTTGAAGTTGCAAATATTGCTAATGATGTAAAAGAACAAGATGTAATTGCATCTATTAGGCCAGAAGAGTTTTATTTAGATGAAGATGGATTAGTAAAAGGTAAGATTATTAGTAGTGTTTTCTTAGGATTAAATACGCATTATGAGGTAAAACTTGATGGTGTAGAAAATACTATTGAATTAGTTCAAGAATCATCAATAGATAACATTATTCCAAATGATTCTATTGTTAAATTAAGCATTAAGAAAGAGAAGATTAATATATTTAGCATAGATGGTTTAAGTAATCTTGTAAGGGATTGATCATGAAAAATAATCATAAGTTTAAATTAGATATTTGGGGAATCATTACTTTACTTGTTGTAGTTGGATATATATTATTTTTAATATTTCCTCTAGCTATGGTTTTATATCAAGCAGTAATTGATAAAAATACTGGTGAATTTACTTTGGCTTATTTTAGTAAGTTTTTTAGTGAGAAATATTATTCTTCCACATTATTTAATTCATTTAAAGTTGGTGGATTAACAACAATACTATCAATAATGATTGGAGCCCCTTTAGCTTACTTCTTTACAATGTTTAAAATTAAAGGTAAAAAATTTCTTCAAATATTAATAATAATCGCATCGATGTCTGCACCATTTATAGGAGCGTATTCATGGATATTATTGCTTGGAAGAAATGGTGTTATTACAAACTTTTTTAAAGGTATTGGAATTGCGTTACCAAATATATATGGATTTATAGGAATATTGTTAGTTTTAACTTGTCAGCTATATCCTTTAATATTTTTATATGTAAATGGTGCTTTAAAAAATGTTGATAATTCATTAATTGAAGCTAGTCAATCGATGAATGTTCAAGGAGTAAAGTTATTTTTTAAAGTTATTGTACCGTTAATAATGCCTACAGTTTTAGCGGGAGGACTATTAGTCTTCATGAGAGCTATAAGTGATTTTGGAACTCCAATGCTTATTGGAGAGGGCTATAGGACCTTTCCAGTATTAATATTTAACCAGTTTATGAGTGAAGTTAGTGGTGATGATGGTTTTGCTTCTGCAATAGCTATTGTTGCTATTGTAGTAACTGGTATAATTTTCTTACTACAAAAATATGCTAGCAATAGATTCTCATTTACAATGAACGCATTACATCCTATTGAAGAAAAACAACTTAAAGGCTTTAAAAATATTATTGTACATGTGTTTTCTTATTTAGTAGTAGGTATAGCAATACTTCCTCAAGTATATGTAATTTATACATCATTTATTAATACAAAAGGATTATTATTTGTTGAGGGTTATTCTTTAAATAGCTATAAACAGGCATTTTCTAGAATGTCCAATACTATTGTAAATACATTTTTAATTCCAGGAGTTTCATTAGTTATTATTGTCCTTGTAGCGGTATTAATTGCATATTTAGTTGTAAGAAGAAAAAATACACTAACAAATTCTGTGGATGTATTGTCAATGGTTCCATATATTATCCCAGGATCTGTTATGGGTATTGCATTTAAGATTGCATTTAATTCAAATACAATTGCAATAGGAGGATTTGCTTTAATGGTAATCGCATTAGTGCTTAGAAGAATTCCATATACCATTAGATCAAGTGTTGCAATTTTACAACAAATACCAATGTCAATTGAAGAAGCAAGTATTTCTTTAGGTGCATCAAAGATGAAAACCTTCTTTAAAGTAACAATGCCAATGATGGCAAGCGGTATTATATCTGGAGCTATATTAAGTTGGATTACATTAATTAGTGAATTATCTACAGCTATTATTTTATATACAGGTAAAACAAGAACTTTAACTGTCGCAATTTATACTGAGGTATTAAGAGGTAATTATGGTATTGCTGCTGCACTTAGTACAATTCTTACAGTTATGACAGTAATATCATTACTTATATTTATGAAAGTCTCTAAAGGGGATGGTTTAAGTTTATAGAATTAACGATTTTAAACAATAATTAAACAATGAAAAATTAATTCATTGTTTTTTTCTGTAAATATTATAAATTAAAGAATATGATATAATTAATCTTGTTAGAATAGGTGTTTATGCATAACTTTTTAAGAATTTTGCAAAATATCATAAATAATTCAATTGAAGGTAAAGATTATGACATTAATACAATTATTGCACGCTTTTTACTTGCAAATATTAATCCACCACTTTTTGACTTAGATATTGAGACTTTAGCATTTGAATGCTTTACTTCTACTTCAACAGTTTCTCGTTTTTGTCGTCGTTATGGGTTTTCTTCATTTTCTGAAATGAAGAAAGCTTATCTTGATATTTATAATATTGGCCAAGAACTTTTTTTGGATAATGAGAGTAATCTTGTATTTGATTCAAAGAATGACAAGCAAACATTGAATAATTATATTGATCTTATTAACGATGCCTTACTTGATTTTGGTGACCAAGTAAATTTTGAAATAATTGAAGATTTATGTCGTGATATTCATGATTTTGATGAAGTAATAATTTATGGTATTATGCTACCAGGTGCATTTATTCATCATTTTCAATATATGTTATTAAGTATTGGTAAAAAAGTTTTGTTTTATCCTACAAATAATTTGCAGTATGAAAGTATAACCTATGTGAGTGAGGAGTCATTGATTATTGTTGTTTCTACAGATGGGAATCTTATTCTTAAGCATGATAAATTGATTAGAAAGATTCATAATTTAAAAGCTAAAAAGATATTGATTACACAAAATACTACACTAAAACGATCAACATCATTTAATCAAGTAATTCAACTTGGAAATTATAAACATCCTAAGGTTGGTCGTTATAAACTTCAGCTATTCTTTGAAGTATTAGTAAATAAATATTATCAACTTTATGTACAAGATTAAGTATTTTCAAAAAATGAAAATACTTTTATTTTTTGAATTTCTTTACATTTATAGGTAAATAAAAGTATATTTTCTGATGATATAATTTCACCTATAAAAGGAGTGAAATTTATATGGTTAATTTTTTAGAGAAAAACTTGTTACCTTTTGCACAAAAGATTCAAAATAACAAGTATATTAGTGCAGTATCTGATGGGTTTGCGATGATCTTGCCAGTAATTATGATTGGTGCTATTTTTACACTATTAGCAAGTATGCAAATTAGTCCATACCAAACATTTATTACAAATACAGGGTTAAAAGTATTTTTTGGATTGCCTTCAAAAGTAACAACAGATTTACTTGCGTTGTATACAGTATTTGGAGTTGCTTATTCACTTTCAAAAAAGATGGATATTAGTAATGATGCAGGGATTGTTGGAACAATTTCTGTTATTATGTTACTTCTTCTTATCCCTATGGGTGTATCGAAAGTATTAGAAGATGGAACAGTTGTTGAAATTGCAGGTGCAATTAATACAGACTTTTTAGGAGCTAAAGGTTTATTTATGGCAATTATTGTTGGTAGTATTGTCCCAACAATTTACAATTTAGTTGTTAAGCGTGGTTTAGTTATTAAACTACCAGATAGTGTACCTCCAACAATTTCTCGCTCATTTAGTGCGCTTATTCCAGCATTTGCAACTGCATTTGTATTTGCAATAGTTCGTTTTGCTTTTGGCTTTACACCTTATGGAGATGCTAATAACTTCATCTATTCTATTGTAGCATTGCCTCTTCAAGCATTAGGAAATAGTCCGTTTGCTGTTATAGGATTTATTTTATTTGCTCAAATTCTTTGGTTTTTTGGATTACATGGATTTATGGTTATTCTTCCATTTCTTCAAACTATTTTCTTACCTCTAAGTTTAGAAAATTTGGCTGCATATGAAGCAGGCGCTGTATTACCGAATTCAATTGTTTATCAACATTTTGGTACCTATGTATTAATTGGTGGTAGTGGTGCATTACTTGGATTAGCTATATTGATGGCTTTTACATCAAAAAGTCAACAATATAAACAACTTGGTCGTCTTGGTTTACCAGGGGCTATCTTTGGTATTAACGAACCTATTATTTTTGGTTTTCCAATGGTGCTAAATACAATGATGATTATTCCATTTGTATTAGGACCAGTAGTAGCGTTTTTAATTCCTTATATTTTACAGGTTATTGGTATTTTGCCAACATTAATAGGTGTTTCACTTCCATTAGGAACACCAGTACTTATGTATGGATTCTTCCAAGGCGGATTTCCTATTATGATTATGCAAGTTATTCTTGTAATTGTTCAAATGTTAATATGGTATCCATTCTTTAAGATTGCGGATAATAAAGCATTTGAACTTGAACAAGGCAAAGGTGATGAATAATGCCTTTTCCTAAAAATTTCTTGTGGGGTGGTGCAACTGCTGCAAATCAATGTGAAGGAGGATATGATCAAGGTGGTCGTGGTCTTGCGAATGTTGATTTAATTCCACATGGTTTACTTCGTAGTGATGTAATGTCTGGAAAACGAGTAATGTTGGACTTTGAAGATGGATTTAATTATCCTGCTAAAAAGGCAATTAATATGTATGACCATTTCAAGGAAGATATTGCATTATTTGGTGAAATGGGATTTAAGACTTATCGCTTATCAATTGCCTGGAGTCGTATATATCCTAATGGTGATGAGCTTGAACCAAATGAAGAAGGTATTAAGTTTTATGAAAATATCTTTAAAGAATGTAAAATGTATGGTATTGAACCACTTGTTACAATTACTCATTTTGATTGTCCTGTGCATTTAACAAAAGTTTATGGTGGCTGGAAAAATCGAGAAATGATTACGTTTTATAAACGTTTAGTTACAACATTATTTACACGTTATAAAGGTCTTGTTAAATATTGGCTAACATTTAATGAAATTAATATGATTATGCATATGCCTTTTATGGCTGCTGGTTTATTAATAGATGAAGATGAAGATAGAAATCAAGTACTTTACCAAGCTAGTCATTATCAATTAGTAGCAAGTGCTGAGGCTACAAAGATTGCACATGAAATTGATCCTGAAAACTTAGTTGGTTGTATGTTAGCGGCTGGTCAATTTTATCCGTTAACATCTAATCCAGAAGATGTTTTTGAAGCTCATTGTAAGAATCGCGATAATTTTTTCTTTATTGATGTTCAATCTCGTGGTGCTTATCCTAGTTATGCAATTTATGAAATGGACCGTTTAGGTGTAAAACTTGATTTTACAAAAGAAGATGAAGAAGTATTGAAAAATAATACAGTTGATTTTATCTCATTTTCTTATTATTCTTCTCGTGTTGCTAGTATAGACTCTTCAAACCAAACAAAAGTAAGTGGAAATATCTTTAAATCTATTAAGAATCCTTATCTTAAAGCGAGTGAGTGGGGATGGCAAATTGATCCACTTGGATTTAGATACACTATGAATGTGCTTTATGAGCGTTATCAAAAACCTCTTTTTGTGGTAGAAAACGGGCTTGGAGCCAATGATATAGTTAATGAAGATGATTCAATTATAGATGATTATCGTATTGATTATCTAAGAAAACATATTTCAGCAATGAAGGATGCGATTGAGATTGATGGTGTAAGTATATTGGGTTACACATCTTGGGGCTGTATTGATTTGGTTAGTGCTTCAACAGGGGAAATGAGTAAGCGCTATGGTTATATTTATGTTGATCTTGATAATCAAGGAAATGGTAGTGAAAAACGTATTAAGAAGAAATCGTTTGATTGGTATAAACAAGTGATTGCTTCAAGTGGAGAAAATCTAGATTAAAATTTAAACCACGTTGTAATAGACGTGGTTTTTAATTTAAATATTAAAGTAACTAGATATTTTATATTTTCATATATAATTGTTGTATTTCATTTTTTACATTAAAGACAACTGCATGGTGGATAGAAAAAGACTCAAAATTATTTACTCTCCATGATATAATACAAACTATACGGAGGGCATAAAATGATTAAAGCAATACTTTTTGATTACGATGGTACATTATCTAACAGAATAGAGTCAGGATATAAAAAATATCAAGCAGACTGTAGAGAAATATTTCCAGATTTAGATCCAAATGGTATTGAACTAGAAGCAATAATACAAAGATGTATGACATGGGATGAATATGGAACTATTAATAAAAGACATGTTTATACACAATTAAAGGAAGCATATAATTTAGACATTGACGTTGAAAAATGGGTAGAAAACTGGTATAACACTTTTCATTTATATCAAGTACTTCAAAGAGATTGTAAAGAAATACTAAAAAAATTATCTCAACATTATAAATTGGGCTGTGTTACTAATGGCAATTCATACACACAACATATAAAGCTTGATTATACAAATTTAAAAGAATGTTTTGATGTAGTATTTGTATCTGGAGATTATGGGATACATAAACCAGATAAAAAATTATTTTTGATGGCTGCAGATGAATTAGGCATAAAACCAGAAGAAATTGCATTTGTAGGTGATACATTTGCGACTGATATATTAGGAGCTCATCGTGCTGGTATGCATCCTATTTGGTTTTTTAATGATCCTTTAAGATACAGTGATACACAAGTTACAAGAATTTATTCATTTTATGAATTATTAGAAACATTTGGTATTGAATAATGATTTTTGATAATGGGGAGAATATTGATCGATATTTTGGTATCAATAAGAATATTGATGAGAGTTTAAATTTTATAAAGTCTCATAGATTTGATAATAATTTAAAAGATGGTAAATATATAATTATTGAAAATGAAGTATTTGTGAGTGTAATGAGTGTTAATACAAAAGAAAAAGAATCAGGAAAACCTGAAGTTCATTTTAAATATATGGATATACAATATGTTATTAATGGTGAAGAGAAGTGTTACATAGGAAAAACAAATAAAAATATAACTTCAAATGATCAAGATATAGATTTTATAGATACTGATATTAATTGTGAAATATTAGTTAAGCCTGATGAGTTTTATATGGTTTATCCATATGAACCACATCTTCCAACTTGTAATATTGAATATAATAAACCAATAAGAAAAATGGTTGTAAAAGTAAAAATTTAATATGAAATATAAATTAATGACTTGATATACACTCTAAATCCGACAATGGATAATGAATGGGCAAATCAAGGCATTAGTTTTTTTATTATTTTAGAAATTTATCTTCAATAAAGCTAATTATATTATTAATTGCAATAGGTCCAGCAATATTATCATCTAATATTCTATGTTGACCTCTACTTATTGTGATTAGAGCTTTTGAATCAATAGGGATTTTTTTAATATTTTTATTGCTTGATGATAAAGGAATCACATTATCATCTTCACAGTGAATAATTAAGGTTGGTATTTTAATATCGTTTATTGAATTTTTACAATTATAAACTAATTCAATAAAGGTATTTGTAAAATTAGTTGGGATTTGAGATTTAACTTCATTTTTTGCAAAAGGGTTTGGGATATGATCTATAAGCGTTGTTAAGTTAAGATACTCAAATGCAGGTGCTAAAAGAATTAACTTTTTTACTCGATATTCATTTGCAAGATAACTTGCAATGACACCACCCATAGAAAAACCAACTAAAATTACATCATTTTCAAAGGATGCTTGTGTTATTAAAAGTCTTGCTTTAGCTACCCAAGATGTCCAATCAGTATCATTTTCATCTTCTAAGTTATAAAGTCTTATAGTTTTGAATTGATATCCTTTTTCTTCTAAAGCAATTTTTAAGTTATAAAATTCTTGTTCTTGTCTTAATCCAAACCCATGTATTGCAACTATAGTAGGTTTCTTTACTTTCTTTTTAAAAAATATCATTTTATCACCAATAAAATTATAACAAAATATAATCAATATTTACATTTTAATTTATTTAAGGTTATTCTTTATATAATATTTTGTAAATAAGTATATATTTAATTTTTGACAAAGGAATATCTCTGATTTATATTTAGTATAGTTCCTTATTGTATTAATAACACAATAATAATTTAATTTTATTTTTAGAATTTATATATACTTTCATTTTTTAATCATGTATATTTAATATTTTAATTTTGAAATATTAAAAGGGGAAAGGAGCATAAAAATATGATTGAACCAATTATAGAGCAAATAATAAATCTTTTACTTAAAAAAGAAAATCCTGTATCATCTAAGCAAATTGCTTCAGATTTAAATGTATCAAAAAGTACTATAAAGAATAATATGAGTAATGTTAAAGAAGTTGTTAACTCTGCAAAAATTGAACTTAAAGCTTTACAAGGAACTGGATATTGGCTAGAAGGTACTGAATTACAAAAAAAATTTTTAAAAAAAATAATTCTAAATAATGAAGATAAGTCTTATTCATATAATTATAGAAGACATTATATTTTAAGTGTTTTAACAGAACCAAAATCAAACTATACAATCCAATTGTTTGCTGATGACTTACTAGTAAGTAGGAATATTATAAGTACAGATTTAGTGAGTATTGAAGATTGGCTTAACAATTTTGATATAAAATTAATTAAAACTCCAAATATAGGTGTTAAGATTGAAGGAAATGAATTTAATATTCGTCAAGCACTTATTTATAGTAATACTGCATTAATGGAGAAAATGGTTATTGATATGGAGTTACCATCTAACTTAGATATTAGAATATCCAATACATTTTATAATTATTATTCTAAGGTATTTCCAGAAAGTGACATTTATTATTTTCAAAATATTTTACTTGAAGCAGAAAAAATAATGGATTATAGATACGAAGATATTTCTTTTATTCAATTATTAGAATATATTACATTAACTTTTCAAAGAGTAAAAAAACATTGTATTATTCAAGGTGAAAATATTTTAAGTAAATGTAGATTTTTAAATTTCCATCTAGAAGCAGCAAGTAAGTTGTTGAATTATATTATAGATTATTCAGATACTTATGAAACAGAAGTTAAATCATTGGCTTCTCAATTTTCTTTATATGGAGCCTACGAAGATGCCTCCTATTCATTAATTAAAGATGAATATTATTCATATTTAGCTAGACAGTTTGTTGATAATCTTCAAGAAATAATAGTGAATAAAAAAATACTTATAAATGAAAACCTTATTGAAGATATAAGTACTTTATTCATTAAAAAAAAGATGCAAAAAAATTTTCAAGTTATTAATAGTAATTTTTTAAAGTTAGATGTTAAAGAACAGCTTCCAAGTTTATATGGAATTGTACTTGCAAATATATATCCTTTCGAAAAAATTTTAGGAGTGAAATTTACAGATAATGATATTGCTTATTTTGTTATACTTATAGATAATGCTTTTGATGATACAAGCGATATACTGCAGGTATTATTGATTACCACATATGATTATAATACTGCTAAATACCTACAAAATAAAATTAAAAAAAGCATAAGTAATATACAAATATGCGAAGTGATACATCCAGAAGAATTAGATAAAGTAGATACCTCTAAATATGATGTTGTATTAACAACAGCAATAATAGATGATTTATCTGCTTTAAAAATATCTCGAAGAGTTGATAATTATGACTTAGAATTAATATATAGGCTTTGTGAAACAAAAAGAAATAATAAGAAAAAAATTATAGTAAAAGGTGAAACATGGTTTAGCGAAAAATTAATAATTAATGATTTATTAGTGAAGAAAAAGGAAGATGTTTTAAAAGAAGGGGTAAATATTCTTGTTAAAAATGGATATGTAACGGATAAGTTCTATGATGTATTAGTTTCTCAAGACAGTAGTGTTAATACATCAATTGGTAATGGAGTTGCAATTCCTCATGGATATCTTACGGAAATTATTAAAAGTGGTGTAGCACTAATTAAGTTAAAAAACCCTATAGAGTGGACAGAAACTGAAAAAGTGAATTTAATATTTATTATAGCAATTTCATCTAAAAATAAAGAAGAGATTCAAGCATTTTTTGCTAATCTTTATGAATTATTAAGTGATAAAAGAAATGTTGAAAGAATAAAAAATACAGATAATAAAAAAGAGATATTGACAATTATTCAAGAAAAGAATAATATTAGTTGACAAGGAAAGAAAAATTGAGAGCAATTATTGATTGCTCTTTTTTTTGACCTATTAATAGTATAAAAATAAAATTAATGAAATTTGCAATCAACTTCTTTAATAAAATAAACTAAGTATATAGACGTGATGTTGTGCACACATTCAGACTATAAATTGAAAGGAGTTTTAAATGAAAATTAAATTTGGAGTTGATTCTTTTATTTGGACTGAAGTTTTTTCTGAGAAAGATCTCTGGATAATTAAAAAAGCGGAAGAATTAGGATTTGAAACTATTGATTTAGCTATTGCTCATCCAGAAAATTTCCCTTTAGAAAAAGTAAAGAATGAGTTAGCAAAAACAAATTTAGAAGTTGTTACGACAACGACATTAAATTCTGAGACAAATCTAATATCAGTGGATGAAAATATCAGAAAAAATGGAATTAAGACTTTAAAGAATTTAGTAGATATTAATAAAGCATTAAACTCTAAAATTTTAGGTGGAGTAAATTATGCTGGGTGGGGATGTTTGACGGGAAAGCCAAGAACTGAAGAAGAATGGAAGAACTCAGTTGAATCAATGAGAGAGGTAGCAGAGTACGCTCTTAAAGTACATCCTGAATTAAATATTTGTGTAGAACCTGTTAATAGATTTGAGACACATTTTATAAATACAGCAGAAGATGGTGTAAAATACTGCAAAGATATTGGTACTGGAAATATGAAGGTGCATTTAGATAGCTTCCATATGATACGGGAAGAAACTAGCTTTACAAATGCAGTAAAAACTTGTGGAAAGAATTATTTGGGATATGTTCATGTTTGTGAAAATAATCGTGGAATCCCAGGAACAGGGTTAGTTCCGTTTAAAGAATTTTTTACAGCACTTGGTTCAATTGGTTATAGTGGACCTTGCGTTATAGAATCTTTTGATCCTAGTTTTGAAGAATTAAATTCAAATTGCGCAATTTGGAGAAAATTCGCTGATACTGGAGAAGAATTAGCAGTTAAGGGGCTTGAAAATTTAAAAAAGATAGCAGAAGAAATATAATTGGAGGTTATTTATGCTTGTAAATATGAAAGAAATTTTAGAAAATGCTGAAAAAGAAGGATATGGAATTGGGTGCATAAATACGCCTAATGTTGAAACATTACGTGCAGTAATAGGTGCTGCTGAAGAACTAAATGTTCCTGTTATAATTGACCATGCACAAGTACATGATTCTTTGATACCTATTGAAGAAATTGGGCCTAAAATGGTTGAATATGCAAAAAAATCAACTGTTCCTGTATGTGTCCATTTAGATCATGGGTCTGACTATAATTTTGTTATGAGAGCAATTAGATGTGGTTTCACATCAATTATGTATGATTTAAGTGAGTCACCATTTGAAGAAAACATGGAAAAACTAAAAGAGTTTACTAAAATTGCGCATGATCTAGATATTACTGTTGAGGCAGAATTAGGAATAATGACTTCTACAGAGGATGATACTCACGGAGGAGAAGTTGGATGGACTCATGAATCTATAAAAAAGACATTCACGGATCCAGAGCAAGCTGCAACTTTTGCTAGAGAAACAGGAGTTGATGCTTTAGCGGTTTGTTTCGGAACAGCACATGGGATTTATGCAGAACCTCCTTTATTAGATATCGATAGAGTTAAAGCAATTAGGAAAGCTATGCCTGAGTCAACTAGGGTTGTAATGCATGGTGGTAGTGGTGTAGATGAAGATCAAATCCAAGCAGCAATCTCTGCAGGATGTTCAAAAATAAATTATTATTCATATATGGCAAAGGCATGTAGTAAGCATATTAATAATTATTTGGCTGAAAGAGAAGGAAATGCTTATTGGCATGAGGTTCAAGAAGAAGCATATACCTTTATGAAAGAATATATTAAAGGTGTATTAAATACATTTAAGAATGGAAAATAACATTTTGGAAAAAGTAAATTTAGCAAACGTTCTTGTAAAAGAAGCCGTAATAATTGATTGTAATCCTTTTGAATCAAAAGATGAAATGTTTAAATTTATGGTAAGTAAATTTGAAGAAGCTAAAATTGTTTCAGATTCGAAGAGCTACTTAAAATCTTTATATGAAAGAGAAGAATTAGGCTCTACTTATATGGGCAATTATATTGGACTTCCTCACGGAAGAAGTGAAGGTGTCGTACGTCCAGGAATTGGCTTTTGTAAATGCAAAGTACCATTTGAGTATGAATCATTTGGAGAAAAAGGAAAAGTAAAGTATGTATTTATGCTTGCAATTGCTTCTTATCAAAATAGTGAAGAATATATGAGGGTGCTAGCCACTTTAGCAGGGTATTTAGTTCATGATGAATTCATTTCTGGTTTAGATAAATGTAGAAGCTATGAGGAATTAATAGAATTAATTAAAAATTTTGATAATAAATAGAAGAAGGAGAAAGTATGAAAATAGTAGCTATAACTTCTTGTGCTACAGGAATAGCGCATACTTATATGGCAGCAGAAGCAATAAAAAAAATATGTAAAAAAAAGGGGTTTGAATGTAAAGTTGAAATGCAAGGAGCTTTGGGAATTGAAAACATGTTAAAACCAAATGAAATTAAAGAAGCGGACTTAATTATATTTGCTAATGATGTTGGAATTACCAAAGAAGAAAGATTTAAAGAATATAAAGATAAAATAATAAAAGTTACTCCACATTCAGTAATTAAAGATCCAAGTATAATTTTTAATAAAAAAGAGGAGAATAAATAATGAAAGATATAAAGAATCAGATACAAGAAGCACTTTTAACGGGCGTTTCTTATATGTTACCTTTTGTAATTTCTGGTGGAATATTAATAGCGTTAGGGTTTTTATTAGGAGGATATAATATTCCAAATGATGTTGCACAAGGAGCTAATTTTGCATCAACAATATTTTGGCTAGGGAAAGTAGCATTTGGATTAATGGTACCTGTATTAGGGGCATATGTTTCTTATTCAATTGCTGACAAACCTGGTATTGCTCCAGGAATGGTAGGCGGTTTTATGGCTATGGATCCTTGGGGATTGGATATGGCATCTGGATTTTTAGGCGGCTTAATAGCAGGAATCGTTGCTGGTTACATTGTAAATTTATTGAAAAAAATACCAGTACCAAGTTCTTTAAGGTCACTTTTACCTACATTAATAATACCTGTACTTGGTGTAACATCTGTAGGACTATTGATGCATTATGTAATTGGGGGACCAATTGCAGCCGTAACAGGAGCACTAACTAACTTTTTAAATAATATGGGAACAGGGAATTTAGTAATTCTAGGCATTATACAAGGATGTATGCTTGCATTTGATATGGGAGGACCATTTAACAAAGTAGCATATGCATTTGCTTTAGCAGCAATGGATACAGGTAATTTTATGCCAATGGCAGCTAATTTTGTTGGAAGTATGGCTCCACCTTTGGGTATTGCAATTGCAATTTTATTAGATAGAAACAAAGAAAAATTTACAGATACTGATCGTAATTCATTACCAGGACTATTCGCAGGTGCGGCTGCAATGATAACTGAATTTGCTATTCCATTTGCTGCAGCTCATCCATTACAAGTTATTCCTTCACTAATGGTTGGATCAGCAGTTGGGTGTGCATTATCATATATATTTGGGCTTACAATGCAAGCTCCGCATGGAGGTATATTTGTATTATTTGCTTTAAATAACGCTTTATTATTTTTAGTCGCATTACTTGTGGGTGGATTTGTTACTGGGGCTATATTATTCTTTATTAAAAAACCTGTTTCTGAAACAGAACAATCACTTGAAGAAATAGTGGATTAAGAGGAAATAAAATGGCTAAATTAATTGATATTCAGGGAAAATTTCCTTTTGAACCAGATAATAAAAAACCAATGCTTATTAGAAAGAATGATTATTCTACAGCATTATATCCACCTAACAACGCATTTACTTCTGATAATACATTTACAATTATAACAACGGATACATTTATGCTAGGTATTTATGAATTAGGTCCTGGAGGTGTATTTCTTCCATTAGATATACATCCTGGGGATGAATCTTACTATATTCTTAATGGTCCAGTAGTTCAAAGGAGTGGAAATGGTCAATTTGCATACCTAGAATCTGGAGAAGGACTTTATATGCCTGAAGGTGCTTGGCACTGTGCACATAATTTTTCATCAAATAAAGCTAGAATATTGTATTTTATAACTCCAGAAGCTTGGAATGAAGAAATTCCACCTGCTGTAATACCTTCTGACGAGGAAACAAAATTTTATAAAGGTCCAAATAATCATAAATTACCTAATATGAAAAGCAAAATAAAAAATATAGCAAGACAAGGATGTACTGATGATATTGGAAGCTGGCCAACTGATGCAAAAGAAGCTAGAGAATCAGGGGCAGTATATGCAGTAAGAGAGCATGAAAAACTTAATAATATTCACGGGACAAAGCATCCAATGCTAATTAGATTTATAACAAGTAATGATTATGGTCATTTTGGTGAATTTATTTTACCTGCAGGTGGATATGGTCCAAGATGTTCTGATCCTGATACACATGCAGGAGATGCTGCACTATATTGTATAGAAGGACCTGTTACTGTCAATTTGGTAGATTTAGAGGAAAGCTTTGTTCTAGATCCAGAAGACACATTTTTCTTACCAGCAAATACAAAATATCAGTTAGTTAATTTTGAGAATAAACCAATAAAGGTTGTATTTGCTATAACTAATTTATAAGTAAGCATAGAAACCTAATTCATTAGGTTTCTATTTAATAGATAGGAGGTTTTATAATTGAGAATAGCAATTGGCTGTGATGAAGCGGCATATGATTTAAAAGAAGCGATAAAACAATACTTAAATACAAAAGATTGTACTTTAGTAGATGTTGGTACATATGATAAAAATCCTGTATTATATCCAGATATTGCAGAAAAAGTATGTAATGAAATATTAAATAATAACTGTGAAAGAGGTATCTTATTTTGTGGGACAGGGATAGGTATGTCTATAACTGCGAATAAAATTCCAGGAATTAGAGCTGCAGTTGTACATGATATATTTTCATTAGAAAGAATGATAAAAAGTAATGATTGTCAAATTATATGTATGGGCTCTAGAATAATTGCTCAACAAACTGCAGAATTTTTACTTGATAGATGGCTAAAAATTAAATTCATAGATAGTCCTAGCACTGAAAAAATAAATAGAATAAAACAAATTGAAAATAAATATAATAATGTGAGGTGAAAAATGCAAAGAATAATTAATAATCCAAATTTAGTTGTCGAAGATATGTTAAAAGGATATGAAAAAAGTCATTCAGATATAATACATTCAGATGAAAACAATCCGAGAGTAATAATTTCAAATAGTGTTAAAGAAAAAAAGAAAGTTGGGATTATAACTGGAGGAGGAAGTGGACATGAGCCAGCATTTTTAGGATATTGTGGAAGAAATATGGTAGATGCAGTAGCTGTAGGAGAAATTTTCTCTTCACCAACTGCAAAGTCATTTTATGATTGTATAAGAGCAGTAGACCAAGGTATGGGTGTAGCATGCTTATATGGTAATTATGCTGGAGATAATATGAATGTTAAAATGGCTATAGAATTAGCAGAGGATGATGAAATCGAAGTTAAGACTGTAGTTGCAAATGATGATGTAGCAAGCGCTCCAAAAAATGAAATTGATAAAAGAAGAGGAGTGGCTGGAGAAATATTTATGTGGAAAGTTGGTGGTGCTAAATCTAATATGGGGGCAACTTTAGATGAAGTAATAAAAACAACTCAAAAAGCAATAAATAATACTAGGAGTATAGGAGTTGGGCTTAGTCCATGTACTATTCCAGCAAATGGTAAACCAAATTTTATGATTGAACCAGGAACTATGGAATTTGGTATTGGTCATCATGGAGAACCTGGAATTTCCGTAAAAAAATTATCAACAGCTAAAGATATAGCTTCTAATATGGTAGAGATTATTTATAATGATTCACTATTTGAAAATGGTGATGAAGTATCAGTTTTAATATCAGGGTTAGGGTCAACTCCTCTTATGGAGCAATATATTTTATTTGATGAAGTTGCCAAAATTTTAGAAGAAAAGAATATTACTATTTATAAAGCGTATATTGGAAATTATTTCACATCCTTAGAAATGAATGGTCTTACACTAACAATTATGAAGCTTGATGAGGAGCTAAAAGAATGTTTAGATATGCCTGTAGACACAGTAGGATTTAAATAGAGGTGAACAATATGAAAGATTATATATATGATAATAATAATAGTTGGATTGTTTTAGACATTATAGAACAAATTCATCTAAACTCTTCTTACTTAAGTGAAATAGATGGAGCTACTGGTGATGGCGATCACGGTGTAAATATGGATAAAGGCTTTATGCTTGCTAAGGAGAAAATACCTTTAGATTCAAATTTTACAGAAGCTTTAAAAATATTAGGTAGAACATTGGTGATGGATATTGGCGGAAGTATGGGACCAATTTATGGTACTTTTTTCTCAAAATTAAGTAGAACTTTAAAAAGTAAAGAAGAAATTGATAAGTATTTATTTTTAGATGCTTTAAAAAATGCAAATCAAGGCTTATTAGACTTAGCTGGAGCAAAAGTTGGGGATAAAACACTAATTGACACACTATATCCCGCCATTTTATCTTATGAGAATGCGATAAATAATAATTTGACATTTTATCAATGCTTATATGAAATGAAACAAGGTGCCAAAAGTGGAATGGAAAGTACAAAAGATATGGTAGCTAAAATAGGAAGAGCTTCTAGGTTGGGAGAAAGAAGTAAAGGATACCTTGATGCTGGAGCAACTTCATGTTTCATAATCCTAGATACTATGGCTAATTCAATACAAAAAGAGCTAGCTAAGTAATGAATGCACACTCAAAAAAATATTTTTTCTTTGATATAGATGGGACTTTAACTGACAATGCAACCGGAGAAATCATCCCATCAGCAAAAAAAGCTATAGATTTGCTTTTAAAGCGTGGACACTTTGTTTCTTTAGCAACTGGAAGAGCTCATTATAAAGCAAGAAAATTTATGAATGAAATAGGGCTTCATAACATGGTATGTGGAGGAGGTGGCTCTATAGTAATTAATGATAAACTTATATATAATATTCCTTTAGAATTTAATAAAGCACAAAAAATTATAGATGAAGCTGAAAAATTAGGTATTGGTATTTTGTTGATGTTGGATGATTCAACTAAGCTATATTCTAAAAATGATAATTTTAGAATACAAGTTGGTAATCGAAAAGAGCCAACAGAATATATTATTGATAGTAATTTAGATTATAAACATTTAATAGAAATATTTAAAATTTATTTATCTATATCGAAAGAAGATGAACATTTATTAACTACAAAAACAATTCTTGGAAATTTAAGATTTGTTCCAGAGTACTTAATGTTTCAGTATGACGAAAAAGATAAAGGAATAAAGGAAATGATAAAGTTAATTAATGGTTCTCTTACGGATGTTGTTGTCTTTGGTGATGATTACAATGATCTGGTAATGTTTGATTCGATTTGGACAAACATTGCAATGGGAAATGCGTGCAAAGAATTAAAGGACAAAGCTACTTTTGTCACCAAATCAAATATTGAGGATGGAATATTATATGCATGTGAAAAAATGGATTGGATTTAATATTATCCAATTAATAAAAAGCGAAAAAATAATCTTAAATGGATATAATAAAACCTTTGTATATACTAATAGATAAACAATATAAAAGAAATGAACATCATAGTTTCATTTCTTTTATTTAGATGATATAAAAAATGATAAATTATGATT
This sequence comes from Erysipelotrichaceae bacterium, assembly GCA_012513225.1. GTDB lineage: Bacteria > Bacillota_I > Bacilli_A > Erysipelotrichales > Erysipelotrichaceae > UBA9076. The sequence continues at coordinate 207,429 of JAAZCQ010000037.1, forward strand.
CTTATGATTGTATAAAGAAGTATATAATTAATGATATGTAATAAAAATTATAAGAAAGTGAGTTTAATATGACTAAGATTTTAGAAGTTTGTTGTGGTAGTTATGAAGATGTTCTTGCTGCTTATAGAGGTGGTGCAAAAAGAGTTGAATTAAATAGTGCTTTATTTATGGGAGGTCTTACACCATCTTTATCCACATTAAAATTGTCAAAAGAAAATACTGATATAAAAATTATTTCAATGGTAAGGCCAAGAGGAGCAGGTTTTTGCTATAGTGAAAAAGAATTTGAAGTTATTAAAATGGATACAATATTATTATTAGAAAATGGCAGTGATGGAATTGCATTTGGATTTTTAACAGATGATAATGAAATAGATGTTAAAAGAACAAAAGTTTTAGTTGACATTATACATGGATATAATAAAGAAGCAGTTTTTCATCGTGCTTTTGATTGTGTGGAAAATCCGTTTTCATCTATTGAAAAGTTAATTGATTTAAAAATAGACAGAGTACTAACTAGTGGTTTGTATGAAAAAGCTTTTGAAGGCAAAGAAATCTTAAAGCAATTAAATCAAAAATATGGTGATAAAATTGAGATACTTGCTGGGAGTGGTATAAATGCATCTAATGCGATTAGTTTGATGAATTATACTGGATTGTCTCAAATACACTCTTCTTGTAAAAGTTGGAATATGGATCCTACTACAACGAATGAACAAGTAAGTTTTGAATATAATGGATTAAAATATGATGTGGTAGATGAAAAATTAGTAAAAGAATTAGAAGATTTATTAAAAGAAAAGTAAGATTTTAAAAATATGAAAATTGTAAATGAAAAGCCCGTTAAATTAATATAACGGGCTTAAATATTTACTATTTTATATTAAGCGTATATAAACCAAATTAGTACATAACCTATAAATACAGCAACTAATGTAAATGGAATTGAAATTTTCATAAATTCACTATTTTTTACAGAATATCCTTCTTTTCTAAGTAATCCTAAAGCAGTAATATTAGCTGATGCACCAATTGGAGTTAAATTTCCACCTAATGTAGCACCTGATAATAAGCCAAACATTAATAAGGTTTGATCGACTCCTAGTGATAATGCAATACCAGAAACAACAGGTAACATAGTTAATACATATGGTATGTTATCAATAAAAGCACTTAAAAGAACAGAGGCCCAAACAATAATTGTATAAAGCATAAATATATTGCCTTCACCTGCATTTGCAATTAAAGAAGCTAACCAATCTATAACACCAGCTTCATTAATTCCTGCAATAACAATAAATAAACCAAGAAGTAACCCTAAAGTAAAAAAGTCAATTTCTTTTAAAGTATTTTTAAAAATATTAATATCTTTTTGTACAATTATTTCATATATAATTCCTATAATCATTAATGCAACACATATTAAGCCATTAATATTATCCTTAATCCAAACTGGAAAAACACCATTAGGAACAAATGATGCAATGATTAGTAAAACTACTAATCCTACTAGTAATACTGTGGGGACATAGTCTTTTACAACAGTTGAATCATTAAATTCAAATTTTTCATTATCATTTCTAAATATATAAAGAAGAACTAATGTTGCACCAATACTAGAAATTTGAACAACCCAAAATAGTCCCATTTTTCCATTAAAGACAAAGAAATCTAAGAAATTCATATTGTTATAGCCACCAAGTAAAATAGATGTAGTATCACCTACTAAGGTAGCCGCACCTTGTAAATTTGAAGATATTGCGATAGCAATAATTGATTTTACAGGTGATATATTAAGTTTTTTACATAAGGTCATTGCTACTGGAGCTACCATTAATACTGTAGCTACATTATCTACAAATGCACTAATAAAGCTAGCAAATATAGCTAAAGCAACAGTCATCCATTTAATATTCGGCATTTTGTCAATAATAAATTCAGCCATCTTTTCTGGCATTTTTGATTCTATAAATAATGAAACAATACCCATTGTACCAGCTATCATCATAAGTACATTAAAATCAATTGAACCAAGTATCTTGTTAATGGGTAAAAATCCCATTAATATAAATATTAATCCGCTGCCTAATGCTATATACGGCCTGTAATTTTGAAATATAATAAGTCCTATATAAGTTATAGCGAATAATAGTAAAGCGATAATTGTGCTAGATTCCATATTTGTAACCCTTTAATCTTTCATTTTTATTTATAGGCATATATTTGCCATACGGTTACTATTTTAACAAATTTTTATAAATATAAAAGTAAAAAAAGAGAAAGTTACTTAATTAGTAGCATCTTTCTCTTTTGCTTTACATTTTTCACAAACATAATCAATTGTAATATTATAAGATATTAATGAATCAATTTCTTTTTTTAATATATTATCTATTTCACTTATATAGATATCATTTATACTTGAGCATCTTGAACAAATAATATGAGAATGTTTTGAAAGATTCCAATCAAATTTATCAGGAGAATTAGGTAATGATACTCTTTTTATTTGATTTTCTTCTACTAGTTTATTTAGATTACGATATACAGTTCCTAAAGCAATTGATGGAATCTCTTGTTTTGCGTACATAAAAATTTCATCTGCAGTTAAATGCATTTTCTTGCTTTGTATAATCTTTAATATAACTTGTTTTTGTTTACTCATTATTATTCTTCCTTAATAGGTTATCTAATTCTTAATTTAACCTATGAATATAAGTATGATTCTAGCAAATTTATATTTTATAACAAGTATAAAGCTTAATATTATAAAGTATTATGATTTATATTTAGCTTACGATATCTAGTGTTGCAGCTATTAAGCTTTTATGATCTCCAGCAGAAAGTTCAATAACTCTATTTAAATCTAATCCTAAAGCTTTACACATTCTTTCTCCATAGTCTTTATCAGCCCAATAGCAATGTACTGAGTGTCTGTATTTAATATTATCATGTGCATCGCCCATATTACGTACTGTATTTTCGATTAATAATTCTTTTTTATCTTCAGCCATAAGTCTGTATAAATCTCCACCAGCTCTAAAATTATCATCGGTAGGATCATCATTTGGATCAAATCTATACATTGCACCTTCTAAATCAAGTGGCGGTTCACTTACATCAGGCTGAGCTGCCCAATAACCATAGCTATTAGGTGTATATGCGCTAATGCCACCAAAGTTTCCATCAACTCTCATTGCACCATCTCTATGATATTCATTAGCTTGAACTTTTGGTTTATTTACTGGGATATGGTTATGATTAACTCCTAAACGATATCTTTGAGCATCACCATAAGAGAATAATCTTCCTTGTAAGAATTTATCTGGAGAGAAACCTATTCCATTTACAACATGTGCAGGTGAGAATGCTGCTTGTTCAACCTCAGCATAGTAATTTTCTGGATTTCTATTTAATTCTAGTACACCTACTTCAATTAAAGGGAATTCTTTATGTCTCCAAATCTTAGTGATATCAAATGGATTTTCATAATGATTTTTTGCTTGTTCTTCACTCATTATTTGAACATACATAGTCCATTTTGGATAATCTTTTCTTTCTATTGCATCATATAGGTCTTTACCGTGATATTCTCTATCCATTCCAGCAATTTTTTCAGCTTCTTCATCAGTTAAGTTTTTAATTCCTTGTTGAGTAAGCAAGTGAAATTTACACCAAACTCTTTCATTTTCTTCATTATAAAATGAGAATGTGTGTTCTCCATAAACATGCATATTTCTAAAAGATGCTGGTATTCCTCTATCACTCATTGTGATTGTTCTTTGATGGAAAGTTTCAGGTAACAGTGTCCAATAATCCCAGTTGTTTTGTGCACTTCTTCTGCCTGTTCTAGGATCTCTTTTAACAGCTCTGTTTAAATCAGAGAAATTATGAACATCTCTAATAAAGAATGTTGGTGTATTATTTCCAACTAAATCCCAGTTTCCTTCTTCAGTATAAAACTTGCATGCAAATCCTCTAATATCTCGTTCAGTGTCTGCAGCTCCTCTTTCTCCAGCTACAGTTGAAAATCTTACAAAAGTATTTGTAACAGTGTTTGGTTGTAGGACTTTAGCTCTAGTATATTTAGAAATATCGTTTGTAACAGTGAAAGTTCCATATGCACCCCAACCTTTTGCGTGCATTCTTCTTTCAGGGATAACTTCTCTGTTAAAGTGAGCCATTTTTTCCATTAGCCAAACATCTTGCATTACTACAGGTCCTCTAGGACCAGCTGTAATAGAGTTTTCGTTGTCAGGGACTTGTGCGCCGACTTCATTTGTTAATTTTTTATAATCTTCAGCCATATTTTCCTCTTTCTATAAATGAGAATAGTTCCTATTCCTAATTTAATTAAAACATTTATTTATAGTAAAGGCAAGACATTTAAATATTAAATCCAATAATTATTATCCAAACATAAGCAAGTGTTTTTGGTAGCATTAAAGATCCAATAAATTTGTATTTATCCGCAAATAATACTACTGGCATGTAAAATAAAAAACTTAGAATTATTGCATATGGAATATTTTTAAATTTAGTATCCATAGGATATTTAAATTGTAGAAAAACAATTATAATTGCCATTAAAACAAAAGGAATATTTCTATAAAGTCCCATTTTAGTGTTAGCTGTATTTTTTAGCCAATTATTTTGAGGTAATAAACAAAGTAATATTCTTATAATTGCTAAAGTGTAAATAATAATTTGATAATATGTAATTCCAGTATCTATTTTATATATTTCATAAAGTAAAAGATAAAAAATAGTCATTGAGATAGATGTTATAAATTTTCCAAATCCTAAAAATTTATTTAAATCTTTTTTTGTAATATAATTAAAAATTCTTGGTATTAAATGGAAAGAATCTCCTAATCCCAATATTAAGACCATAAGTCCATACAATTCTTTTATATTTGTCCCATTTGATGTTATAAGCATGTAGATTCCAGAGAATATTGCAAAAGTTAAATAAGTTATATCGAATATAATTTCTATTAATTCATGTTTTTTCATAGTTTCACCCATTTTTATTTACCATCACACATTTATAGTTAATTAGTCAACTATTATGATAGAATGTTTACTAAAACTTTTATTTTTATTAAAATATTTTACGGTAAAATCTTGAAAAAGTATTATAATTACTATGTAAATATATTAACAAATGGAGGAAATATGAGTAAAAGAATTATATTAAATGAAACAAGTTATCATGGTAAAGGTGCACTTGAAAATTTACCAAATGAAGTAATTAGTAGAGGATTTAAGAAAGGTTTTGTTGTAACTGATAAAGGATTAGTGGAGCATAAAATTATTGATAAAGTAACTGATTTATTAAAAGCTAATAACCTTGATTATGAGTTATTTTACGATATCGATCCAAATCCATCTATTGAAAATGTATTAAATGGATTAAAAGCTCTTAAAGAGTCTAATGCGGATTATATAGTTGCTGTTGGTGGAGGATCTCCACAAGATGCAGCTAAAGCTATGGGTATTATTTATACAAATCCAGAATTTGAGGATGTAGTATCTCTAGAAGGTACTGCAGCTACAAAAAATCCTGCGTTACCTATTATTGCAGTAGCTACTACAGCAGGTACTGCTTCAGAAACAACTATTAATTATGTAATAACTGATTTAGAGAAGAAAAGAAAATTTGTTTGTGTAGACCCTCATAGTTTACCTGTAGTAGCAATTATTGATTCAGATATGATGTCAAGCTTGCCAAAGGGATTAATTGCTTCTACTGGAATGGATGCTTTAACACATGCAATTGAAGGTTATATAACTTTAGGAGCTTGGGAGTTAACTGACACTTTCAATTTAAAATCTATTGAGATTATAGCTAGATCTTTAAGAGATTCATATGCAGGTGATGAAAAAGGTAGAGAAGATATGGCTCTAGCTCAATATATGACAGGTATGGGATTTTCAAATGTTGGATTGGGTGTTGTTCATGGCATGGCACATCCACTTAGCTCATTTTATGGAATAGCTCATGGTGTTGCAAATGCTGTATTATTACCTTATGTAATGGAATTTAATGCAGATTATACTGGTGAAAAATATCGTGATATTGCAAAAGTTATGGGAGTTACTGAAACAGAGACAATGGAAATAGAAGAAGCAAGAAAGAGTGCTATAGATGCTGTTAAGAAGTTGTCTAAAGATGTAAACATTCCATTAACTTTAAAAGATATTGGTGTGAAAGAAGAAGATATTGAAGCTTTAGCTGACTTAGCTATGGCAGATGCATGTACACCAGGAAATCCAAGACCTTGTAGTAAAGCAGAAGTAATAGAAGTATTTAAAAAAGCTTACTTTGGATAAAAATAAAACTTCCTATTAAATAGAAATACTATTTAAATAGGGAGTTTTTTTAGTATATTTAGCTATAATATAAATGAAGGAGACCAACTATGATAAATCAAGAAGAAAATGAAAAATAAATAAACATTATTAAACTCAATATGAAAAAACCTTAAAAAAGGCTTGTTTAAAAAAAATGTTAAAGAAAATAATTCTAAAGTAAATACTTTATTTGGATTGTTAAGAATAAAGAAAATGTAATTCACAAGTTTAGTAGCACAATGACCAAGTGCATTATAGTGTGATTTACCTTGAGAACGCTTCTTGTTGTAGTACTCTTTCATAGTCTTGGAATTTTTTCTAACATTGTTGGCAGACCAAATAAGAGAGTATCTAAGAAGTTTACTGCCACGCTTAGACATTCTATTTTAGAAGCAGTGAATTGACCAGACTGACGAATCTTTGGGTCAATACCAGCGAAAGCAACCACTTTACAAGGACTATCAAATCGTTGTATATTTTGAATAATAGATAAGATGTATGCAGCTTGGATATACCCCATACCAGGGATTTGAATAATTGGTGTATCCAACAACTCCATATGTTTGACAATTAAGTGATTAGCATCATCTATCTGTGATTCAATAAGTTCGATTTGATTAATGAAATTCTTAATTCGTTTAGATAAGCTGTCGGAGTGGAAACCAAAGCTTGATTGAGCGAGTTTCTTGAGACTTTCAGCTCTAGCTTTAGAGAATTGTCTAGTGTTATGCGAGATGACATTATACAATTTATCAACTCGAACTTTTTCAATTTCTGAAGCAGTAGAATAATTCTTAAGAAGATTATGAGCTATATTAGTTTTAAGATTTTTCTTAAGAAAAGGCTTTAATTCAGGGAATACACGATCTAAAGCAGCTGTTAGTTGAATGTAAAGCTTAGTTTTACTCTTCATAAGCTCATGCCTATCATCACAAAGGTAATTGAATTGTTTGATTATAAAGCTATCACTTTCTACTTTAGAACTATTAAAGGATAGAAAAGAAGCAATACTTAAAGCATCAACTTTATCAGTTTTAATATCACGAATGGATAAAGATCTAAACCAAGATGAAACGATAGAATTAATCAGTTCACAATTATAGTTGCGATCACGATTAAGGAAATAAAAAAGATTTTCATGGTAATGTGCAGTAGATTCAAAACCAATGATTGTATCTTCTTTAGGAAAAGAAGATAAAGAAGATATTAATAATTTGAATCCTGAAAGGTCATTACTGAATTCAAATGGTTAGATGTGAACTTCATTAAACTGATCAAGAACACAAGCGACGAGTGAATATTTGGCAATATCAATGCCAACGAAATAAGTAATAAGAAAAGACCATCTCTCTAGAACCTTGCCTAGCCGATGATGATCTATCTTTGTATCCTTGCCTGCCATAAAAGCACAAACGTTTATCTAACTATAAACAATGAGATAGAACCTCGGCAATACTCTCTTTCAAACAGATAAATTGTAAATAAAATTAAATAAAAAGGTTCAAAATCATTGTAACAATAAAAGATAGAAAGGAA
>JAAZCQ010000023.1 GCA_012513225.1 Erysipelotrichaceae bacterium
AAGAACAATTTGCCGGTTTAGACAAAATTAATTATGATCATATAGCAGAAGCTTCTAAGAACACTAATATTAGTGGTGAAAGAATTGAAAGATATCTAGAAACTTATTTGAAAATGTAATTTATGTTTGAATAAAAAAAATACTAGAAACATTATGAGGTTATATGAATATAATAGATGAATTAAGACAAAGAGGCTATATTGAACAAGTTATGTTTGAGGACTCTTTAAAAGAATTATTAGAAAAAGAAAAGATAACATTTTATATAGGATTTGATCCTACTGCAGATAGTTTGCATATAGGTCACCTTATACAACTTATGGTTATATCAAAGCTACAAAAAGCTGGACATAGACCTATAGTTTTAATAGGTGATGGAACAGCAATGATTGGAGATCCTTCAGATAGAAATGATATGAGACAGATGTTATCTGTAGAACAATTAAAAGCAAATACTGATGCTGTAAAAAAACAAGTTGAAAGATTTGTATCTTTTGAAGGAGAAAATGCAGCTATATTATTAACTAATGGAGAATGGTTAACAAAACTTAATCTATTAGAATACATGAGAGATGTAGGCGTACATTTTAATGTAAATAAAATGTTGGCAGCAGAATGCTATAAAGCAAGACTTAAAGATGGATTAACATTTTTTGAAATGACATATATGACACTTCAAGCTTATGATTTTATGCATTTATATGAAAAATATAATTGTAAATTACAAGTGGGTGGAAATGATCAATGGTCTAATGTTATAGCAGGTGTAGGTTTAAATAGAAAGAAATATGGAGTTGAAACATATGCTATTGGAACTCAACTATTAGCTAATGCAGATGGGACTAAAATGGGTAAAACAATGGGTGGAGCTTTATGGCTAGACAAAGATAAATTATCACCATATGAATTTTACCAACATTTTGTAAATATAGAAGATGCAAGTGTAAAAAATGTTTTAAAACAATTAACATATTTACCTTTAGAAGCTATTGAAGAATTAATGCTTGCCAAATATGAAGAAATTAATGAAGTTAAAAAAATTGCAGCATTTGAAATAACAAAAATAGTTCATGGAGAAGAAGAAGCTATAAAGGCAAGGGAATCATCTGAAGCTATGTTTGGAGAAGGTGTTTCATTAGATGGAGTACCAGAAATAGAAGGCAATATAGGTGACGATTTAATTGATATTGCTATAAAAGCAGGCTTTGGAAGTTCAAGAGGACAAATTAAAACTCTTATTAAACAAGAAGGACTTAGCTTAAATGAAGAACTTGTACTTGATATGAACTATACTTTAAAAGAAGAAGACTTTAAAGACAATATAGCAATAATAAAAAAAGGAAAAAAGATTTACTATAAAATAGTAAAACAATAATAAAATAATAAAATAATAAAATATTTTATTAGCGCATTAATAAATTAACAAATTAACAAATTATGAAACTAAAAATTTAATCGTTAAACAAAGGAGGGAGAAAAGAATGAAAACAAATAAATTTAAATTAATAAGTTTAATAATACTATTAATTGTAATTTTCTTAGGTATACTCCCCGTAATTAATACTAGTAATGCAGCAACAAATTTAAATCCAGGAGAAATCACAACAGATTTATCAAGAATAGATAGAGAACTATATCCTGGTTTAGTTGAAAGAGTGCATGCATTAAAACAAAAATACCCTAAATGGGAGTTTGAATTCTATAAAACAGG
>JAAZCQ010000057.1 GCA_012513225.1 Erysipelotrichaceae bacterium
GGTTTAATATCGGATTCATAAGCTTTAGATGCTATTCCATTTATAGAGTCTGTAATAACATTATCTTTTAATATGTTTTTAGTTTGTTTTAAGTTAGATTTTTTCATTACAGTATCTTTATGTTTCATGCTAACTTTGATATCTGCTAAATATTCATTTAATGATTGAGTTACCATATCTTTGAAAGTATCATAACCATATTCATCTTTAAAATAATAAAGTTTCTTACCCCTAGTATTCAATACATCAAATACTCTTCCAATCATATCTTCTTCAGTTGTAAAACTAGTAGTTGAATCTCCCGCTATACTTCCATCATCATCAAAAACTCCTGGAAACATCCCTTGCATCTCTCCCCAAATTGAATCTAAGCCCTGATCATCTGGTCCCGGATTAGTAGTAAAGTTCACTCCATAAGGTAAATCTTGATTAGCACTAAATAAATTTTCACCATTTGCAAACGATCTTGGTTTAACAGATATAGGAGATACAGATCTTAAATACTTAACTAATTCACTTCTTTTAAATGATGGATCTTGTACTCCAGCATTTTCGGTTACATAATCAATAATTATTTGATATGTATTTGGTGATACTTCTCCATTATCAATTATTTCTTTTGCTGTTTGTTGTAATAGTTTCCTTAATCCTGCATCATCATCTTGCATAAGAATATTCGTTGTGTTAGTTATTTTTTCTCTTAATCCTGGTATTTCCTTATTTAAAGTAATAATATTATTTCTTATTTCCTTTTTAGGTGAAAATTTAGCATCTTCAATAGTATTTATAACTCTATTTCTATCACCTTCAATATTAGGATCATATGTTACATAATTAATTCCTTTATTTTCCAGCATATTTATAACATCAGCACTTGAATTTTTAGGAATTACTGCGGTGTTTATTTCATCAAATGTAACCGCCCTTTTTGGTTTAGCTTCAAAGTATGAAGAAGGTTGTTTATTTAAGTCATTTTTAAATTGTATAAATCTTTCTGCTGTTCCTAAAGCTAACTTCCACCCTACATCTTTATTAACTTTAGTTTGTAATTGTTTTGCTGTTGTTGCTTTTGTCAAATGATATCCTACAGTATCAATAACATTGCTTATTCCGTTAAATCCTTCATCCAGAATTGGATTATATGAAATAACTTCATTAGCTAGGTTTATCATTTGATCGTGATATCTGTTCATGGAATCTTTATATACATTATCTCTTTTAGCTAGTGTATCTCTACTATCAATTACATCTTGAATTGAATTAAATTCACTCGCTAAATTCCCCAATAGATTATTTACTCCAATAATTGAATCGTTTTGTTTTTGTGCTTTCATATTTGTAACAACATTATTTAATGTTACTGGTGAATGAAGTTCGTTGAAGCTTCTTCTTTTTCCAGAATATGTAAAAGGATCCTTATTATTTCTGATACCTTTTTTATAAGTTATTTTATTTGTAATATTATCATTTATCCAGTTTTTATAATCTTGATTATCTATTTTTTTGGATAATTCATTAATAACTGCACTTTTATCTAATACAGTTTGATTACCTTCTTTAACTGAATCCAATGCAGTCTTTACATATAATTTAATTCTAAACTGTTCTGTTAATAGATCTTTTCCAACAATTTTAGATAATTCATTTATTTTTGTTTTTAAATAATCTCTGTTATTAATATTGTTTTCTAAATTTTCAGCTCCACCATAAAGATCCACAATTTCCTTCCATACATCAAAGTTTGGCTGTGTTTCTTTATATATAGGATCTAATTTAATACCTTTTTCTTCTGCGTATAATAATTTCAGCGAGTCAATATCCGAAAAATTTTCAGTTAATTTATTTAGATTGCCTTCACTATTTTTTAAAATATCTCCTATGTTTTCTTCATATAACCTTGTTATTATTTTTTGAATATCATAACCTTCTGCATACTGTTTTATATAATTAGAGTTGTTTATTTTATTATCAAACACTTTTCTAATGCTATATGTATCATTCACATTATAATTAACACTTGGAAATGTAGGTGTCCATGCATCTCTATTATAGATTTTGTTATCTCTATTAGATGGATTAATTGTATCTTTATTAAATATTAAAGATATATCTCCATAACCATCATGCGATATGCTATCTTTAGTTACTGCTAAACTAGGCATTGGAAAACCTCCTAATTCATTCGCATTTAACAATTTTGATGCACTTAAATTATGGATAGCCATTAAATCTTTTCTGCTTCCATCTTTTCTTAAGTTATCTTTATTAACAGAATACTTCGCTTGGTTCAAATCCATGCTTTCATTATCAAAATAAGACATTACTTCATTTAATATCTCATTTGCAGTCTTATTATTACTGAATTCTAAATTAGCTATATCATAATAACCTATTTTATTTGGTGAACTTATACCAACAAATGATCCTTCATTTTTTGCAACTGTATTTGTTTTTAAGTATTTTAAAAGAGCATTTACTTGCTCTTTATTAGGTTTATATATTAATTCAAATCCACCAGTTTCAGGGAATGTTCGTATATTCCCCATATCTATATATTTTTTATAGTCAACATCTGAATCATCTAAATATAAATCTGAATGGTCCATATATCTTACATTACTTGCTCCACCCTCTTGTTTTCCACTAAAGTCAATCATCTTTCCATCTAAATCAATATATCCCGCTTCATTTGCGTTCGTTGTAATTTTATATTGATTTCTAACTTCTTTTAATATGTTTTCTGTTTCAGTTGTTTTAGTGTTACTAAGTTCTTTATTTTGAATAGGAGTAATTGAAAATGGAGTTCCAGCATTAAGTTCATTTATATTTACAGGCTGATAATTTACTTGAGTAAGTGCTTTTTGATATTTATTTAATAGATCTTTATAAGCTTTTTGTTCTTTGCTTCCAGTCAAGCTAGTAACTATATTTTTTAACCAGTCTACTATTCTTTGAACTATTGACTTGTTACTAGAAATAGAATTAATAAAACTATCATCAGCTATATACTCTGAAATATATTCAGCTATAACTTCTTTATGTGCTTGATCATAGTTTAAGTTTATTCCTAATTCTGCCCTTTCTTGTATTACTCTATAAACTTCTTCATCAATTACTGCATTTAAATCACTAATAAGAGATGTTGTATTTAAATGATTTATAACTGATTCTACTAACTCATTATATGTTTGCGTAGATTCCAAGCTATGTGTTAATTCATGCGTGAATACAGTTACCAATGGATCACTTGAATTTTTATTAATAACAATTTTACCATCATAATACATACCGTTTATATTAGAAGGTAAGCTTTCAAACTCCAAAGGTATACCATATGAATTGCTTAATTTTGATAATGTTTTTACAGTTTGACTATCATAGCTACCTTGTGATTCTATTTCGATA
>JAAZCQ010000014.1 GCA_012513225.1 Erysipelotrichaceae bacterium
GCGATTCCTTTACAAATATCACCTTTATTTAAAAATGAAGATGATGAGAGTTATACATCTGCCATAATATCTTTAAATATGATAATAACACTAATAGTTTATGCAATTATTGTTATTTTTATTGCTTAATTATTTAAATAACAATTTATAAACAAGAATATATAAGGAGGGCTTTATAATGAAGGAGTATCTTGTTTTAGATGTTGGAGGTAGTGCAATAAAATATGGATTAATAAAAGAAGATTTAACAATTATAGAAAAATCTAGTATTCCTACACCATTAGACAATCTTGAAAATTTCATAGAAACAATAGGAAGAATATACGATAAGTATGCAGATCAAATATCTGGAATGGCTTTATCAATGCCTGGCATTATTGATCCTGAAAAAGGATATCAGTATACTGGGGGAGCTCTTGAATATATTAGTAATTTACATACATCAGAAGTTTTAAAGAAAAGATGTCCTACAAATATTTCTATTGGAAATGATGCTAAGTGTGCTGCAAATGCTGAACTTGGCTTTGGTGTATTACAAGATATTAGCGATGGTGCAGTTGTGATTCTTGGTAGTGGAATAGGTGGATGTTTAATTAAAGATCATAAGGTTCATACCGGTAAGCATTTTAGTGCTGGAGAATTTTCATTTGTTAAAACAAATATGTATGAACCATTTAATTTTCATTATACTTGGGCAGGAAGAACAGGGATTAGTGGTTTATCAAAAAGAGTACAAGAAGAATTAAATATAAGTGAAAAATATAATGGTATTGAAATATTTGAAATGGCGAAAACAGATGAAAGAGTATTAAATGCAATAAATAAATTTTCTTTAGAAGTTGCGCTACAAATCTATAATGTACATGTAATTTTTGATTGTGAAAAAGTAGCTATTGGTGGAGGAATAAGTGTTCAACCACTATTAATAGATTTAATTAATAAAAACTTTAATATGATAGTAAAAAGTTCAGGTTTTGACATTCCTAAGCCTGAAATTGTTACTTGTAAATATTTTAATGATGCAAATTTAATAGGTGCTTTATATCAACATTTACAAATGTTTAATTGATTTCTCAAAACTAAACAACTTAAATAGAAAATGTTGAGAAATTCAATCATTTTAATATTATTTTATTGGAAATATTACTTAAATTATATAGAGTTATACAAGAAGGAGAGATTAAATGAATAAAGAAGGAATTAAATTAGTAACAATAGGTGGAGGATCAAGTTATACACCAGAATTAATGGAAGGTTTTATAAAAAGATATGATGAATTACCAATTAGAGAAATTTGGTTAGTTGATATTGAAGATGGAAGAGAAAAATTAGAAATAGTTGGTGCAATGGCACAAAGAATGTGGGATGCTACACCTCACAATGTTAAGATTTATTTATCTTACGACAGAAAAGAAGCATTAAAGGATGCTGATTTTGTTACTACACAATTTAGAGTTGGTTTACTAAATGCAAGAATTAAAGATGAAAGAATTCCACTTTCTTATGGAATGTTAGGACAAGAAACAAATGGTGCTGGTGGTATTTTTAAAGCACTTAGAACTATACCAGTAATTTTAGAAATTGTTGAAGATATGAAAAAACTATGTCCAAATGCATGGTTGATCAACTTTACAAATCCATCAGGTATGGTTACAGAAACAGTATTGAAATATGGGAAATGGGAAAAAGTAATTGGACTTTGTAATGTTCCTATTACTTCAACAATGAAAGAACCAAAGCTAATAGGTTGTAAAGAAGGAGATCTTATTTATAAATTTGCTGGGTTAAATCACTTTCATTGGCATAAAGTTTTTGATCTTAAAGGCAACGATGTTACATTAGATATTATTGATGCTATGTATGACCCTAATGTAGATAGTGGAATCCCTGCAAACATATTTGATGTGAAATTTTTTAAAGAACAATTAGTTGCGATGAAAATGATTCCTTGTGGCTACCATAGATATTATTATAGAGAACAAGAAATGTTGGAACATAGTTTAGAAGAATATAATGGTATAGGAACTCGTGGGCAACAAGTAAAACAAACTGAATCTGAACTATTTGAATTATATAAAGATCCTAATTTAGATCATAAGCCTGAACAACTTACAAAACGTGGAGGAACATACTATAGTGATGCTGCTTGTGAATGTATTAATGCCATCTATAATAATAAGAATGTTCCAATGGTTGTTAGTACTAAAAACAATGGTGCTGTTGTTGACTTACCTGCAGATAGCATTGTTGAAGTTACATCATTTATTGGTTCTGCAGGAGCATTACCAGTAGCATTTGGTCACTTGGAATCAGCTGAAAAAGGCTGGATACAAGTTATGAAAAATATGGAAGATGTAGTTGAAAAAGCAGCTGTTACAGGAGATTATGGATTGTTGTTACAAGCTTTCATATTAAACCCATTAATTACAGCTGGAGATGATGCAGTTAATGTATTAAATGAATTATTAATCGCTCATAAAGCTTATTTGCCTCAGTTTAAGGATACAATTGAAAAACTAGAAGCAGATGGTGTTACTATAAAAGATGAAGTAGTTAAGCAACTAATAAAAGAAGGACTATAAAAAGTCACAATTGAACCGAGCCCCTAAATCTTAAATGAAGATATGATGGTTCGGTTTTTAAATACTTTATCAAATTTATCATGAAAATTAGTTTACTATGATAAAAAATTACAAAAGAAAGGAAACAATTATTACATTATAATTTATTAGTTATACTATAAATAAAGAGGGAAATATGAGTATAAAAGTTATTATTATAGATATAGATGGAACCTTAACAAACTCATCTAAAGAAATTACAAAAAAGACTCATGATGCCCTTATAAAGGCACAAGAAATGGGGATAAAAGTTATACTTGCATCAGGAAGAACTCCTAATGGAATGATGGATTATGCAAAAAAACTTGATATGGAAAAGCATCATGGATTACTAGTTTGTTATAATGGTTCAAGGGTAATAGATTGTCAAAGTAACAAAATACTATACGATCACGCTATGAGTGTTGAAGATAGTAAAGCTGTACTTAAGCATATGAAAAATTTTAAAGCTAGACCAATAATTGACAAAGGTGAGTATATGTATGTGAATGACGTCTTTGATAATATTGTTAAAGCAAATAATAAAGAGATAAATATACTTAAATATGAATCTAGAGGAAATAAGTATCTGCTTTGTGAAAAAGAAGATCTTGTAGAATTTGTAGATTTTCCATTAAATAAAATACTAACGTATGGAGATGAAGAGTATTTAAAGCAAAATTATAAAAATATGATGGAACCTTTTAAAGATAAGCTTAATTGTATGTTTACAGGTCCTGTTTACTTTGAATTTACAGCAAAAGGTATTGATAAAGCAAAAGCGCTAGATTCCGTTTTAATACCTATGGGTTATAAAAAAGAAGAAATGATTGCATTTGGTGATGGACATAACGATATATCAATGGTTAATTATGCGGGTTATGGTATTGCTATGGCTAATGCAGTTTCAGATTTAAAAGACATTGCTGATGATATTACATTAAGCAATGAAGAAGATGGAATTGCTCATAGTTTATATAAATATATACCTCTGTTAAAAGAATAACTCTCTTTAAGTAAAAGGTGCCTAAGTGCACCTTTTAAAAAATAATACTTTTGTATTATTTTAAAGATAATGCATTATATTTTTGTATTTTAAGCTTATAATTTTTATCATAATTTCTTCTGAAGTAGTTTGCATATAATGTATCTAGGATAAAAAGTAAAGTTAATCTAGTAGAAAATGATGAAATCTTATTGTAATGCTCCTCGTAAGAAGACATATATATTGTTGTATTTGCATATTTATTTAATTTATTTGGTATTGTTGAAGTAATTAATAGTATTGAAGTATTATTATTTTTTAATATTTTACAAATTTTTTCTGCATTCATCCCTCTACCACCAAATGAAATAACTATTGCTAAATCATTATCACTACAATTGGTAGCAGTTAATCTTTGTGAGTATTCTTCAGTAGGAACATTTATTTCAATTCCAATTTCTTGCATTTGAAATTTAAAATTTAAAGCAAAAAATATATTTCCAGCAGAAGTAAAAATACTTATAGTTTTTGCTTTTTCTAAAAGAATAGTCGCATTAACTAAAGAATTAGGATTTGATAAATCAATAGTGTCATTTATAGTTTGAAAATAAACATCTTTTAGTCGTAGCATAACTTCATATTGAGAGTCTGTAGGAAGTATAGGAAAGTTAAAGTCATCAATATTAGCATTATCTTTATTAGTTAATGCCGATTTAATTTCAAGTTTAAAATCATTTATTCCTGAAATACCTAATTTATTTATTAAACGATATATGGTAGGTATAGAAATATATGTTTTTGCAGCTATTTCTTTTGGTTTCAAATTTACAAATTCTTCAGGGTGATCACTAATAAACTTTACCAGTTTTACTTCTGAATTTGTCAAATTATCTAGATTATTAATCTTTGTAAAAATATTAGTATACATCATAATTTCATTATATCATTTGTTATTAAAAACAAATATGTATAAGTGTATATTTTCTTAATATTATTGTATATTTATAAGTATAGAAAGAGGTTTATATGAAGGCAGATTATCATGTGCATACAAATTATAGTGATGATTCAACTGAATTAATGGAAGATGTTGTTAAGCATGCTATTAAATTAAAGTTTAATGAAATTGCATTTACTGAGCATGTTGATTATGGAGTTAAAACGGATTTAAATTGTAATTATGAAGAATATTTTAAAGAGTTATTTAAATTAAAAGAAATTTATAAAAATGAAATTACAATTAAAGCTGGAATGGAATTTGGGATGCAAGTTCATACTATTGATAAATATGAAGAAGATTTTAATAAATGGCCATTTGATTTTATCTTATTAAGTAATCATCAGGTTGATGATAAAGAATTATGGCTATATGATTATCAAAAAGGTAAAACACAAGATGAATATCAATTAGGCTACTATAACGAGATATTAAATGTAATAAAAAAGTATAAAAATTATTCTGTTTTAGCTCATTTGGATGCAATAAAAAGATATGATGAAAATGAACCATATTCAGATAGTAAAATATTACCTATTGTAAAAGAAATTTTAACTCAAGTTATAAAAGATGGAAAAGGTATAGAAATAAATACTTCTTCATTTAAATATAATCTACCTGATTTAACACCATCAAAAGAAATTTTAAAATTATATAAGGATTTAGGTGGTGAAATAATTACAATTGGTTCTGATGCACATAAAAAAGAACATCTTGGAGATCATTTTGATGAGGTCAAAATGATACTTAAAGATGAGATAGGATTTAGTAAGTTTTGTACATTTGATAAAATGAAACCAATATTTTGGGATTTATAGATTTTAATATTTATCTTTAATTGAATTATTAATATTACTATCGATATAATCTATTAATTTTGATAAAGCATTATTTGTAATAATGCTTTTTTTCCATATAAGACATGCACTAGATGTGATTTTCGGACTTAGAGGTCTATATGTTAAAGTATTTAAAAAGCTATTTTCAATTGCCCCATCTAGAGTAATTCCATAACAAAATCCTGACTCTACTAATATACCTAAATTTGAATTAATGTCAAAGGTCAAAACAACATTATCTAATATTTTTTCACTACCATACCAATTTGTAAATACTTCTTTTACTTCTTTTCTATAAGGGATTCCTAAAGGAAGATTACTAATATCATTTGGTTTAATAACTTTTTTAGATGCTAAAGGGTCATCTTTTTTCATATATAAAACCCATTCATCTTTAAAGTTTAATTGTTTTATATTAAATAGATTTTTATCTATAGGTTCTAATGCTATTGCAATATCAAATATTCCATCGTTAATTTTTTCTTTTGAGTCATTAGAAGATGTTGTAAATAATTTAAAAGTAACATTAGGGTATAGTTTATTAAAATTATTTATTAATATAGGTAAATAATGAGATCCTTTTGTTTCTCCAGATCCGATTACTATTTCTCCACTTATATTTAAATCAACATCATTTATTTCTTGTTTTAATTTAGAATTAAGTTCTAATATTTCTAAAGCTCTTTTTTTTAGAATAATCCCACTTTTTGTTAAGGTTATTTTTCTATTACCCCTTATAAATAGTTTACTTCCATAAATTTCTTCTAGCTGTTGTAACTGTCTTGTTAAAGTAGGCTGAGTCAAATGCAACTTTAAAGCAGCTTTTGATACATTACCAGCTTCAACAACGGTTATAAAATAATATAATAATCTTAAATCTACCATAGTTAAATTATATCTAACGAAGCTCTGTTTTTACAACTGATTTTAAAAGGAAAACAATAGATAGTATTAAATTTCCTATAGCTAGAACTATAAATAAATTAGATAAGCTATCAAAACCTGCAAGTTTTTGATAAATAACACTTGCATATGGAGATATAAATGAACCTAGATTAAATCCAACTAGTATTAAAGAAGTTGCCAAGGCTTTATTTGAAATGTTTGATTTATTTATTTTATCTATAATACTTGGCATAAATATTTTAAAACCAAATCCTGATAAAAAGCCACCAATTAAAGTTACAGGCATAGAAGTACTTAAAGAAATAATTATCATAGAAATACTTACAATTAACAATCCTATAGAAGAAGAGTATTTTTTAAAAATTTCTAAAATTTTTCCAAAGAATACTCCGGCAACAATACCACCTATTGCTAAAGCGATTATAACTAAGCTTGCATCACTTGCACTTCCATAACCTACACTAATAATTAATGAAGCAATTTTGATTCCATATGTCATATATAAAGTAGCACTTATAAATATCATAAATACATAGAAGAAAACAGGAAGCATACTTTTCATGTCACTATTTGTACTATTAATACTTGATGAATTTGCTTGTAAAATATCTTTTGTTTCAGGTTTTGGAACAAAAAATAAATAAATTAGAAATACTGGTACACCTATAAAGTAAGCAATAAATGCAGATTACCAACTAATTTTGATTAATTGACCAGCAATAAAGGTAATACTAATTCCTCCAATGCCTTCAAATGCAGTTTGTAATCCATACATTTTAGACCTATCATGAGTATCTTTGTAGAAATAATTAATCATGGCTACTGTTAGAGAATTAAATAGTCCAATACCAAAACCTAAAGCAGCTCTGCTAATTAGTATTAGATAGAAATTATTTATGAATAATGGGACAATTCCAGAAATCATAACAATAGCTAAACCTAGTATTATTGTTTGTTTATATCCTATTTTTTTTGCGATAAAACTACTTGATAAAACTGAAGCAACTAAAAATAATGATGGAGCAGTAGAAAGCATTTCTACTAATTGTAGTGGTATATTATCAAAGTGAGCTGCAATTGCGGGTATATTAGCATTTATTGCAGGTGCTATACCTACTAGCAGTGATACACTTAATAATGCAAATTTTAAAATTTTATTTTTCATGTATGTTCTCCTTTGTCTTTATAGTATCAATAATATTCATATATGAATAATACTTATAATGTATGTATACTATACGTAATATGTATAGTATACATTCTGGTAATTATTTTGATGTGTTTTGATATAAAATGAAGTTATAGGATAACAGAAAGGAGAATTTATGGGATTTAGTAAAGATTTTTTATGGGGAGGTGCTCTTGCAGCTCACCAATTTGAAGGAGGAGTATTAAATACTTCTAAAGGATTAAGTGTTGCAGATGTTATGACTGCAGGAAGACATGGTGTTCCTAGAGAGATAACTGATGGAGTTATTGAAGGAAAGTATTATCCAAATCATGTTGGAATTGATTTTTATACTCGCTACAAAGAAGATATAGCGCTATTTGCAGAATTAGGATTTAAATGTTTTAGAACATCTATTGCATGGAGTCGCCTTTTTCCATTAGGTATTGAAGAAGAGCCAGATGAAGAAGGAATGCAATTTTATGATGATGTATTTGATGAATTATTAAAATATAATATTGAACCAGTTATAACACTTTCTCACTTTGAAATGCCATATCATTTAGCAAAAGAATATGGTGGATTTATGAGTAGAGAAACTATTGGTTTCTTTGTGAATTTTGCGAAAGCATGTTTTACAAGGTACAAAGATAAAGTTAAATACTGGATGACATTTAATGAAATTAATAATCAAATGAATTATAAAAATGATATATTTGGCTGGACAAACAGTGGTGCACTTTTCTCGAAATATGATAATCCAGAAGAAGCAATGTACATTTGTGGACATCATACTCTAGTAGCAAGTGCAAGAGCAGTAAAAATAGGGAAGGAAATAAACCCTAATTTCTTAATAGGAAATATGATTGGAATGGTTCCTATATATCCATTTAGTTGTAGACCTGCTGATATGATTCTAGCTCAACAACAAATGCATGACCGTTGGTTTTTCTGTGATGTGCAAGTTAGAGGACATTATCCTGCTTACGCACTTAAGAATTTTGAAAGAAAAGGCTTTAACATTGACATTACTGAAGAAGATATAATTGATTTGGCTAATGGAAAAGTTGATTATGTAGGATTTAGTTACTACATGACAAATGTAGTTGATAGTACTGCACATAAAGACGTTAGTAAGTCTGTTGATGGTTCTAGCCAATATACAGTAAAAAATCCTTATATCACTGAATCTGATTGGGGATGGGCAATAGATCCTGAAGGATTAAGATTTGCATTAAATGAGTTTTATGAAAGATATGAATTACCTCTATTTATTGTTGAAAATGGATTTGGTGCTATTGATGTAAAAGAAGAAGACGGATCTGTTCATGATGGTTATAGAATTGATTATTTAAGAAAACATATAATCGAAATGGAAAAAGCAATTAATTTAGATGGTGTAGAACTTATGGGTTATACTCCTTGGGGATGCATTGACTGTGTTTCATTTACTACAGGTGAAATGAAAAAACGTTACGGCTTTATTTATGTTGATAGAGATAATGAAGGTAATGGAACTCTAGAAAGAAGTAAAAAAGATTCATTTGATTGGTATAAAAAAGTTGTGGAATCAAATGGAGAAGATTTAGATTAAATTAGCTTTAATAATAAAAATATACCCTCTATTTTTTGAAAAGAGGGTATATTTAAATAAATCTTTATTTTCTGGTATATAAAACATGAGTATAAAATATATTATTTTCAAAATTTGAAGATAATATTTTTTTGTTCCAGTTATTTTTATTAAAATATGGAAAGTAGGCATCTGCATTACATGTTTCTTCTATTTCAGTTAAGTATAATTTATCAACTATATCTATTAATTGTGTATATATCATTTGACCACCAATTATAAAAACATCTTCTTTACAAAAATCTAAAGCTTGATTTATATCATTAAATATTTCAACACCTTCAATTTGCAAATTTTTATTTCTTGTTATTACTATATTTCTTCTTTTAGGCAATACCTTTCCAATTGATTCAAATGTTTTTCTTCCCATAATAACAGTGTGGCCACTTGTTATTTTCCTGAAAAATTTTAAATCGCTAGGTATATTCCATATAAGCTGATTATTTATTCCTAATTCTCTATTTTGTCCTATTGCTGCAATTATTGAAATACTCATAAATCCTCCTTATTGTGATATCATAAATGATATTTTGCCATGATGTTTATAGTCGACTAGCTTAACATCTTTTAAATCTTTACTTGAATCAAATTCAAAGAAATCTTTAATATCTGGGTTTAGCCATAATTTTGGTGCAGGTAAATCTTCTAGTGTATGGTATCTATTAATTTGTTCTTTTATTCCTTCAACTTGGTTTACATAAATATGTGCATCTTTAATACTCCAATCTATACTTCCTGGTTTTAAGTTACAGACTTGAGCAAGCATCATTAATAAAGTAGCATATTGAGTAACATTAAATGGTAGTCCTAGTGGTACATCACAGCTTCTTTGATGGACCCAACAATTTAATTTACCATCTGTTACATCCCATTCACTAGACCAAACGCAAGATGGTAGAACTGCCGTTTCAAGGTAATCATTTTGCCACAGACTCATTATCATTCTTCTATCTTTATTATTTGTTTTTAAAGTTTCGATAAGATTTTGAGTCATATTAAATTTCTTAACAATATAACCATATGCACTTCCAATTGTATGTGCCCATTGTTTTCCAAAATCTTTTTTTATGTGTTTTTTTACTAATATATCTTTTTCTAATACCATTTGATCTGCTTCCCAAATACCTTTTTCATCTATTTCCCACTCATTCCAAATATTAACATTTCTATCTTTAAGCCAGCGCACATCATTTGATTGAGCTTGGTATATCCAAAACATTTCTAAAACTGCTTGTCTAATATAAAGTTGTTTAGTAGTTAGAATTGGAAATTCTTTTTCTAAATCAAAATGAAAATGATGAGTTGGTATTTTGATGGAATTTGTACCTGTTCTATTTGGCACCTCCACACCTTCATTTAATATTTTTTCGCATAATTCAATATAATCTTTATCCCACTTTGACATTATCTTTCCTCACTTATTGAAATCTTAACAACTTTATACTTAATTATCAATGAAGATTAATTATAAATGTTTTATAATTAAGATAATAGAAAAAGGAGAAAAAGGTATGAGACTTGGATCAGTGGAAGCTGGCGGAACTAAATTTGTTGTTGGTATTGGTGATGATTGTGGAAATATAATAAAAAGAGAATCATTTCCTACAACAGACCCTATTACTACAGCTAATAAAGTAATTGATTTCTTTTTAAGTGAAAATGTTGATGCGATAGGAGTAGGAAGTTTTGGGCCAATTGATTTAGATTTAAATAGTAAAACTTATGGTTATATTACAACTACTCCAAAACAAGGTTGGGATTATTTTGATTTGATAGGCCATTTAAAAGAAAAAATAAATGTGCCAATTGGATTTGATACAGATGTTAATACAGCTGTTTTAGGAGAATTAACATTTGGAAGTGCTGTAGGGTTAGACAGTGCTTTGTATTTAACAATCGGAACTGGTGTAGGAGGAGGAGCAATAGTTGAAGGAAAACTATTGCATGGTTTACTTCATCCAGAAATGGGGCATATGAAATTAATTGTTAGACCAGATGATAGCTACAAAGGTAAATGTCCATTTCATAATTCATGTTTTGAGGGTTTAGCTAGTGGTCCTGCAATAGAAGAAAGATGGGGTATAAAGGGGAAAGATATTCCAGCAGATCATCCGGCTTGGGATTTAGAAGCATATTATATAGCTCAAGCAGTAGCAAATTATATATTAGTGTTATCTCCTAAAAAAATAATATTAGGTGGTGGAGTAATGCATCAAAAACAACTTTTTCCAATAATTCATAAATATGTACTTGAATTTTTAAATGGTTATATTCAAAAAGAAGAAATAACAGAAGATAAAATAAAAGAGTATATAGTTTATCCTCAACTTGGTGACAATGCTGGTTTAGTAGGTGGACTTGCCTTAGCAAAACAACAAATCAAATAAAAAAAACATCTCTAGAAATAAATTTCTAGGGATGTTTTATCTTAGAACTTTTTGTTTTGATGATGTATAAATTTTGTACCAATCTACATGATCAAGTTTTATATCAAATGCATTAATAGCTTCTTTAATTCTTTCAATGTTTTTACTTCCAACTATAGGCATACCACTTACAGGGTGGTACATTAACCATGCATAAACTAGTGTTGCTACTGTTGTGTTATATTTTGTCGCAAGCTTACTAAGAAGTATTCTTGAGTTTAAATAAATATCTTCATCACTAGTGAATAATAGTCCTTGACTTACAGGAGAGTAAAACATAGGATGTATACCTTTATATGTTAAATAATCTATCATTCCAGAATCAAAATGTTCAAAACATTGTGGATTAACTTCTATTTGATTTGTAACTAAGGATTTATTTGTTAAATCATAAAGGCATTTAAATTTCATAGGATCAAAATTACTTACACCTATTTCTTTTACTAAACCCATTTCTTTTAAATCATTTAAAGCTCTAGCTACTTCTTTAAAGTCTATACAAGGATCCTCTCGATGAATTAAATATAAATCAATGTAATTACAATTCATATTTTTTATGCTTTTTTTACAAGAGTTTATTATTCTATCATATCTAGAATCATAATAGCCAAAAGAAGTTTCTTCACTTTGATCGATACTAATGTTTGTCTTTGTAACAATTTCAATTTTGCTTCTTAACTCAGGCTTTAATTTTAAAGCTTCTCCTAATTGGATTTCTGCATCGCCTCTACCATATATTTCAGCAGTATCAAAAGTTGTAACACCTAAATCTACTCTTTCTTCAATAAAATTTACTAATTGTTTACTTGTAAGATTCCAACTAGTTAATCTCCAAAATCCTTGAATAATTCTTGAAAAAGATAAATTATCTGATAACTTTGTTCTTTCCATATTTTTCTCCTAAAATAATATTAACATATTTGCTTGCCTTAAAGTTTACTATAATGTGTATAATATATTAGAAGGTGGATAGTTAATGAAAAATAAGAGTGTTAAGCACTGGATTATATTGATTATAGCTAGCTTTTTAACAGCTAGTGTTATTGGGGTAATGGTAAATGCATCAGGGGTTTTTTATACACCTATAGCAGAAGAATGGAATGAGCTAAGAGGTTCTGTTTCCATGCATGGTATGTTTAATCTATTTTCAGGGGCAATAGCTTCTTTATTTGTTGCTAAAGTTCTTAGAAGATATCCATTTAAAGCATTGATTTTTATTGGAACACTAATTAGTAGTTTGGCTACATTATTAATGGGGTTATCTACTAATGTATTGATGCTAAATATTCTTGCAACAATTAGAGGAGCTTTTTCAAGTATATTTGGAATAGTAACAATTAACCTAATTATAAATAATTGGTTTTTTAAATATAAAGGTGTAGCTTTAAGTGTTGCACTAAGTTTTAGTGGTATTGCAGGTGCTATATTTGCGCCTGTGTTTACTAATTTAATAATTTATATAGGATGGCAAAAATCATACTTTGTTATGGCGAGTGTTATATTTGCATGTTCATTGCCAGCAATTCTGATTCCATTTAAACTAAATCCTAGGGAAGAAGGACTGCTTCCTTATGGATATGAAGAAGAAAAAGTTAAAGAAGTGAATGCTAAAGCAATAAAGCCAGCTGAGAACTTTAATATATTTCAAATTAAATTTATTTTGATGTTTATATTTAGTTTGTTTATTTCAAGTATCTCTGCTATTGCTCAACACTTTCCTGGATATTCAGTTTCAATAAGCTATACTGCTGCTATGGGAGCTAGCATGCTTTCTTTTGCGATGTATGGTAATATAATGGCTAAATTATTAATAGGGTTTCTTAGTGACTTAAAAGGTCCTGTTTTTGCTACTGCCACTATGTTAATTGTTAATACATTTTCGCTAATAATTATTCTATTGGCACCTTCATCATTATATTTACTGATTGGATCTATTTTGTTTGGCTCTTGTTATTCTGTAGGTGCAGTAGGTGTATCTTTATTAACTTCATATTATTTTGGTCAAGAAAATTATCAAAAAATATTTCCTATAGTTTCTTTTGCAGGAACTAGTGGTAACGCTATTGGTTTGCCTATATTTGGATATATATATGATTTTACTGGCTCATATACTCTTGTATTCTTAGTTTCAATAATTATGAATATATTTAATGTAGTTATAGTAATTTATATTTATAATAAAAAATTAAAAGACGATAAAATTGAACTAGCCTAATAATTATTAAATAAATAAATGTATAATATAGTTATACATTTTTATTAGGAGATCAACTATGAGAATAATGCATATATCAGATTTACATCTTGGAAAGATTGTAAATGATATAAATATGATTGAAGATCAAAGATATGTTTTAAATCAAGTCATAGACTTTATTGATAATAATATAGATGTTTTAATAATTGCTGGAGATATATATGATAAATCTAATCCTTCTATAGAAGCAATGAATTTATTTAATGATTTTATTATAGAAATTTCAAAGAAAAATATTACTTCTTTTATAATAAGTGGTAATCATGATTCAAGTGTAAGATTAGAATATTTATCTTCATTTTTAAAGGTTTCAAATATTTTTATTTCAAAACCTTTTAATAAAGAGATGGATAAGTTTACTTTAGAAGATGAAAATGGAGTTATACATTTTTATTTATTGCCATACTTTAAATTATCACAAGCAAAAAATATATTTCAAATTGACTTTAAAAATTATGATGAAGCTATGTTAAAAATAATTGATAATGCAAATATTAATATAAACGAAAGAAATGTTCTAATAGCTCATCAGTTTGTTAGTGGTGCTACTACTAGCGATTCAGAAGAAATAATTATTGGAGGTTTAGATGGTATTAGTTATGAAGTTTTTAATGATTTTGATTATGTTGCATTAGGGCATCTTCATAAACCTCAAAAAATCGGTAAGGAAACTATAAGGTATTGTGGAACTTTGCTTAAATACAGTTTTTCAGAAGTAAATCATGAAAAATCAATTACTATATTAGATTTTAAAGAAAAAGGGAATATAACTATTGAAAAAAAGAAAGTACAATTTCTTAAAGATATGAAAGAATATAAAGGAAGTTATGATTTACTGTATTCATTTCCTTATAGTGAAGATTATGTAAGAATAATTCTTACAGATGAAGAAATTATGCCGGATTCTAGAATTAATTTATTAAGTGTTTTTCCAAATATGATGAAATTTGCGATAGAAAATAGTAAGACAAATATTGATTTTAGTATTAAAGAACTTGAAAATTTAGAAAAAATGTCTCCTATAGACTTATTCATAGAATTTTATAAAATGCAAAATAATGGAGTTAAACCAAATGAAAATCAAGTAAAGATTATTGAAACACTTATTTCTGAGGGAAGCTTATGAGACCAAATATATTAGAAATGTCTGCATTTGGACCATTTGCTAAACCACAAGTAATTGATTTTTCTTTATTTTATGAAGATGGAGTATTTTTAATTAGTGGAGATACGGGTGTTGGTAAAACAACAGTTTTTGATGCGATTTCTTTTGCACTATATGGAGAAGCAAGTGGAGGTAGAGATAGAAGACTCTCAAAATCGTTTAGAAGTGATTATTCTTCTTTAACTGATGAAACATATGTTAAATTTAGTTTTTATCAAAAAGGAAAGCTTTATGAAGTGTATAGAACTCCAGAGTATGAGCGTGCAAAGAAAAAAGGTGAAGGTACAATCATATCTAAAGCCAATGCAATATTAAAAGATTTTAGTTCAAATGAAGTGTATGAAGGTATAAATGAAGTAAATCTAAAAATTTCAGAAATAATTGGTTTAGATAGAAATCAATTTTCATCAACTATAATGATTGCACAAAATGATTTTCTAAAAATACTTAATTCAAATTCAAAAGATAGAAGTGAATTATTTAAAAAAGTATTTAATACTAGTCTATATAGTAATATTCAAGATAAATTAAAACAAAAAGATAGTTTATTAAATAATGAAATTAATATAATAAAAAATAATATAGAAAATGTATTAGAAAAATTAGAAGTAGAAGAACGTAATGTTGATCCATTATCTATAAATAATATTATTGAAAATATTAAAGAAAAAAATAACAATCTAGAAAAAAACAAAAATAATTTACAAAATAAAAATAATGAAAATCAAATTAATTATGATTTTATTAACGGAAATATAAAAGAAGCTACATTGGTAAATGAATTACTAAATTCTTTAAAAATTAATGAAAAAAAACTTGATAAATTATTAGAATCTAAAGAGAATATAGAAAATGATAAGATTTTGCTAAATAAAGCTAAAAAGGCTAAAGAAGTAAAAGTTTTTGAAGATGTAGTGATAAGTATTAGTAATACTCTTTTTGATGCAAAAAAATCTTTAAACAATTTAAATACTCAAAAAGAAGAAAACCAAAAATTATTGGATAATTTTAAAAAAGAATATGATACTTTAAATGAAAAAAAGAATATTTTAAATATAAATAAGCAAAAAGAAAATGAATACACTAGGCTAATACCTTTAATACCTCAGTTAAATAAATTGAATAAAGAAATATCTTTTGATAAGAAACGCTTAAATAAGGAATTAGATACATTAAAACAGATGTCTTTTGAATTAGCATCTATGAAGGAAAAATTCTATTTAAGCCAAGCTGGAATTTTAGCAAAAGAACTGAAAGAAAATGAAAGATGTCCAGTTTGTGGTTCTTTTGATCATCCTCTACCAGCAAAATATGATGATATAAGTTTTGGTAAAAAAGAAATAGATGAAGTAGAAAATAATATTAAAAATATTGAAATAATATGTAATAACTTATCAAATAAAATATTAAGCAATGAAACTACTATTGCCCAAATAAACATAAGATTTAAAGATAGTAATATTGATAAAATTAATTTAGAAAAAGATTATAATGATTTAAAATCTAATAATATAGTTTTAGAAAAATTTATCAAAAAAATTGAAACAGATAATGAAAATTACAATAAGCAATCAATATATCTAAAAGGACTTTATGAAAGCACTTCTAATCTTAAAGATGATTATGAAAAAAGATTAAAAAATGCAACAAATATTTACTATGAAAAGTTAACTGAGTATGACTTTAAAAATGAAGAAGAGTATAAAGAGAGTTTACACAATATACTCAATATTGAAATATTAGAGAAAAAAATTAATGATTACGTTTTAGAAAATATTACTTTAGAAAGCAATATTGATACCCTAAAAAAACAAACTATAAATAAATCATATTTAGATGTAGAACCACTATTAGTTAAATTAAATACTGTAAAAGGCAATATTGAAGTAATTAATAAAGAAATAAATAATTTAGATTTTAATATAAAAAGTAATACTAGATATAATGAAGATTTAATTAAATACAATAAAAAATATAACTTGATTATAAGTGAATGGAAAGATATTCATGAACTATCATTACTTGTTAGTGGACAATTATCAAATAGCGCAAAGATAACTTTAGAAGCTTATGTTCAAAGGTATTTCTTTAAACAAGTTGTATTATCTGCAAATAAGCATTTACTGGGTTTATCTAAAGATAATTTTGTGTTAAGAGTTAAAGAAGATATTAGTGATAGAAGATCACAATCTGGTTTAGATTTAGAGGTTTTAGATAAAAATACTGGATACTATAGAGATGTAAGTACTCTATCAGGTGGAGAGTCATTTATGGCCTCTTTATCACTTGCTCTTGGTCTATCTGATGTAGTTACATCTCAAAGTGGAAACATAAGAATTGAGTCAATGTTTATAGATGAAGGATTTGGTTCTTTAGATGAGAACGCTTTAAATAAAGCAATTGAATTATTGATATCTTTAAAAGATGGAAAAAGGCTTGTAGGGATAATATCTCATGTATCTTTATTACAAGAAAGAATAAATAAAAAGTTAATAATTACTAAAGATATAAATGGCAGTAGCATCCTTATTAAGGATGACTAAGGGAGGATTTATGATTAATATAGCAATAATAGGACTAGGTCATATCGCACCTAGGGTAGCAAAAGGAATAAAATGTGCAAAAAATGCAAATCTTTATTGTGTTGCTAGCAGGGATATTAATAAAGCTAAAGATTTTAAAGATAAATATAATGCAACTGTATTTTATGATGATTATCAAGATGTTTATAATGATACAAATGTGGACTTAGTATATTTGTGTACTCCAAATCATCTTCATTATGATCAAATTATGGATTGTTTAAATAACGGAAAAAATGTAATGTGTGAAAAACCAATGGTTTCTTCAATTGAAGAAGCAAATGAATTGTTTGATTATGCAAAAAGTAAAAATTTATTTTTAATGGAGGCAGAAAAGACTGTTTTTACAGATATGCATTTAGAATTAAAAGAGTATTTAAAGGAAATAGGAAACATATATTCTATAAGAGCTGATTATTCTTATAATATTTCTAAATTAGACTATCCCAAGGATCATTGGGTTTTTGATGAAAAATATGGAGGCTGTTTAAAAGATATTGGAGTTTATCCAATATGCTTTTGCAATAGTATAGCTAATTCAAAAGTAAAAAATGTTGTTGGATCTAAATTTATAAATAATAATTACGATTGTGATTTTGGTGCAATAGGTATAATAGAATATGAAAATGGTATTAAAGCAACAATTGAATGTAGTTGGTTTTATGATTCTATAAATAGAGGATATGCAGTTATTTTTGGTGATAAGGGGAAAATATATGTTCCTATGTATTGGAAAGAAGATAGTTTCACAATAATATATAATGACAACACTAAAAATGTTATAAAAATTAGTCAAGAAAGCGATTTTGAAGGTGAAATTGAAGAAGCTTCAAATCAAATAATGAATAATAAAATAGAAAGCCCTAAAATGAATAAAGAAAAAACTATTGAAATAATGAAAGTAATAAAATACTTAATAAATGATTGAGCATATGATTTGTTAGCTATGGCTAACTATGAGAAAATAAAATTAGAAAAGAGGTACTATATGAACTATATAGATATAATTAAAAAACGTCGTAGCGAATATGATCTAAACAATAAAATAACAGTAAATGAAGAAGATATATTAAATTTCATAAAAGATGCGGTTAAATATACACCATCTGCATATAATTCTCAATCTTCAAGAGTATTAGTTTTATTAAGAGAAGAACATGAAGCACTATGGGACTTAATAACTGAAGAAATTAGAAAAGTTGCACCAGCTGAAGGATTTGAAAAAACCGTTTCAAAGATGAATAGTTTCAAAGCTGCTTACGGCACAGTTTTATATTTTGAAGATTTAGATACAGTAAAACAATTACAAGATAACTTTCCACTTTATGCAGAAACATTTGCAAGTTGGTCAGTACAAAGTAATGCAATGCTTCAGTACAATATTTGGACCGGACTTGCAAACATGGATTTAGGTGCATCTTTGCAGCACTATAATCCAATAATTGATGAAGCTGTTAGAGAAAAATATAATCTTCCAACTAATTGGAAATTATATGCTCAAATGCCATTTGGTGGAAAAAATAGTGAAGCAAAACCATACGAAGTTACAAATTTAGATGAAAGAGTAATTTAAGTCCATAAATCAAAATGTTTTCCAACATCAATAGGATTATGTGCATCACTTGCCAGCATTATTTTCACACCTTTATCAAGTAATATTTTTTTAAATTCATTACTTAAACCAGGGTCCTTATGATTGTATCTATAGTAACAACCAAAGTTATTTTCTACAAATATATCATTTTTAATAGCAAGGTCTGCTATTTTATTATAGGTTTCATTTAAGTCATATGTAGGGTATATATTAAATAATTTTATAGTATCAGGATGAGCAACTTGTGTAAAAATCTTGCTTTCCATTAGTTTAATTATTTCACTATAATATTCTTTATATATGGTATTAACATCATATTTATCCCATAAAAGCTCTTTTGAAAATTTTTCCATATCATATAAATATCCAAATACAGAATGTACTGCACCAACAAGAAAATCAAATTTATAATCTTTTAGAATATCTTTTATTAATTCTTCATTTTCACTTGTATAGCAAACTTCAAGTCCAAATTTAACCTTTATCGGATAATTTTGTTGCTTAGCAAGTTCTATTAGCTCTAAGTAATCAACTAATGAATCTTTAATTTTTGTTTTTAGCCACTTTTCTTGTAATTCTGAAGAATTTTTTACTTTTTCATAAATACTTGTAAATTCTTTAAATCTATGCGTATGATCAAGAATTTGTATCTCACTTAGATTATTTTTAATAGCTTCATCTATAAAAAGATTAAGATAATCTAATGATAAAGGTCCATTTTCTAAATGTATATGTCCATCAATCATATTAAATCACTAAAATCAAAAGTTGTAACTTTAATCATGCCAGGAATTTTTTTAATATTTTCTACAATCTTATCTTCAACAGGATCTGCAATATCTACCATTGTATATGCAAGTTCTTTTTTTGATTTATTCATCAAATTTTCAATATTTACATCGTTTTGTGATAAAGAATCAGTTATTTGAGTTAACATTTTTGGGATATTACTATGAATACAACAGATTCTCATTTTACCTGAAATTTCCATATTACAATTAGGTAAATTAACAGAATTAGATATATTACCTTTTTCCAAAAATTCCATAGTTTCTCTTACTGCAAGTAAAGCACAATTATCTTCACTTTCTTCTGTAGATGCACCAAGATGAGGAAGTATTATTATATTATTATTACCTATTTGTTTTTGTACAGGAAAATCAGTAATATATTTATCTATAATTTTAAATTCAATTCCTTTTAATAAAGCTTCAGTATTAACTAATGAATCTCTAGAGAAATTTAGTATTTTAACTCCTCTTTTCATTTTTGAGATTACTTCATCATTAATTGTATTTTTGGTTTTATCATTTAAAGGTATATGAAGTGTAATATAATCACAGTTTTTAAGCAGTTCATCTATTGAATCAGAATGCTTAACATTTCTAGAAAGATTCCATGCATTTGCTAGAGAAATATATGGATCATACCCATATACATTCATTCCAAAATCTAAAGCAAGATTTGCAACTTGTACACCAATTGCACCAAGTCCAATTACACCTAGATTTTTATTAAGTAATTCGTTTCCAGAATATAATTTTTTTTGTTTTTCTGCATCTTTGGCAATATTTTCATTATCTTTTTGGGTTTGTACCCAATTAACGCCATCAACTATTCCTCTACTTGCCATTAATAATCCAGCAAAAACAAGTTCTTTTACTGCATTTGCATTTGCGCCGGGTGTATTAAATACAACTATTCCTTTTTCACTACATTTATCTATAGGAATATTATTAACACCAGCACCAGCTCTAGCAACTGATTTTACATTTTCACTAAATTCATAATCATGAATATTTGCACTTCTAAGTAATATAGCGTCTTCATCTTCAAAGTGTTTAGAAATTTTATATTTATTTGAAAAAGTATTCAATCCTACACTAGAAATATCATTTAATGTTTTAATTTTGTACATTATTGTTTTCCTCAAATTCTTTCATGAAATTTACTAGGGCTTTAACTCCTTCAACAGACATACCGTTATATATGCTAGCTCGCATTCCTCCAACACTCCTGTGACCTTTTAAGTTAACAAGTCCTTGTTTTGTTGCTTCGTTTACAAATTTTTTATCAAGATCATCGTTTCCTGTTACAAAGGTAACATTCATTATAGATCTATCTTCTTTTTTAACAGGGTTACTAAACATTTTAGAATTATCTAAAAAATTATAAAGAATTTCAGCTTTTTCTTCATTAATTTTTTTCATATTTTCTAAACCACCGATTGTTTCTTCTAAATATTCTAATACTAAACCGCAAATATAAATTGAATATGTTGGTGGGGTGTTATACATAGAACCATTATCTGCCATTATCTTATAGCTAAGCATACTAGGCAAATCTTTTCTTTCTTCAATTAAATCTTCTCTAATAATTACGACAGTTAATCCTGCTGGCCCCATATTTTTTTGTGCTCCAGCAAATATTAATCCATACTTACTAACATCACATGGTTCACTTAAAATACAACTAGATAAATCAGCAACTAATGTTTTACCTTTTGTACAAGGTAGTTTTGTATAACGTGTTCCATAAATTGTATTATTTTCACATATATAAAGATAATCACTATCATCATTTATCATATCTTCATTGATTTCAGGTATATAAGAAAATGTAGCTTCTTCACTAGATGCAATTACATTTGCTTCACCTAATTTTTTAAATTCTGATATTGCTTTCTTTGTCCATTGTCCAGTATTAATAAAATCTGCTTTTTTGTTTTTCATTAAGTTAAGTGGAATCATTGTGAATTGTAAAGAGGCACCACCTTGTAAAAATAATACCTTATAATTGTTAGGTATATTCATTAGTCTACGTAATCTAGCTTCACAATCATTAATGATAGCTTCGTATGCTTTGGAGCGATGCGACATTTCCATTACACTCATTTTAGCATCTTCATATTCTAACATTTGATTGGCAGCCTTTTGTAGAACTGGTTCAAAAAGGCATGATGGTCCTGCGCTAAAGTTGTATACTCTACTCATTTGATACTCTCCTTTACATCAAATAGATGTTTAATACAGTTTATGAAAAAAAGTTGAAAAAGGCAAATATTATTTTAAACCTCTAAAAACAAATAGTATTTTTCCAAAAATATTTTTTTTGTTTATAAGTCCAGTTTCAGAGTTTCTTGAATCTAATGATACTTCTCTATTGTCTCCTAAAAGAAAATATTCATCATCGCTTAATGTTATTGGAAAACTAATATCTTGCAAATACGTTGTACCGTTTTCTGTATATGAAGACTCATCTATTTGCGTATTATTTACAAATACATAGCCATCTTTAATATCTATTGTATCATTTGGTAATCCAATTACTCTTTTTATAATATACATATTTTGATCAATTTTTTTTGCGACAATTATATCAAATCTATCTATTGTTTTATCTAGTCTATTAAATAGTATAATATCATTTTCATGCAATCCCTTTTCCATAGAAGACCCTTTAATAGTAGCAATACCAATAAATACATTTAGTATTATAAATACTATTAAAGTAGGCAAAATTATTGAAGAAATATATTTTATTATCGAAATATATTTCTCTCTTTTTGCTTGTTCTTGTTTTGCTTTAATTAATGATTCATTTACTAAATTTTTTATATCATTCATCTTTTGATATTTCACTTATGTCTTTAGGTAAACTTTCTAGCATACTAGATAAAGTGGTATTAACTTCAGTTATACTTTCTAATAGAGTGTTGCTTATCAAGTATAAATCCGAGATATTTTTCGCAAGTTTTTTATATCTATTTTCATAGTCTTCTAATATTTTGTTTGCATCAGTTTTAAAGGATATTTGTTGAAAAGCTTTAGCCTTTGATAAATCTAAGATTCTTTTAGATTTTATCTCAGCTTCTTGTATCATTTTATCACTTAGTTTATTTATACTTAAAATTGCATTAGTAAGCTGATTTTGTGTATATTCTTGTACTACTGTTTTTTCATGATGCGTTATTACATCAACAAGCCTTTGGTTTTCAACCAAAATTGTAGCCAGTCTTTCATCATATTCTAATAGTTTGACATTTAACTCATCAATTTCATTTTTATATTTATTAATTATTTCTTTGTTTTTTTCATCGTTTTCTTCAAAATCTTTAAATTTATTTTGGATAAAATCTAAAACCTCAACTTTGTCATATCCACCTATCTTGACACTTTTAAATAATTCATCACTCATAAGTATTACCTCATCGAATAACATTATATCAATATAAATCAGAAAATTGTATAAATTAATGTCTATCAATGTTTTTTTGCCATTAATATTGTATAATTACTAAAATAAAGGGGATATTGTTTACAATATTATAATGTCAAATTTAAATCATAAACAAATTGCAAAATTAGTTAAAAAAGTTAAAGAAGGAGATAGCAATAGCTTTGCAAAGCTGTATGAATTAACTTACCAAAAAGTATATTTCTTTTCTTTATATTTAACAAAAAATGAAACTCTTGCACAAGATGTCGTACAGGAGACTTTTATATATGCATTAAAACAAATAAATACATTAAAGGATGATAAATTATTTGTTGCATGGTTAAACAGGATTAATTATACTACTGCTCTTAAAATCTTAGAAAAAGAGAAAAATATTAGTTTAAGTGAAGAAGATTTATATAGTATTCCTGATCATAATCCAAATAGTAATCCTATGAAAAAAATAGTCGTAGATAGTGAAAAGGAGGAAATATTGAGCGCTATAAGCACATTACCTTATGGACTTAGAGCAGTAATAATAATGAAGTATTACCATGATATGAAAAATAAAGAAATAGCTATGGCACTTGATTGTCCTGTTGGAACTGTTAAAAGTAGACTAAACACAGCAAGAAATTTATTGAAGCATAAATTGATTCATATAAAGGAGGAGGAAGCATATGATTGATAATCTACATATAAAAAGTGCATTAAATAATGCATCAAAAAAGATATCAATGGATGATACTGTAGCTAAAGAAACATTATTTAATGTTTTAAAAGAAGCTAATATGTCAACAAATGTTATCTTTACTCCTGTAATAGGTGCTGCATTAATATCAAAACCAAAAATTAATACAACTAATGTCATTGCAGCTACTACAGCTGGAGCATCAATAGTAGCTTTAGCTAATTACAATCCAACAATAAAATATATCAATTATGATCAAACTATTACAAACAAACCTGTAGAAATATTAATAGATCTTTCTACAAGTACAGGTATTCAAGAAATATATGCTCAAAATACAAATGGAAGTATTTATTATGGATATAAAAATAATAATATTTATGTAATAGAAATTGAAGAAAATGGTAACTATGATGTAGTGGTTGTTAGTGATAGTGGTAATAAAGATAAGAAAAAAATAGAGGTTTCAAATATTGATAAATTTGGACCAACTATAGAATCTTATTCATTAGATAATAATATATGGAGTTTTTCTTATATGGATGAAATGAGTGAGATTGATTTTGAGAGTGCCTATGCATTAGTAGATGGAAATAAAATAGTTTATTCTACTATTGACTATGCAACAAATACCGTATCTTATGAAGTTGAAACTGAAATTATTAATGTATTTATAAGTGATAGTTTGGGGAATGTATCTAATTATTTAATAGAAAAGAAATAATTTTCAAAATTACACAAATCTTTCACATTTCTTTCATTCAGTTCACACAAGCTACTTATATACTATAGGTAATCAAATTTGGTAGAGTTTGATTAAGATTTCTTTCCCCCGTTTATGGATTAATTATCCAATGAAAAAGATGCGACTGGTAACCGCATCTTTTTTTAGCTAAAACTTACTAATTCATATTCTGGCTTATCATATGTTTTTACATTTTTTGCATATATTACAAGGGTATTTGAATTATCGCCTCTATCAATCATTTTTAGAGTTCCTACAACTTCATACCAGTTATTTAGTTTCATTTGTTGAATATTTACTCCTGTAACAGTGATACCTATTGGCTGCATGTCATCAGCGCAACATACCATCGCTAATCTACCTAAAATAAATGAATGCTGTAGTCCAGGAATCTTTTCCATAAACATTCCTCTTAGTCTAATATCCTTTCCGTTATAATTTTCTATGTTTTCTATTGCATCCATGTACCACAAACCATAATCATTATCATTAATATCAATTAATTCTGAGTTTATATCAAAAGGTAAATCATCCATGGTGAATTCTTCTGGTTCACCATTTTTATTTATATATACTATTTGAGCTTCTCTATTAACAACTTTTATATTATTTCTTAATTGAGTTTTTGATATAGAATCATCTACTCTATTAAAAATAATTGCATTAGAATATTTTGTTATTTCATACATATAAGATTTCATATTATTCATATAAGTTAAAAATGTTGATGCATCAATAGTAGTAAGAATTTGTACAATAACCCATTCTTTTAATAAATCTCTTGTAATTAGTTCGCTTAGAGATTCTAAACCATTGTATTCTATAAAGATTTGTTGAGGTTTAAATGTATCTTGTAATAATTGCATCGTTTGTAAATCTAAATTTATAGAAGAATCTAATTGAACAATTGAACAATTGTATTTTTCTAACCACTTATCACTAAAAGATTCTTCACCTTCTTCAAATTGAATAATTAAAGTTTTAAAATTATCATCACTAAATTCAGGATCTTCCATTGATTCTTTAATTAATGATGTTTTTCCACTATCTAGAAATCCAGTTATTATATATATAGGAACTGCCATAATTAAATACCAAACGCTTTCTTAATTTTATCTTGATTAAAATTTTTTGTACCGATAATAGTTATTAGTCCTGTATAAGCTGATGTTCCTTCTCGTATATCAATTTCATTTGGAACAAAATCAAAGAATAACCAATTATTATTTTTATCTTGAACTATTCCTTTTGATCTTAATATATCATCATCTAAATTTGAAAGAATTGTATATAATTCTTCTTTAGAATATTTGTTTATTGTTTCATATCCTATACTTGTGAAGATATCATCTGCGTGATGATGATTATGATGATCTTGGTGAGAGTGCTCATGATGATCTTGGTGAGAGTGTTCATGATGATTGTGATTACAGCTTTCAATACCACAACTGCAAACAGAGGCTTCATCAAATAGTTTGACACTACCTTCCATTACATTTAATAGATCATCAGCACTTAAATCTTCCCAAGATGTTGTTACTATTCTTGCCTTATTATTAATATTTTTAATAATATCTATTGTTTCTTTAAGTTTTTCTTCTGATATATTTTGTGTTTTACTTAAAATAATACATGAAGCAGCTCTTATTTGATCATTAAAAAATTCTTTGAAGTTTTTTGAATAGATCTTTGCTTTAGAAGCGTCTACTACAGTAGAGTAGCTATTAATTTTTATCTCTTCAATCGTATTAACAGCTTTTATTACATCAGATAATTTGCCTACTCCAGATGGCTCAATAATAATTCTATCTGGATTATATGTGTCTATTACTTCTTGTAGTGATGTTTCAAAATCTCCAACTAAACTACAACAAATACAACCTGAGTTCATCTCATTTACAATTACACCTGAATCCTTTAAGAACCCACTATCTATTCCTATTTCACCAAATTCATTCTCGATTAATACAACTTTTTCTTTATTTAATTTTTCTTTTAATAGCTTTGATATAAGTGTTGTTTTGCCTGCACCTAGAAAGCCTGAAATTATTTCAGCTTTAATCATAATTATACCTCTTTCTATTTCCTTACTATTATACAACTTCAAATTAAATATCTTTATATATATGCTTAAAATAAAAAACTCAATAGAGTTTTTGTATAAATATAGTGTATCAATATAGACTTGAACATGCACGAGTTATATGAAATGTTACTCTAGTAAGAACATTTGCTATTTAATAATTAATGTCTATTATAATCATAAAAATATAATGAGTAAAAAAATTAAATATGATTACATGATATAATATTGGTATATATATACTACGTAAAAGAAATTAGTATAAAGAAGCCATAGTGCTAAGAAAATCAGAAAGGAGCTAATATGAAAAGATGGCGATGTACTGTATGTGGATATATCCATGAAGGAGATGAACCACCTAAAAATTGTCCGGTTTGTGGTGTAGGAAGTGAAATGTTTGAACTTGTAATTGAGAATGCTCAAGTTGATGCAGGACAAGATGAAGTTACTCAAGAAATAATAGCGGATATCTTAATTGTAGGCGGTGGGGCTGCTGGCCTTGGAGCTGCTTGTACTGCCCTTGGAGAAGGTGCATCTGTTATTGTACTTGAAAAAGCTGACCGACTAGGTGGAACCACAATACGTTCTGGAGGAGGCTACTGGGTACCATGCAATACTAAGCAAAAAGAGTCAGGTTGGGAAGACAACAAAGAGGATGCTATTAGATATATGGCAAGGTATTCTTACTCAAATCAATATAATTCTGAAGCAGAACGCTTTGGCTTAACACCACACCAGTTTGAGTTAATTGAAAGCTATGTAAATAATGCCCATAATATGGCTGATTATTTGGAAAATATAGGCGCACTAAAAAGCGTAATGGAAATTAACTGGACAGGTAAACCGCAGGTAGACTATATGGATCATCTACCAGAAAATAAAGGAATCCGTGGGAGAACACTGTACCCAATGAATGAACAGGGAAAACTAGGGATGGGCGTTGAACTCATTCGTCAATTAGAGAAGTATGTAAAAGATAAAGGTGGAATTGTTCACACAGGCTACCGTGTCAGTGAAATCATTATGGAAGATGGAAAAGCTGTTGGACTTGTTGCACTAGCTAATGGAAAAGAGCATCGTTTTATTGCTAAAAAGGGAATTATCTTTGGTAGTGGTGGCTATTCACATGATTTGGAATTAATGACTAGCTTGCAAAGAGGCCCTCATTATGGTGGTTGTTCTGTTTCTACTAACACAGGA
Organism: Erysipelotrichaceae bacterium; assembly: GCA_012513225.1. GTDB lineage: Bacteria > Bacillota_I > Bacilli_A > Erysipelotrichales > Erysipelotrichaceae > UBA9076. The sequence goes on from JAAZCQ010000014.1 coordinate 28,090, forward strand.
GACTTTATCAAGATAGCTGGATCAATTGGTGCTTCAATTGGAAATACAGCGGGAGCATTCCGTGCTCAAAGTTTAATCGATGCTTATATTTCAAATCCTGAAGGATCTAGCAGTGTGTTTTATATTCCGGGAGATTCTATTATTCTTGTGAATAAATACGGAAAGCGTGTAGTGGACGAAAAACGAAACTATACAGATCGTGCCATGGTACATTTTGTGTGGGATCCTGTAAAGGCAGAATGGACAAATTTACTTACCTTTATGGTATTTGATGAGCGTACAGCAACATTATGGCAAGGATTTCCACCTTATCCTATACAAGGAACACCTTTGCCAAACTATTTGCTAAAAGCTGATTCATTGCCTGAATTAGCTAAGGCTATAGAAGAACGTATGAAACAGCTTGCACCACATACTGGTGGTTTCTCACTTGATGATAATTTTAGCGATGCCTTGCTAAAGACAGTAGAGCAATTTAATAGCTATGCTAAGTTGGGTGTGGATCTTGATTTTAACCGTGGAGAAAACGCATATGATCGCGAATGGACCACATTCCCACCAACTATACCAAATGTTGAATGGCCAAATAAGGAATCAAAAAACTATACCATGTACCCTATAAGTGAAAATGGTCCATATTACGCTATCGTATTGGCAGTTGGAACACTAGATACAAACGGTGGGCCAGTGGTAAATGGTAATGCTCAGGTACTAGATTGGAAGGGAAATGTGATACCTGGTCTATATGGAGCAGGTAACTGTATTGCCTCTCCTACAGCAAATGCATACTGGGGTGCTGGCAGTACAATCGGTCCTGCCCTCACATACGGATTTATTGCAGTAAATCATGCCTTGTCCAAAGAATAAAGTATACAAGTATTATTTGATATTAGTGAAAAAACATCTTATTTACTAATAAAAAATTAGTATTATGAAAAGGCAACCTGGTGGGTTGTCTTTTAGTTTATTGCATACTATTTTATAATATAAATCATTAAAAAATCCGAACCTTTTATTAACAAGAATAACTTGCTAATTTTTGGCTTGGATTATGTGTTATTGGTGCACCAAACAAGACTTGAACTTGCACGGGTTACCCCACACGCCCCTCAAGCGTGCGCGTCTGCCATTCCGCCATTGATGCAATATATTATTTTTATTATAATCATAAGAATATTATGTGTCAAAATCTTGTATAATAATTATATGAAAAAAATATTTTTAACATTATTAATAATTGCCTATATTTTTGTGAGTAGTCAAATTGTCTATGGAGAAGAAGTTAATTATCCTAATGAGAATAAACCTGAAATATCAAGTGATTATGTATATTTGTATGACTTAAATACAAAGCAAGTTTTATGGGATATTGGATCTGATGAAATAATATTTCCTGCATCTCTTACAAAAATGATGACTTTAATAATTGCCATAGAAAATATTGATGATGTAAATGACACTATATTAATAAGCGAAGAAATGCTTGCAGGTCTAAAGGAAGCACATGCATCAAGGGCTGGTTTTGATGTGGGGGATGAGCCTTTATTATTGGATATTTTATATGGTATATTATTACCAAGTGGTGCTGATTGTACAAATGCAGCCGCATATTATGTGAGTGGTGGTTTAGAAGGTTATGTAAATTTAATGAATGAAAAAGCTAAAGAGCTTAAAATGTATAATACAAATTTTGAAAATGTAACTGGGTTACATGATGAAAAACATGCGTCAACATTAAAAGATATGGCCATATTATTAGAATATTGTTTACAAAATGATATATTTTATGAAATATTTTCTTCAAATGAGCATCAAGCAATTCCGACATTAAATTATAAAGAAGGATTAAAGATGGAATCTGTTGTTACAAAATATATTAATAATGATGACCCAAATATAAAATATAATGTAGAAATTGATGGATTTATTGGTGGTAAAAGTGGATATACAAATAGTGCGAGGTATTGCTTAGCTTCATCAGCAAAACATAATGGAATACAATATATTCTTATTACTGCTCATTCTTGGATAGAAAGGGTTATACCTAGTCATATTTTAGATGCGGGATTAATCTATAATTATTATTTTGAAAACTATGATAGTCAAATAATATATAAAAAAGATGAAATTATTAAAGATATACCTGTTTATTACAATTTTTTTCAAAAAAATATAGAGATTAAATCAAATGATGATATTGAAATGATATTACCAAATGATGAAAATTTACATATAGAAATTAGCTTACCAGATAAATTGTATGCACCTATACAAAAAGAAGAAAATATAGGAAATATAAAAGTTTATTCTTATGACAATCTTGTTTATGAAAGTGAATTATACTCAGATGTTACAATAAAAAAGTCTATGATAGCTTTTGTTTTGACTAATTTATATTGGTTTATTATTAGATATAAAATTCAAGTTATACTTAGCTTAATACTACTTATTGTTTTAGTTTTCATTTTAAAAATAGTATATGAAATTAAAGTAAATAAGAGAAGATTCAAAAGAAGGTAAAAATATAAAATCTTGTATTGTTTAATGTTTAAGAGTATAATGCATTAGTTGCAAAGGAGAGTAATATGGATTATCAAAAGATTATTAACATAGCGGTAATAGCCCATGTAGATGCAGGGAAATCAACTCTTGTAAATGCGTTTTTGGCTCAAAGTCATGTTTTTAAAGACAATGAAACTATCGTAGAGCCAGTAATGGACAGCAACGATTTAGAAAAAGAAAGAGGCATAACAATTTATTCGAAAAATTGTTCTGTAAATTATAAAGATTATAAAATTAATATTGTAGATACACCAGGGCATGCGGATTTTTCCAGTGAGGTTGAAAGGATTATTAAAACAGTGGACACTGTTATTTTATTAGTGGATTCAAGTGAAGGTCCTATGCCACAAACAAGATTTGTACTCCAAAAATCATTGGAAATAGGATTAAAGCCAATTTTATTAATAAATAAAATTGATAAAAAAGATGAAAGAGCAACAGAAGTTGTTGATGAAGTATATGATTTATTTTTAGACTTAAATGCAACCGATGATCAGCTAGATTTTCCTATATTATATGGTGTAGCAAGAGAAGGTATTGTTAGATATAATCCAGAAGATACAAATGAGGACATTATTCCTTTATTTGATACTATTCTTCAACATACACAAGCATACCCAAATTTAATTGATCAACCTGTACAAATGCAAGTTTCGGCATTAGCATATGATGATTATATTGGCAGACTTGGTATTGGTAGAATATACTCAGGGACAATTGTAGAAGGAAAACAATATACTGTTTGTGATTCTGATCAAAAAAATAAAAAAAATAAAATAAATCAAGTATTTATTTATAAAGGATTAAGTAAAGTATCAGTAAAAGAAGCTCAATGTGGTGAAATAGTTATGATTGCTGGTATTAGTGATATTTCTATTGGTGATACTATATGTGACATTGATAAATTAAGTCCTATGGAAATGATTAATATTGAAGAGCCTACATTGTCTATGAACTTTATGGTTAACTCTTCACCGTTTGCTGGTCAAGCCGGTAAATATGTCACTAGTAGAAATATAAAAGAGAGACTTGAAAAAGAATTAGAAGTAAATGTTGGCTTAAAGGTTGAAGAAACTGATTCAACAGATAGTTTTAAAGTATCAGGTAGGGGAGAATTACATTTAACAATCCTTTTAGAAAATATGAGAAGAGAGGGATATGAAGTCGCTGTAAGTAAACCTGAAGTTATTTATCAAAAAATAAATGGAGTTTTAAATGAACCGATTGAAGAAGTATTTTGTTCTGTACCAACTGAATATTCAGGAACAATAATTTCAAAATTAAATCTAAGAAAAGGTATGATGGTAGATATAGTTGATGAAGGTTCATACTCTAGAATTGAGTATCATGTTCCTACAAGAGGACTATTAGGATATAGATCTGAATTTATAAATGATACTCATGGTCAGGGAACGATGGTAAGAAGATTTTATGGCTATGAACCTTATAAAGGAGAAATAATTCAAAGAGAAAATGGAGTGTTAATTTCTACTGAAAATGGGAATGCAATGACATATGCTTTATGGAATATTCAAGAAAGAGGTCAATTATTTATCAGTCCTCAAACTCCAGTTTATATTGGAATGATTATAGGTATGGCATCAAAGAATTTAGATATGGATGTAAATCCAATTAAAAATAAAAAAATGACCGCTATACGATCAACTGGTAATGATGAAGCTATGAAGCTAGTACCCGCAAAAATTATGAGTTTAGAAGAAGCGATTGAGTTTATAAATGAAGATGAATTAGTTGAAATAACACCGACGGATATTAGACTTAGAAAAAAACACTTAACAACCTTAGAAAGAAAGCATTATTTAAGAAGTTTAAATAAACCAGAAGAATAAAAAAAGATATCGATTTATTGATATCTTTTCATTTGATTAAAATCTCCCCTAAATATAATTATACAATAAAAAAAAAATAAATAATAGACCTTACTTTTTTAAATATATGTAGTATATTATAAGTACCAAGAAATATATCACATAAAATAATATAGATAAAAAATAAAAAGTTTTCTAAACTAAATATTTATAGATAATATTAAAAAAAAGATATATTTCAAAATATAGATTAAAACCAAACTGAGGTGAAATAGGTGAGGTTTTAAGAAGATGAAATCTTCAAGGAGGTTAAATAGAATGGAACCTGGAAGAATAGGAGTATCAAACTAATTGACATTATTTAGTTTGATCCAAATGATAAATTTGTTCGACATAAGAAATTTGCTATTCAATATGTTGGCTGATATAAGAAAGGTAAAAATTATATAATCAGCAACAATATATATACAAGTAATATACAATAATCGAACAAGAACATTAATCAATAAATAATCGATGAGAATCGAGTAAATAGAATGATAATGATCAAAGATTATCGTGAAAGTAATAAGTGATCTAGTTGTAGAAATAAAAAAATTAATAATAAAATAATAATAAAAAAATTAATAATAAAATAATAATAAAAAATAATTAAAATATAGATACAAACGGAAAAAGAGACAAAATTAGAAAAACGATAATCTGAAGATCATATCTATAACAAGGAGACTCGCATAAAAAAGTGAGTCTCTTTTAATGTGGAAAAATATTTATTATAATGATATGCTTATTGTGATAATTATAACCAGTATAAGGGGTGTAGAAAATGGCTTTATTTTCAAATGATTCAAGACAATTTAAGTTCGATATTCTAAGAGAGATTGCAGAAGAAACTTTTGGTGGATACCTAAGTGAAGAAAATGTAAATGCATACGCTAGGAAATTATCTCCAGGGACAAAAGCAGATTTTAGATGTTGTGTGTATAAAGAAAGAGAAATTTTAAGACAAAGAGCAAGGCTTGCAATGGGAAAAATGGCAAATGATGTTGCTGAATATAACCCTAGACAAGTGGTTCAAGTAATAGAGGCAGCATGTGATGGTTGTACTATTAGAAAGATAAGAATAACTGATAACTGTAGAAAATGTATGTCAAAAGCTTGTATGAGTTCATGTAAATTTGATGCGATTTCTATGGGTATTGATAGAGCAATGATTGATTATAATAAATGTAAAGAATGTGGGATGTGTGTTAGAAGCTGTCCTTATAACGCTATTGTTGAAACAGAAAGACCATGTTCTGCACATTGCCCAGTAAATGCAATTACATATGATGAATATGGTATTGCAATTATAGATGAAGAGACTTGTATTAACTGTGGTCAATGTCAAATTTCATGTCCTTTTGGTGCAGTAGAAGATATAAGTTGGATAGTTCCAGTTATTGAACTTTTAAATCTAAATGTACCTACATATGCAGTAATTGCTCCTTCAATACAAGGTCAATTTGAAAATGCAACCTTAGCTCAAATTAAAAAAGGTATTGAATTACTAGGTTTTAAAGGTGTTTACGAAGCAGCTATTGGGGCAGATGCAGTTGCATTTAATGAAGAACAAGAACTAATAGAACATATAAAAGATAATAAACCTTTGACAACTTCTTGTTGTCCTGCATTTGTAAATATGGCAAAGATTCATTTTCCAAGTGTTTATGAAGAAAATGTTTCTTCTTTGGTTTCCCCAATGATGGCTATTGCTAGAAAACTTAAGCATGATAATCCAGGTACTGGAGTTGTTTTTATTGGTCCTTGTGTAGCAAAAAAACAAGAAGCAATGGAAGAATATACAGCAGTTGATTATGTTTTAACATTTGAAGAAATTGCTGCAATGCTTATTGCTAAAAGAATCAATTGCGAAGAGCTAGATGCAAAAGAAGAGGATTATCCTTCAGTGTTTGGTAGAAACTTTGCACAAGGTGGAGGGGTTAGTAAGGCAGTTATACAAGCTTCAAAAGAAAAAGGGCATGATTCATTTACAGGATATTATGCAGATGGATGTTTTGAATGTAAAAAACAACTGACTTTAATAAAAGCAGGTAAATTTAACTTTGATATTTTAGAAGGTATGAGTTGTCCTGGTGGATGCATTGCTGGTCCTGCAACTATTGAAAGTCCTAATATTATTAAAGGTAGAATGGCAAAGGAAAATTTAAAAACAGATAATAAGACAATTGAAAAATCTTTAGAAATATTTAATTTTGATAAAATTAATTTACATCGATAATAGGGAGATAATTTATGGTTAATGTAGAAATATGTATTGGTAGCTCGTGCTATGTAAAAGGTTCTGACAAAGTAGTGGCAATAGTTAAAAATCTTATTTCAGAACAAGGTTGGGAAGATAAAGTAACTGTAAAAGGATCATTTTGTATACAATCTTGTCAAAATAAGTATGGCTTAGGTATTAAAGTAAATGAACAAACAATTAAGGGCGTTACTTTAAGTAATGCTAAAGAAATAATAAAAGATGCTATTGGTAATGCTCTATGAGTTTTATTCAACTTACAGAAGCTAATTGTAGGCATTGTATGAGGTGTGTTAGAATTTGTCCAACTAAGGCAATGACATATATTGATCAACAACCTCAAATAGTTGAAGACGAATGTATATTATGCGGTAAATGTTATTTAGTATGCCCACATGATGCAAAAAAAGTAACAGATAATTTTCCTCAAGTAAAAAAATGGTTAGATAATAATGAAAAGGTTGTAGTTAGTGTTGCACCTAGCTTTGTAGCGGTGTGGCCTAGCTTTCCTAGTCTAAAAAGAATTCTTTTGAAAAAGGGTTTTTTTGCTGTTGAGGAGACTTCAGTAGGAGCAAGTTTAGTTTCACAAGCATATGCAAAACTAATGGAAGAACATACAATGAAAAACATAATAACAACTTGTTGTCCATCAGTTGTTAGCTTAGTTGAAAAAGAATATGGAGAAATAGTTGATCAATTAGCACCAATAGTTTCTCCTATGATAGCTCATGGAAGAAATTTAAAATTAAAATATCCTGGTTGCAAGGTTGTATTTTTATCTCCTTGCATAGCAAAGCAAAAAGAAATTTATGACGATAGATTTTTACGTGATGTTGATGCGAATATTAGTATGGATGAGTTAGCTAAGTGGATTTCTAATGATTCTAGTGATGATATTAATGATGACTGGGAGGATTTTACTGGAAGTATTGCAAGGATGTACCCAACTCCTGGTGGAATAATATCTACATTACCAAAAAGTGAAAACTACAAAACAGCCCATGTAGAAGGAATAGCAAATATAAGAAATGTTCTTGAAGCTATTAAGAATGATGAAGTAAAAGATTGTTTTTTTGAACTTAGTGCTTGTGATGAGTCTTGTTTAGGAGGCCCACTTTTAACACATTTTAAAAAGGGTAAATGGCTTGGACAGTTAGTAATAAAAGATAATGTTGATGAAAATAAAAAAGTGAGTAAGATAAATTCATACGACCATATTTACACAAAATGGGAAAATAAAGAAATGGAAAAAATTAATTTTGATGAAAATGCAATAAAAGATATTTTATATTTAATGGGAAAAACTACTAGAAGTAAAGAACATGATTGTGGAGCTTGCGGATATGAAACATGTAGAGATAAAGCGATTGCTGTTTTAGAGGGAAAGGCTGATTATAAATTATGTTTGCCAAATGCCTTAGAAGTAGCGGAATCAATAAATAATATTATTATAGATAATACCCCAAATGGAATTATTGTTTTAGATAAAGATTATAATATTATTGATATAAATAGATCTGCACAGTATTTATTAGAAATAGAAAATGTTGATGTAAAAGATTTACCGATTGAAACAATTATGAGTGATGAAGAATTAATAAATTTAGTTAAAAAAGAAGCAAGAAGTGATGGAACACAATATCTAAAAAAATATTATGAAATGTATAATAAAACATTTAATCACGCCATAATGAAAATTAAAGATAAAGATTATACAGTTATAATTTTAATGGATATTACAATAGATGAAACAAAAGAAAAAATATTAAAAGATATAAGATCATCTACTGTTTCAATTACTCAAGAAGTAATAGATGAACAAATGAGAGCAGTTCAAGAAATAGCAAGTTTACTGGGTGAAACTGCCGCAAAAAGTAAGGTTGCTCTTACAAAATTGAAAAAGTCAATGGAAGAAAATAATGAGTGAAATTCATATTGAAGCTGCATATAAATCGTTGAATAAAAAGGGCGAAGAACTTTGTGGCGATCATGTAATGATTAAAAGAAATAAAGATTCTTTTGTAATGGTTTTGGCAGATGGTTTAGGTAGTGGGGTAAAGGCAAATATTCTTTCCACTTTAACAAGTACAATAATAAGTGAGATGATCTATTCTGGCTGTGAATTGGAAGAGGCTGTCGAAACAATTTCCGAAACTTTGCCTGTTTGTAAAGTTAGAGGTGTTGCATATTCTACGTTTACCATTGTTCAAGTATTTTATAATGGTGAGGCAAATATAGTAGAGTTTGATAATCCTTCTACAGTAATAATTAGAGATAAAAAAATTTTGGAAATAGAAGAAAAACATAAAGTAATTAATGGTAGGAATCTTATTATTAGGAATTTTATTTGTAAGCCAAATGATTATATTGTTTCTTTTTCTGATGGAATTATTCATGCTGGAATAGGACAAGTATTAAATTTGGGGTGGAGTCATGAAGAGGTATCTAAATTTTTAATAACTCATTTAAGAGATAATGATAGAGCTAAAGATTTAACAAGACTACTATTAATTAATGTGAATTATCTATATGGTGGCTTACCAGGAGATGATTCTACTGTGGCTTGTGCAAAAGTGCTAGAATCAAAGGAATCCAGAGTAATGGTAGGACCTCCTAGTAAAGTGGAGGATGATGAAAAAGTAGTAAGAAGACTAATGAGTGCTTCAGGATTAAAAATTTGTTGTGGTGGAACTACTTCTAATATAGTTTCAAGAATCATTAATAAACCTTTAGAAGTAGATGATATTATATCTATTGAAAGTGATGTACCACCTAAAGGATATATTAAGGGTTTAGATTTGGTTACTGAAGGTGTTTTAACATTACAAAAAACAAATAGATTATTATCAGAATGTGTGAAAAGTAATGACTTTTTAGATAAAATAGAATATAGTGATGCTCAAGATGGAGCATCTCTTCTAGCAAAATTATTGTTAAAAGAAGCTAGTGAAATTACATTTATGGTAGGATTATCAGATAATCCTGCACATAACTCTATTGCTTATTCAACTATTTCTTTAAATGCAAAAATTCAATTAATAAATGAAATGAAAAAAAACTTAGAAAAATTAGGTAAAATTGTTAATATAGAAATGTATTAAATGGAGGAATATGGCAAGAATTAATCCATTAATGATGAGATGGATGAATGATCCTGAAAGATTTATTATTAATGAAAAGGAAATAATAATTGAGACAAGTCCTTATACGTCTCTATGGTCAAGGACATATTTTAAAAATGTAACTTTTAATGCTCCTATACTAATTTTTCCAGTAGAAGAAAACTTTACTTTCAGTGCGAAAGTGAATTTTTCTTTTAATGAAGTTGATGATCAAGCTGGGATACTAGTTCATGCTAATTCAGATAATTATTTAAAGGCTTGTGTACAATGTTATGATAATAGCACAAATTTATTAAGTACAACACTTACTTCTCATGGATATAGTGATATAGCATCTAGAGAAATTGGGAATTTTATTCAAATTGTATATCTCAGGCTATCACATAGAGATGGAGATTTTTTAATTGAGAATAGCTTTGATGGTATACATTATAAACATATGAGAATGTTTCATTTAAAGATGAGAGAAGGACACTTTAATGTTGGAATATACGCATGTAGTCCATATAATTCTAGTTTTGATGCAAAATTTTCGAATTTAGAATTTAGTGAGTGTTTATGGGATAAATATAAAGAAGGAGAAGTTAGATTATGGAACTCAAAGATAGATTAATTAAATATGTAAAAATTGATACACAATCAGATCCAAATAGTGAAACAATACCATCAACAAAAAAACAATTTGATCTTGCAAAATTATTGCAAGAAGAACTTATTTCAATGGGAGTAAGTGATGTAATACTTGATGAACATTGTTATGTATATGGAACAATCCCTTCTAATATTGATAAAGATGTATTTAGTGTAGGCTTTATTGCACATATGGATACATCTCCAGATTATAGTGGAAAGGATGTAAATCCGATTTTAATTAGTAATTATGATGGAAAAGATATAGAATTAAATTCTGAAATGACACTAAAAGTAAGTGATTTTCCGCAGTTTAAAAACTATATTGGAAATGACATTTTAGTTAGTGATGGAACTACGCTACTAGGAGCTGATGATAAGGCAGGAATTGCTGCAATAATGCATGCAGCTAAGTATTTATTAGATAATCCAGATATTCCACATGGGAAAATAAAAATAGGATTTACACCAGATGAAGAAATAGGGAGAGGTGCAGAACTGTTTGATATTAAAGGTTTTGGATGTGATTTTGCATATACATTAGATGGTGATGAAGTAAATATAATTGCAGATGAAAACTTTAATGCTGCTAGTGCTATTGTTAATATTTATGGAACTAGTATTCATCCAGGATCTTCTAAAAATAAAATGGTTAATGCAATTAATTTGGCAATGGAATTTCATAGTTACTTACCTTCATTTAAAAGACCAGAACATACAGAAAAAAGAGAGGGTTTTAATCATATTACTGAAATTGAAGGTGATGTATCAAATACAAAGCTTTCTTATATTATAAGAAATCATGATAAAGAATTATTTATGAAGCAAATAGAATTATTTAAAGAAATAGAAGAATTCATGAATAAGAAATATGGTAGCAAAAGAGTAAGTGTAGAAATTAAAGAAAATTATGAAAATATGTATGAAATATTAAAAGATAAACCTGAAGTTATAGATTTTGCAAAGCTTGCAATAAACGATATTGGATTAGAATATAAAATGGAAAGTATTAGAGGTGGTACTGATGGTGCTAGACTTACATTTGATGGTTTACCATGTCCTAATCTTGGGACTGGTGGTGGAAATTTTCATGGACCATATGAATATTGTAATTTAACTCAGTTAGATCAGGCTGTAAAGGTTATACTAAATATAGTAAGAAGGGTTGGTGAAGCATAATGATTTACACATGTACATTAAATCCATCACTAGATTATTATATGGAGTTTGATAATGATTTAGTATTAGGAGAAATCAATAGAAGTAATATAGAGTATTATGAAGCTGGTGGTAAGGGGATAAATGTTTCTATAGTATTAAATAACCTTATGATACCAAATAGAGCCTTTGGATTTTTAGGAGGATTTACACAAGATTTCTTTATAGATTTATTACAAAAATACGAATATATACAACCAAGTTTTACATATATTGATGGACATACTCGTATTAATTTAAAATTAAAAGGAGATACAGTAGAAACAGATTTAAACGCTGCTGGACCTTATATTACACCACAAGCAATGGATGCTTTAAAAAAGAAAGTTTCTAAGCTTGATGAAGGAGATGTTTTAGTTTTTTCTGGTAATGCTCCAATTTATTTATTAGATGATGTAGAAAATATGATAGGTGAGTGCGCATCAAAAAATATCAGAATTGTTTTAGATACTAATCCGAATATTATTAAGAGTTGTCTTAAATATAAGCCATTTTTAATAAAACCTAGTTTAAAAGAACTAGAAGAAATATTAGATGAAGAATTAGTTATAAATGATGTAAAAGATCTTATTGTACCACTTAGGAAAGTCTTAGAAATGGGTGGACAAAATATTATAGTCCAACTTGGGGAAAAAGGATCAATTCTAGTATGTGATCAAGGAGCATTTCATACTGATATAGTTCAAAGTGAACAAATTATTAATACAGTGGGATCAGGAGATAGTATGGTAGCTGGATTTATTATGAATTCACTTAGATCAATTGATGTTGTGGATAGCTTTAGATTTGCATCATGTTGTTCTATAGCAACATCATTTTCTAAAGGACTGGCTACTAGAGAGAAAGTTAATGAGTTATATAAGGTAGTAGAAGTTACAAAAATAGATTAAATTAATTTCCGTAATATAAAAATAGTGTTATTCTTATATGGAAAGAAGGTACAAGATGAAAAAATTAATAGTATTATTAGTGGTTTTATTAACTTTAGCTGGATGTAACAGTAAAAAAGATGAAACTATAGATATAGAAAGTAAAATAACTTTAAACTCTTCTAAAGCTGATATGAGTGATTATGTTTATTTTAGTGATACAGATCATGTTTATGAAATAGTATCAATTAAAGAATCAAATAGAATGTATACAGAAAAAGGAAGTGGAATTTTATATTATGGATATTCTCAATGTCCTTATTGTAATAGAATTGTTTCTGCGTTAAATGATGCAGGAAAGGAAACAGGTGTAAAAATTTATTATATAGATTTATATGGTGAAGATTATGCAGATGAAGATATAAATAACTTATTTACTAATTTAGATCCAATACTAGAAAAGGATAGTTCTGGAGAAGCAGCATTTTATGTACCAGAAGTAGTTGCAATAAAGGATGGTGAAATAATAAACCATCATTTAAGTGTTGTTGATAGTTATGAAGATGTTACAAAGAATTTAACAGATTCACAATATAAAGAACTTAAAGATATTTATGTAAGTATGATTAAGGAATTAAAGTAGTGAAAGAGATTCAATTAATTACTTTAAAGCTTTGTCCTTATTGTAAAAAAGCAAAACGACATCTTAAACAATTACAGAAGGAAGAAAAATACAAAGATATTAAAGTTCAAATTATCGATGAAAAAAAAGAGAGTCATTTAGTTAAAGACTATAATGATTATTATTATGTTCCTGCATTGTATGTAGATAAAGTTAAATACCATGAAGGAGTATTGTCAATAGAAATATTAAAAAAGTTATTTGATGAGGTTATTGATGAAGCTTTTTGATATGTTTAAAAAAGAAAGATATATTGGAGATAGAGTTGATCTTATAAAATCTTATGAATTAGAAGGTGAAGAAGACTCTATTTCTATTTATTATAATATAGTTCTTCATGATACTAATAAAGTAGTTGGAAGATGCGATTTAAGAGTCGGTATGAACTGGGAATTATATTATGCAGGCAATATAGGATATTCAATTGATTTAGAATACCGAGGTAATAAGTATGCATATAGTGCATGTCAAATTTTATTTGAAATTGCAAAAAACGACTATAATATGGACGAATTAATTATTACATGTTCTCCAGATAATATAGCTTCATATAAAACTTGCTTGTATTTAGATGGAAAATTATTAGAAACAGTTGTGGTTCCCGAAAATCATTGGTTAGCAATGCGCGGAGAAACTGTAAAACATATTTTTAAATATAAAATATAAAATTTTAGCAAAACTGTGACTTATTACGGTTTTGCTTTTATAATAAATAGTGAGGTGAAATAATGGGTAGACTTAAACAGATAATTACAGGAAAATTAATGTTTGTTACAATAGCAATAATTTTGCAAATTATTTTGGTAGTTTTTATGCTATTAAGAGTATCTGAGATTATATATGTAAGTTACTTTTTAAGTTTTTTAAGCTATGTGATGGTTATATATATTGTTAATCATGGTGGAAATTCATCTTTTAAGCTTGCATGGAGTGTATTAATTCTTGCATTTCCTCTTATTGGTGGATTTTTATATTTACTTTTTGGTGGAAGGCAAGTACCAAAAAAACTTAGATTAGAAAGTGTTAAATCTCTTAATGAAACAAAACGTTTGGTTATACAAGATAAAAAAGTATTAGAAAACTTTTATGATAAATCTGATTTAAGTATTCAAAAAATATTTAATTATGGAGAAAATGTTGGAGTCTTTCCTATATTTCAAAATAGTAATGTTACTTATCTTTCCCTTGGAGAAATAAAATGGGATAGAATGCTAGAAGAACTTTCAAAAGCAAAACACTTTATATTTTTAGAATATTTCATTATTAAAGAAGGTGTAATGTGGCAAAGTATTTTAGACATATTAAAACAAAAAGTTAAAGAGGGTGTAGATGTAAAAATTATCTATGATGATTTTGGTGCAGCCTCAACATTATCAAAAGATTATGATATAGAATTAAAAAAATATGGAATTGAGGCTCTTAGATTTAACAAGTTAAGACCAGCTTTACTAGTTCAAATGAATAATAGAGATCATAGAAAAATTTGTGTAATTGACAATAATGTTGCTTTTTGTGGTGGAATAAATATTGGTGATTAATATATTAATATGGAAAATAGATTTGGTCATTGGA
>JAAZCQ010000009.1 GCA_012513225.1 Erysipelotrichaceae bacterium
AAACAATTGCGTAAAACTTAATGAATATTTTTTGATTGCAATTGTTCTTTTATTTGCTTTAATATGCTCAAAAATTATTTATATAGCAGTAAGTCCTACTGTAGATGGGCAAAATTTAAAAGAAATGGCTTTAAATATAAAGTCTGCAGAAAAACCATTAAGAGCAGATAGAGGGAATATTTATGATTCAGTAGGAGAAATACTTGCTCAAGATGTTAGAGCCTATACTGTAATAGCATATTTAGAAAAAGGAAGAACAACAGATCCCGATAACCCAAGACATGTAGTAGATAAAGTAAAAACAGCAGAAGAATTAAGTAAACATATTAATATGACTAGTGATTATATATTAAAACTTTTAAATGCTCCTGAGGGAACATATCAAGTTGAACTAGGCCCCGGTGGTAGAGGTATTACTGAACTAAAAAAACAAGAAATAGAGGCTTTAGATTTACCAGGAATAGATTTTGTTAAAACTACTAAAAGATCATACCCATATGGTGATTTTGCATCATATATAATAGGTTATGCAAGAGCAAGTAGTGATGAAGAAGATGAAATAGCTGGTGAAATGGGGATAGAATTAAAATTTAATGAAGAATTAAAAGGAGTAGATGGAAAACTTACTTATCAAAAAGATGCCTATGGATACCAAATAGCGAATACTCCAGAAACTTTAATTGAATCAATAGATGGTTATGATATCTATTTAACTATTGATTCAAATATTCAAATGTATTTAGAAAATGCAATGATGGAACTTGAAAAAGAATCAAATGACTGGGGAACAATAACTATAGCTGATGCCAAAACAGGAGCAATAGTAGGTTCATCATCATTTCCTAGTTTTGATCCTAATATATTAAAAATAGAAAATTATAATAATCCTTTAACATCATTTGAATATGAACCAGGATCAACTATGAAAATATTTTCTTTTATGGCAGCAATAGAAAATGGTTTATATAAAGGTGATGAAACATATGAATCAGGAAGTATTACAGTTGATGGTTTTAAAATTAGAGACTGGAATGATTATGGTTGGGGAACAATAGATTTTGATACTGGTTTTACATATTCTTCAAATACAGCAACAGTAAGATTAGCACAAAGATTAGGTAAACAAAAACTAACAGATTTTTATGAAAACTTAGGTTTTGGCGAAAAAACAAACATTGAACTTCCTAGTGAGTTAAGTGGAACAATAGATATTAGTGCTAAATCTGAAATAGCAAGTGCAGGTTATGGGCAAGGCATTACTACTACACCTATACAACAAATACAAGCACTAACATCACTAACAAATGAAGGAACAATTTTAAAACCATATATAGTATCAAAAATAATAAATCCTAAAACAGAAGAAGTTATTTATGAAGGAACAAGAACAGAATTAAATAAAGTAGCAAGTAAAGAAACAATAAATAAAATAATAGAATTAATGGATCGAACAGTTAATAGTGACGATCCAATTATAACTGGTAAAAGTTATAAAACAAAAAACATTACCTTGGTAGGAAAAACAGGAACAGCTCAATATATAGATAAAAATGGTAAATATTCAACTGGATATCATAATATAAAATCTTTCGCGGGAGTATTTCCTAAAGAAGACCCACAATATATATTATATTTATCAGTAAAAGATCATACAAAATCAACATCTGACATAGCTAAAATAACAGCTTCAGTAATTGAATCAATTGCAAAATATAAAAATATTGAAAAAAGAGACTCAGATACTGATGAAACTAAAGTAATTGAAATAAAAAACTATATAAATAAAAATACTAAAAAAACAGAAGAATTATTAATCACAAAGCAATTAAAACCAGTTGTAATTGGACAAGGAGATGTTATAATAGATCAGTATCCAAATAAAGGATCAAAATTAATATCTAATTCGAAAGTATTTTTATTAACTAATAGTGAAAACTATCCAATGCCAAATATAATCGGATGGAATAGTAGCGAAGCGATTATACTTTTAAACTTATTAAAAGTTAATTATACTATAGAAGGCTATGGTAAAGTATCAAATGTATCAATTAATCCAGGAGATATTATATCTCCTGATGAAATAATTAAAATAACATTAAGAAGTAGGAGTGATAAAAATGGTAAAGAAAAAATCAAAGAAGAAAGCAAAGAAATTTAAAAAAGAAATAATAACTTTTTTTAAATCAACAAAAGCAATTATTTTAGCATTAATATTGCTAGTAGTAATATTATTATGTTATTGTAAACATTTAACAAACTCAAATAAAATATATATGTTTAGCGGTAAAAATGATAATGTTTTAATCTTAAATGGAGTAGTAAGTTTAAATTATGATATTAATTTATTACAAGGTTCAGATATTACTTATATTGGTGAAAAAGATTATGAAATTAATGAATATAAGATAGGATATTATGTAACA
>JAAZCQ010000025.1 GCA_012513225.1 Erysipelotrichaceae bacterium
GCTTCAAGGAGGAAACTACGACCTCTATCTATACGAAACAATTATAACTCATTAGAGTTATAGGTTTAAGTCAGCCTTAATTGACAAATACACAAAAGAAAAAGATTAGTCAATTAAGACTAATCATATTATACGAGGAGGTAATGAACATGAAATTTGGTGGAATATTTATAATATTAGTTATAATATTAATTGCAATTTATGCGGTTAGTATCTACAACAAATTTGCAACTCTTGGCAATAAAGTAGACGAAGCTTTTTCTACAATGGATGTTTATTTAAAAAAAAGATATGATTTGATTCCAAATCTAGTAGAAACTGTAAAAGGTTATGCTAAACATGAATCAGAAACATTAGAAAAAGTAATTTCAGCTAGAAATAAGGCAATATCTAGTACAACTCCAGACGCTAAAGCTGAAGCTGAAAAAGAACTATCTGGAACACTTTCAAGATTACTTGCTCTTACTGAAGCTTATCCTGATTTAAAAGCAAACACTAACTTCCAAGACTTACAAAAACAACTTACTAACATGGAAGGTGAAATTGCTAATTCCAGAAAATATTACAATGGAGTAGTTAAATCATTTAATACAATGGTTGATACATTTCCAAGCAACTTACTTGCAGGAATCTTTGGATTTCACAAACAACCTTTATTCACAGTTACTAGTGAATCAGAACGTGAAAATGTAAAGGTTCAATTTTAATATCGCTATTAGCGATATTTTTTAGGAGGTTAATATGAAATTTATAAAAAAAATATTTATAGTAGTTTTAACCTTTATACTTTTTACTTTTATATATTCAAATAATACAAATGCAGAATCTTCTACTGAATTTTATTTTAATAATTTAGATATAGTTATTGATGTAGATGAAAAAGGAGTTTTTACTGTAACAGAAACATTCGATGTTTATTTTGAAACACCCTCACATGGAATTTATATAAATATTCCAACAAAATATAATGACTATACTTGGGATGTTGAAGGAAAACAAGAAGTTAGAAATTATCATTGGCCAATTAGCAATATAAAGATACTATCTAATCATGATTCAAAGATAGAAAAAAATACCAATGGTGTAACTATAAGACTAGGTAATGCTAATTATTATGCTAATAATCATGAAATATATAAAATTTCTTATAAAGTACACTCAAGTGATTTAGACTTAGGGGGAATTCAAAGCTTTTACTATAATTTAGTAGGTGATAAATGGGGAAATGATATATATAGTTCAACATTTACAATACATATGCCCAAAGAATTTGATGCATCTAAAATCAATTTTTATACTGATGGGTATAATGTTGATCCTAATTTAAAATACAAGGTTATAGGAAATACAATAAAGGGTTCTTTAGACACTACTATCTCTTATGGTAGAGGAATTACTATAAAACTAGATTTACCAGATAATTATTTTAACTATAAAGATGATAATATTTATCAAATTATTTCAGTTGCTGTCTCAATCATAATGTTAGCTTTCTTTGGAATAACTTGGACTAAACACGGTAAAGATGATGAAGTAATTGTAACTGTAGAATTTGAGGCTCCTGAAGATTTATCTAGTGCAGGAGTTGGATATATTATTAAAAGTCATGTTGATAATAAAGATATTGCTTCTCTATTCTTAGAATGGGCAAATAAAGGATATATAACTATTTCAGATACAAAAAATCAACTTGTTTTTAATAAAATAAAAGATGTTGATGAAAACGAACATAGTTACAGCAAGGAATTTTTTAATAAAATATTTAGAGGAAGAAATAGCATATCAACAAAGCAATTAGTAAGTAAGTATGATGATTATTATAAAGCTCAATTAAATATAATCTCATTCTTTAACACAAAAGAAAGACAATTATTTGTTAAAACTTCAGATGCTTATCAAATATTATTTACATTTTTAACTGCTCTTCCAATTTCATTAAGTTGTGCTTATGCAATCTACTTACAATATTATGATGCAGTTATATCGATAATTGTTGGAGTTTCAATTGCTATGACTATGATAGTAAGTACTGTAATGGCTTCAGACTTAGTTAAAAATTCTTATTACAATAAAATATTTAAAAAACTATCTAAAAGTATAGCTACTATTATACTACTACTTATACCATTTGGAATTAGTATTATTATTTCTTTAGTAACAAAAATGTCCTTGTATTTACTAATTATATTATGGATAATTACAATAATAAATATAGTGATTTCAGCAATAATGCAAAAAAGAACTAAATATGGAACTGAAGTATTAGGTAAAGTTCTAGGATTAAAAGATTTTATAGAACATGCTGAAAAAGATAGATTAAATATGTTATTTGAGCAAGATCCTCAAATATACTATAAGATATTACCTTATGCCTATGTTTTCGGTTTAACAAAAGTATGGACTAAGCATTTTAAAGACATGGAAATGGTACAACCAACATGGTATGTTGGTGATTCATTTAGCCATACTAGATTTTATTCTAATATGACAAGTAGTATGGCAGCTGTATCCAACCCTACACCACCTGCTTCAAGTAGAAGTGGAGGTGGAGGAGGCTTCTCTGGTGGCGGCGGTGGCGGCTCTTCTGGAGGAGGCTTTGGAGGTTCTTCTGGTGGAAATTGGTAAACAAAATTAATTAATTATAGAAAAAAAGGGTAAATCTCTATTTATAGAAATTTATCCTTTATTTTATAATTCTAAATATAGTTTAATAATGTACAAGTTCAATATTATTCTCTTCAATTATTTGTTTTATTTCCTTATCACATAATATATCTAATTCTATAACTCTTTTTAAATTATATGAACTATTTCTATATAAATCTAAATCTACTATTGCAGGATGACACATTACTTCAATATTTTTATTAAGATTTAAAATTTCAATTAAATACTGTTTTGTAGCATTTTCGTTATGAAAATCAGTTATAAATTCAAATTTATCATTATTACTTCTAACTTGTAAATTATATTCTTTTGCAAGTTTTCTAACCGCTTTGTTTGCTGGTTCAACTTTATTATGAACATGATGGTGTGAATCAAGATGCGTTGGAAGTTTACCAAACAGTTTAATAAATCTTTCTATTTGAGCCTTAAACTCATTATATAATTCTTTTTCATCAAGAGTTTTAACCAAATTATCTTTTGAAAAATTACCTTCTTCATCAGTTAAGCTTGTATTATTTGTTAAAGAAGGCCCTATCGTCAAAGTTAAATGGACACCCACACCTAGACCTGGATATTTTTTAGATAGCTCACTAGCATACTCAACAAATGGCATATTACACATTGCTGTAGTAGATGTAACAATACCATGTTTATATGCATAAATAATACCATCACTAACTCCTTTAGTTAGCCCAAAATCATCTGCATTAATAACAACTTTCATAATAGTCCCCTTTCCATTAATATCTTTGTTTCATTGCTTTTTCTATTTCTCGTTTTGCATCTCTTTCTTTGTCTGATTGCCTTTTATCATATAAATCTTTTCCTTTTGCTAAAGCTATTTCTAATTTTGCTTTACCATTTTTTAAATATAATTTCACTGGTACAATTGTATAACCTTTTAATTGTACTTTCTGTTTTAATTTTCTAATTTCACTTTTATTTAATAATAGTTTTCTCTCTCTAGTTTCTTCATGATTATATCTATTACCTTGTGCATAAGTAGCTATATGCATCTCTTTAATAAATGCTTCATTATTTATTATTGAAATATATGCATCCTTAAATTGCACCTTACCTTGGCGTATAGACTTTATTTCAGTACCTACTAAAACTAAGCCCGCCTCAAATCTTTCCTCAAGAAAGTATTCATGAGATGCTTTTCGATTTAGAGATATTAATTTTTCTGCCATTTACTTCACCTCCACCGACTTAGTTTTGAATTTTTTTTCTTTGCTTTTTTTTCTTTATTATTACTATATTTAACTCTAGTTCTAGATACATTCTTGTATAATTCAAAATCTATAGTCCTTGCTAATTTATTTGCACCAGTTACCCTTATTTTAACCTTTTGGCCTAGCTTAAATCTTTTTCTATTTCTTTCTCCAACTAAACTAAGTGTTAACTCATCAAAATTATAATAATCATCCTTTAAAGTATGGATATGAACTAATCCCTCAACTAAATTATCTAATTCTACAAAAAAACCAAAATTAGTTATAGAAGATATTATTCCTTCATAAACTTTTCCAATATGATCTTGCATGTATTCTGCCATCTTCATAGAATCTACATCTCTTTCAGCATCTATAGAGGCTCTTTCTCTTTCAGATGTTATAATTGCAAGTTCATTCATTAATTTTTCATCATTTTCAATTTCATTAAAATTATTATTAAAACAATACTTTCTTAACATTCTATGTACTATTAAATCAGGATATCTTCTAATAGGAGAAGTAAAGTGTAAGTAGTCATTTAATGCTAGTCCAAAATGTCCTACTGGCTTTGCATCATACCTAGCTTTTTGCATACTTCTAAGCATTAAAGTCGAGATTACAGTATAATCATCTTCTTCTTTAAGTCCATCTAAATATTTTTGAATATCTAATGGTCTTAAAGAAGATCCTTTTACTCTAAAAGTATGGCCCATTAAAGAAGAAACTCTTTTAAATTCTTCTATTTTTTTCACCTTTGGAACTTCATGAATTCTATATAGTGTAGGTACACTTAAATATTTAAGATGCTTTGCAACACACTCATTTGTACAAATCATAAAATCTTCAATGATATTTTCAGCTTCCCCAAGTTCTCTTTTAATTATATCAATAGGCTTTCCATTTTTATCAACCTTAATTATTGCTTCTTCTTTATCAAAATCTATACTTCCAGCCTTATTTCTTCTTTTTCTAATTACTTGTGCACAGTCTTTCATAAGATAAAACTTATAGCTTATATCTTTATATTTATTATTAACAAATTTATCTCCACTATAAATCTTATTCACATTATTATAAGTCATTCTTTGTTTAGATTTAATTATTGATTCAAAAAGTTCATAATCAATAACCTCACCATTATTGTCAATTTTCATAATACAACTTATTGCAAGTCTTTCAACATTTGGAATTAAGCTACAAATTCCATTACTTAGAATATGAGGTAACATAGGCACTACTCTATCTACTAAATATGTTGAAGTTCCTCTAGTTCTTGCTTCTATATCTAATGGTGTATTAGCTTTCACATAGTAAGATACATCGGCAATATGCACACCTAATTCATATCCTTCAGGTATTTTTTCAATACTAATTGCATCATCAAAGTCTTTAGCTTCATCTCCATCAATACTAACAACAAATAAATCAGTTAAATCTTTTCTATTTTCTCTTTGAGACATTGTAACTTCTAAAGGAATAGTCTCCGCTTGATTTAAAGCAGCTTCATTAAATTCTAAATTAATATCATAATTTAAAAGTATAGATAAAATATCTACACCAGGATCATCCTTATGCCCAATTATTTTTTCTATTTCTAATTTCATAACAGGAAGATTAGTTCTAGTCTTCCCATATGGATATTCTTTTATATGAAATTGTGCTTTTAAACCATCTACCAATTTAAATTTATTAGCATTTATTATTTTTAAATCGTAAATATTAAATTTATCATCATCTAAAGCCACAGAAATAGTTTTCTTTATTATTGATATTGTCCCTACTACTTTACTTGTATTTCTTTTTACAACTTTCTCAACATATCCTAAGTCATAAATCTTTTTATTTTGTAATTTAACAATAACTTCATCATTATTTAATGCACCATTTAAGTATTCTTTTGGTATTACAATAGAATAATCATCTAGGTCTAAAAAACCTTTTCCTTTAGAGTTAATTGATATAATTCCTCTATATACCATAGCTTGCTTAGCAAGTAAATATTTATTATTCTTATTTCGAACAACAATAAAATCATCTTCTAATTCATTTAATGCCTTATTAAGCATAATGAAATCAGCAGTACTTTCTATCTTTAAAATACTACCAATAGATTTTAGATCATATTGTCCACTAGAACCACTTTTTAAAAGTTCAAGTATTGAATCTTTTAGTTTTTTCATCAAATCTCCCTATTAAAAAAGGCAATAATGCCTTTTATAATGTTCTATTTAATATCACTAGTATAAAGAATATAATACCAAGAATTAAAGTTAAATTAGATATAACTTTTTCTGATCCTCTTTCTTTAACGTTTGCAAATAGATTTAGACCACCCGACCCTGTAAATGCTCCAGATATCCCTTCTGATTTTCCAGTTTGTAGTAAGGTAAGTACAATCAATGCAGCGGACACTATAAGTATCAAAATATCAAGCATGAGAGTTTCTCCTTTTTATATGCTTGTTAATTATATCATAAAAGTGATAGTTTGCAATAAATAAAAGGAACTACACCTTTTATATTTGTATAGTTCCTATTTTTAAATTATAGATTAAAGAATGCGTCTTTACCTAAGTATTCAGCTACTGGTCCTAATTCATCTTCAATACGTAGTAATTGGTTATACTTAGCAATTCTATCTGTACGGCTCATTGAACCAGTCTTAATTTGACCAGCATTTAAACCAACAGCTAAATCTGCAATTGTAGTATCTTCTGTTTCACCAGATCTATGAGAAACTACACAAGTATATCCAGCTCTATTTGCCATTTGAATAGCATCTAAAGTTTCAGTAATTGTACCGATTTGATTAACTTTAATTAAAATTGAATTTGCAATTCCTTTGTCAATTCCTTCTTTTAAGATAGATGGATTTGTAACAAATAAATCATCTCCAACAAGTTGAATCTTATCTCCTAAACGATCAGTTAGTTTTTTCCAACCATCCCAATCTCTTTCACCTAGACCATCTTCAATAGATACAATCGGATATTTTTCAACCCACTCAGCATACATGTCAATCATTTCATCAGTAGTTTTAATTCCACCAGAAGATTTCTTTAGGTCATATTCTTTTGTATCTACATCATAGAATTCACTAGCAGCAACGTCCATTGCAATACAGATATCTTCACCTGGAACATAACCTGCAGCTTTAATTCCTTCAACGATTAATTCAAGTGGTTCTTCATTTCCATCTTTACAAGAAGGAGCAAATCCACCCTCATCACCAACGTTAGTATTATAGCCTTTATCCTTTAAAACTTTACGTAATGCATGGAAAGTTTCAGCACCCATTCT
Organism: Erysipelotrichaceae bacterium; assembly: GCA_012513225.1. Taxonomy (GTDB): domain Bacteria; phylum Bacillota_I; class Bacilli_A; order Erysipelotrichales; family Erysipelotrichaceae; genus UBA9076. The sequence continues at coordinate 7,184 of JAAZCQ010000025.1, forward strand.
TAAAGCTTCTTTAATAGATTTAGCACCTACTGGCATAATCATATATTCTTGGAAATCAACTGTAGAGTCTGCATGGCTTCCACCATTTAAAACATTCATCATAGGAACTGGAAGAATTTTAGCATTTACTCCTCCAAAATATTTATAAAGAGGCATGTCATAGTAATCAGCTGCAGCAATTGCACAAGCCATTGAAACACCTAAAATAGCATTAGCTCCTAATTTTGACTTGTCTTTTGTACCGTCAAGTTCAATCATAGTTTGATCAATAAATGTTTGATCTGTTACATCTAAACCTATAACTGCATCAGCTAAAATTTCATTAACATTTTCAACTGCTTGTAAAACTCCTTTTCCACCAAAACGAGACTTATCTCCATCACGTAATTCTAGAGCTTCTCTTTCTCCTGTACTAGCTCCACTTGGTACTAAAGCACGTCCAAACGCACCTGAATCAGTTGTAACTTCTACTTCAATTGTTGGGTTACCACGAGAATCGATAACTTCACGAGCATAAACATCAATAATAATTGGCATTTTCTATTTTCCTCCTAAAATAACCATCTATATACAAACAGCTTTACTGTGTGTACTTTATTTTGTTGCATTAATGATTGCAGTAAATGAATCAACTTTTAATGAAGCTCCACCTATTAGTGCTCCATCAATGTCTTCACAAGCCATGTATTCAGCAATATTTTCAGGTTTTACACTTCCACCATATTGAATACGTACTTTGCTAGCAACATCTTCTCCATACATATTTTTAACTTCATCACGAACTATTGCGCAGCAATTTTGTGCAATTTCTTTAGTTGCTGATTTTCCTGTTCCAATTGCCCAAATAGGTTCATAAGCAATTATCAGTTCTTTAACAGCATTAGGGTCTAATTCCTTTAAACTTCCATTTAGTTGAGAACGAATAACTGATTCAGTCTCTTTAGCATCATATTGTGCTTCACTTTCACCAATACAAACTATTGGTGTAATCTTAGCTTCAATTAATCTTTTAGCTTTTTTATTAACAGTTTCATCTGTATCACCAAACATCATTCTTCTTTCAGAGTGGCCAATAACACAGTGAGTAACACCAACATCTTCTATCATTGGTACACTTATTTCTCCTGTATATGCACCACTATCTTCAAAATGACAGTTTTGTGCAGCTATCAATAAATTCTTAGATTTTTTAACACTTTTACGTAAAGAAGTAAATGGAACAGCTACTCCATACTCAGCATTTTCCTTTCCATCTAGAACTTTTTCAATAGCTTCTACAAATTCTTTTGACTCATCGCGAGTCTTATTCATTTTCCAATTTCCAAAAATTACGGGTTTTCTCATTATTTTTTCTCCTGTATAATTGCAATGCCTGGAAGTTCTTTACCTTCCATATATTCTAAAGAAGCTCCTCCACCTGTAGAAATGTGAGTGAATTTATCTGCAAATCCAAGTTGAATTGCAGCAGCTGCAGAGTCTCCACCACCTATAACTGTCATAGCTCCATCTAGATTTGCAAGAATCTTGCATACTTCTTCAGTACCTTTAGCAAATCTTGGATCTTCAAATACACCCATAGGGCCATTCCAAACTACAGTTTTAGCTCCTTCAAGTTCTTTTTTAAATAATTCAATAGTTTTTTCACCAATGTCTAATCCCATAAATCCATCAGGAATTTCATTACTATTAACTGTCTTAATTTCAGTTGGATTAGAAAAATCATTAGCAACAACAGTATCAACAGGTAAAACTAATTTATCTTTACCTCTTTCCATAAATTCTTTTGCAAGTTCTACTTTATCTGCCTCTAGTAAAGAAGTACCAACATTATATCCTTTTGCATATAAGAATGTATAAGCCATACCACCACCAATAATTACTTTATCAGCGATTTTTAATAAATTCTCTATAACAGCTATCTTATCAGATACTTTTGCACCACCTAAAATCGCAATAAGAGGACGCTTAGGATTATCTATAGCAGCACTTAGATTTTCAATTTCTTTTTCAACTAAGAATCCGCATGCACTTGGTAAGTGAGTAGCAATTCCAACAGTTGAAGCATGGGCTCTATGAACAGATCCAAATGCATCAGAAACAAATAAATCACCTAATTTTGCCCAGTATTCACCTAGTTCAGAATCATTTTTACTTTCACCTTTTTCATATCTTGTATTTTGCACTAGAATAATTTCACCATTATTCATATTTGCAATTGCTTCTTCTAGTATTGCTCCCCTAGTTTCATTAACAAATGTAACTTTGCAATTAACTAGTTCTGCAAGTCTTGAAGCAACTGGAGCCATATTATTTTTCTTCTTATCAGCTTCAGTTTTTTCTTCGTCTTTATGATTAATTTTACCTAAATGAGATAATAAAATAACTTTTGCACCATTATCAATTAGATAATTAATCGTAGGTAAAGCAGCTTGAATACGATTATCATTTGTAATTTTTCCTTCTTTTATAGGAACATTGAAATCAACACGTACTAACACACGTTTTCCATTAACATCTAAATCTTTAACTGTTTGTTTAGCCATAATTTTTCCTCCTTCAAACAATTAAATTATAACACTTTATTTTGCATAGAGTAAATGTTTTAGCCTTTAAATATCACACTTTAAGCTTTATTTAATACTAAATTAACTAACACAATATAATTTAAACTTTTTTTCACAAACTCATATAAAAAGACCAGCTTTATAAAGCTAGTCTTTCAACAATCAAATTTCCCAATATAGTTTTTCATATAAGTCTGCACTATAATTCCAACTAACATCCGTATTAAATGCATTCTTAACTAAAATTTTCCATGCAGGTTTATCATTGTAATAAATCTCAGTAATCCATCTTAAAATATACATCATATCATCAGGATTTTTTGAATAAAAACTAAATCCATTACCCTCTTGTGTATATTGATTGTAAGGATTAACTGTATCCTTTAATCCTCCTGTTTCTCTAACGAGTGGAAGAGTTCCATATCTCATTGATATAAGTTGACTAATTCCGCAAGGCTCATACATAGAAGGCATTAAAAATAAATCACTTGATGCATAAATTCTATGTGCTAATTCTTCATTATAACCTGCGTAATATACAGCTTTTCCTTTATATTCTGATTCAAGCCATTTAAACGCATTTTCTGCATCAGTTTCTCCAGATCCAAGTATTACAAATTGAAGATCTAATCCCATGATTTCTCTAAGTCTTTCAGTAATCATGGTAACACCTTTTTGCTTAGTTAATCTAGTAACCATTCCCATTAATAATACATCATCTCTAACTTCAAGCCCCATCTCTTCTTGTAGAGCTTTCTTATTTGCTCTTTTACCAGATACATAATTTCTTAGATCATAGTTCTTTGCAAGTAACTCATCTGTTTTAGGGTTCCAAATATCAGTATCAATACCATTAACGATACCCCACAAGTCTTCTCTTCTAAATCTTAATACCTCATCCATTCTCTCACCAAATTCAGGTGTTAATATTTCTTGAGCATAAGTAGGAGATACAGTAGTTACTTTATCTGCAAATACTATTCCAGACTTCATAAAACTAACTCCAGTATCAAACCTTACTGAACCATTATCATAGAAATAATAGTCTATTCCTAACATTTGACCTAAAACTTCAGGTGGGAAATTACCTTGGAACGCTAAATTATGTATTGTATAAACATGTTTGATTCTTTGATATCTATCATCTCCACCATAACAAACCTTACACATCAAAGGAATCATTCCAGTATGCCAATCATGGGAGTGAATTATATCTGGAAACCAATCAACTACATAAAGTAAATCTAATGCAGCTCTTTGAAAGAAAGAAAATCTTTCTCCATCATCTGGAAATCCATATAAACCAACTCTTTCAAAATAATCTCTATGTTCAATAAAGTAATATGTTACTCCATCAGTTTCAGTATAGTAATAAGTTGCAGGTTGATCAATCCAACCTGAATGAATAGGAACTGTTCCAATTCTAGTTAACTTATCATAATGTTTATCTATAACTGATTTATAAAGAGGTAGTACAATTCTAACATCATATCCTCTTTCTGCTAATGTTTTAGGCAATGAACCTATAACATCAGCTAATCCTCCACTTTTTACAAATGGTAAACCTTCTCCTGCAACAAATAATATAGACTTCATATAATCACCTATATTCTATCGCGACGTTTTACATAAATTGGAGCAAGATCGCTTCCTTCTAATTTTCTTACATGATTAATAATTGCAACTTTATCAACTACTACACGATCTAATTTAACATCTTCAGCAATGTATACATTATGTAATAATATGCAATTCTTTAAAACAGCTCCTTTTTTTATAGTTACGTTTCTTCCTACCACACAATTTTCAATTGAACCATCAATTGTACATCCATTAGACACTAGACTATTTTTAACACTTGCATTTTCACCATATATTGTTGGTGCTGAGTCACTAGTCATAGTATGGATTGGCCAAGATGGTTGACTTAATTCTTGAACACCTTCTCTATTACAATATTTCATACTAGCCTTATAGTAAGCACTCAATGTATTAACACATTCAACATGACCTCTTACTTGGAAACCAGTAACCTTATACTCATCAATTACATCATTTAAAATATCTTTAAACCAGAATAATGAACTTGTTTTAGAAGCAAGTTTAATAAGATCTAAGAACAATGATCTAGATAATACATATGCCTCTAATGATATATTTCTGTTTTTATATTTTCCACGATTTTTTTCAATAGAAATAATTTTCTTATCTTTTTCAAGTGTTAAACAATCACAACCAATAAAGTTTTCTTTTGCATTATCAACAGATTTATAAAGAACAGTAATATCATTTTCATTTTCAATATGAGACTCTAATACATCATTAAAATCTACTTTATAAATCATATAAGTTGGTGCAATTATAACATAAGGTTTATCATTTTCTTCTATATATTGAATATTATTTATAAAATGTAAAATATCATTATTATACACATCTGAACCAGTTGCGTTTTCATTAAATAACATTCTCAATTGACCTTTTTTAGAATTTATATTGTAGTGTAATCCAGTTCCTAAATGTTCTACCAAGCTTCTTGGTTGTTTAGGACAATAAACTTGAATGTCGTTAATACCTGAGTTAGTCATATTACTAAGCATAAAATCGATAACGCGATATCTTCCAAGAATACTTATGGCAGATACTGGGCGGTAATCTTGCAAGCCAGCAATATTGACAGTTGAATCTTCAATATTAATAATTCCTAATGCATTTAACATGATATATTCCTCCCTTATTCATTCCTGTTTTTTGCCACAAGTTCAATGTTTTCACTATTTGCTGAACCAACTTTAACACCAGGTCCAATAACAACTCCATCGGCAACTATACATCTTGTAACAACTGCTTTTTCACCTATTTTTGCTCCAGGCATAATTACACTATCAGTTACTTTTGCACCTTTATCAATTACTGTATTCGCAAATATAACTGAATGATTAAGAATACCATCTACAATAGCCCCTTGATTTACATATGAATTAGAAATCTTTGCATCTTCTCCAACATAATGAGGAAGTGAATTTATATCTCCTGTATATATCTTCCAACCTGGATCACTTAAATCTAATCCACTCTTAGGATCTAAGATATCCATATTTCCTTCCCATAAGCTATCAATGGTTCCAACATCTTTCCAGTATCCTTTAAATCTATAAGCTGCAAGAGCTTTTCCATCATTAATATAACTTGGAATAATGTCCTTACCAAAGTCATGTTCAGAATCCGCATTTTTTTCATCAGCAACTAAATATTTTCTTAGTGTTTTATAGTTGAAGATGTAAATCCCCATACTAGCAAGATTACTTTTTGGGTTAGCTGGTTTTTCTTCAAATTCAATTATCATATCATTTTCATCAGTATTCATAATTCCAAATCTACTTGCTTCTTTAATTGGAACTCCTAATACTGCAATTGTTGCTTCTGCATTTTTCTTAATATGATAATTTAACATATCTGAATAATCCATCTTGTAGATGTGATCTCCTGAAAGCACTAATACATAATCTGCTTCCATAGTGTCAAGAAAATCGATGTTTTGAGTTATAGCATCTGCAGTTCCACGATACTTTTCAAACCCTGCATCATCTGTTTCTTTTGGAGGTAATACATATACCCCACTGTCTTTAGCATCTAATCCCCAATTTTGATCTTTTGCTACATAGGCATTAAGCAAAACGGATTCATACTGTGTCAACACACCTACAATGTCAACATCTGAATTTGCACAATTAGATAGTGGAAAATCTATGATTCTATATTTTCCGCCGAAGTAAACTGCTGGTTTTGCTACTTTTTTTGTAAGTTCAAAAAGACGTGATCCTCTTCCACCTGCAAGAATCATAGCAACCATATTATTCTGTCTCATTTAGAATCCTCCCCATTCAAATAAGAATGATCTAGTTAAGTATATTATATATTGTAAAGTGTATTAAAACAAATACAAAAACACCTTTTAAGCCTCATTTAAAAGATAATTTCTAACCTCACTAATAAAATAGAGTGATCCACAAACAAATAAGGTTCCACTAGCACTTTTTTCCATTCCAACTTTAATTGCTTCCTTATAATCTTCAATTATTAAAACATCTAAATTTGATGCAACATCTTTCGCTTTTTTAACTCTATCAAAATCAAACTCAGTCACAATTAAACAATCACAATTATCATAAAGTTTTCTTACCATCTTATCAAATGGTTTATCTTTTAATACACTAAAAATTACAACATGCGGTTTTTTACATAATTTTAAAGATTTAATTAATGCTATTATACCTTCCAGATTATGTGCACCATCTAAAATAATATTATCTTTAATTCTTTCAAATCTTCCTGGCCAATGACTATTTTTTATTCCCGTTTTTATTTTATTTAAATCTAAATTTAAATTTAATACAGCAAGAGTTTCTAGTGCAGTACATGCATTTTCAATTAAATATCCAGCATCATTATCTATTTCATACAATATGTTTTTATAAGTAAATAGGTGTGCATCCTCTACTTTATGTGGCTTAACATGAATTATTTTAGCATTTACTTTTTCACACTTATCATACACTACCTTCATAGCTATATCTTGTAAGTTTCCAACAACAACTTTTGTATTTGGCTTAATAATTTCCGCTTTTTCATAAGCTATCTTATCTAGTGTGTCCCCTAATCTTTCTACATGATCATAACCAATATTTGTAATTACACAAACAAGAGGGCTTTCAAATATATTTGTACTATCTGTTCTTCCTCCAAGACCAACTTCTATTAATCCAAAATCAATATTGTTTTCTTTAAAATAAAAACTCATTATTAATGTATCTATTTCAAACATATTCAAAAATCTATCTTCAATAATATCAATATATTTATTTAAATAATATAAAAAATCTTCATCACTAATAAATTCATTATTTATTCTTATCCTATCTTGATGCTTAATTAGATGAGGTGATGTATAAAATCCAACTTTATACCCATTATTTATTAAAACATCTTTTATAAAATTTACAGTACTCCCCTTACCGTTTGTTCCTGCAACATGTATTACTTTAAAATCATTTTGAGGATTACCTAAAGAGTTCATTACATCTAAAAAATTACTAATTCCTGCATTTATATTCTTTCTATTAGTCACAAAATCTATCGCTTTTTCAATATCAGTAAATTTATTCATATATTTGCCAATCTATTGGTTTTATACCATTTTTAATTAAAAAATCATTACATTTAGAAAATGGTTTACTATTAAAAAAACCATTGTACGCAGATAAAGGAGAAGGATGAACACTACTAATAATCAAATGTCTATCATCTATCATACTAGCTTTACTTTTTGCATAATTTCCCCAAAGTATAAAAACTAAAGGATTTTTATGCTTATTTAGTTTTTCAATAGTATGATTAGTAAATGTCTCCCATCCTTTATTTTTATGAGAAGAAGCCTTGTTTGCTTCTACTGTTAAAATAGTATTAAGTAAAAATACACCTTGTTTAGCCCACTGCATTAAGTAGCCATGACTAGGTATACTACAGCCTAAATCATTATTTAACTCTTTATAAATATTAACTAAACTAGAGGGTATTTTGACACCCTTATTTACAGAAAAACACATACCATGAGCTTGATTAGGTTGATGATATGGATCTTGACCAAGTATTACTACTTTTACATTATCATAATCACAATAATCAAATGCACTAAAGATAAGATCTTTAGGTGGATATATAACCTTGTTTTCATATTCTTCCTTTAAAAATATAGAAAGATCTTTAAAATAGGGTTGTTCAAATTCTGATTTTATAAAGTTTGTCCAATTATTCATTTCTTTTTTTCTTTCAATATATCTTTCCCATTAATCCAATCAGCAATATCCTCTATTACTTTTTCATCTACTTTAGATTTTATATTATAATCATCAATAGAATTTGAAATACTATTCATAAATAAATGATTTAAATTTTCATATGATTTCAATGTGACATTTTTATTATTTTTAAACTCTTCCTTAAGTAATTCAAAGTCTGTTTCATAATATACCTGTACATCTTTTTCACCTTGAAGTATTAAATATTTATCATTTATATCTTTATATCTTTCAAAAGAATTCTCATTTAAGGAGTTCCAGTATTCACTATTAATATTTAATATAGTTGTATGCTTACTATCACTATTTAACTCTGAAATTTGTTTAATTGCTTCTTCATAAGGCAGCATATTATTTTTTATTGTTTCGTTATCTAATCCTTGTGAAATATAATCGTTTTTTACTTGATCATATATTATTTCTTCTAGTTTTCTACTTGAACCAGCTAAGATAATTGCTCCTTTTAATTCAGGATGTTGATACATCATTGAAAATGAAAGCATGCCTCCTAATGAATGGCCTAAATAATATATTTTAAATGGATTAATATCATATTTTTCTAACATATGAATAGCACTTGATACATCATAGAAATATTCATCATAAACTGTAATATTTTCAATATCCATTGATTCATAAAACGCATAGGTCCTTTTATCAAATCTAATACTTGCAATGCCTAGTTTTGCTAAACCGTGAGCTATATCTTTAAAAGGTTTATTTTCACCTATTGTCTCATTCATATCATTTGATCCAGAACCTGAAACCATTACAACAACACTAGGATTTTCTACATTTTTAGGTAAAGTGATAATTCCATTCAAATATGGTTTATTACCAACTAAAACAGCTTCTTCTTTAAAATATTTATTATCTATTAATTCTTCATAATCTTTTAAATCATTTATTATTAAACTTTCTACTTGCAAATTATCATCAAAACACATATAAACCTTGATTGTTTTTTCTTTGAAATTTATATAATTGTATGCACAAATATCATTAACAATATATGGATCTTCTACACCTAAATACGTTAAATCCTCTACATACTTTATATATTGTTCAAATAAAGCTTTAACTGAAATTTCATCTTTAAATTCAGTTGAAAGCTTATCTGAGATTTCATTATTTTGATTAACTAAATTAAATATTATTGATCTTGTTGTACTTAAAATACTAGTCTCATTTATATAAATATTATTAGAAGTTTCCACCTCTTTTTTATTGCAACCAGTCAAAATTAATATGAAACAAATTAAAAATATTAATGTCTTTTTCATATATAAACTATAACATATTTATTTATTTAAACTTATATACTTATTAACATCTTCTTCAAGTAAATATAATGGTTTGTCTCCATTTTTTAAAATTACTTCATGAAAACTTATTGGATCAAATTTATCTTTTAATTGTTTTTTTGCAGAATCTCTTAAATTTTCATAATACATAAGCCCTATTCCATAAGGTAAAAATGTGCCAGGATTATCTATTGCATCCTGATAAAGTTCTTCGATATAATCAGGATTAATATAATAGTCTAACCACTTAGAAGTTTGACTTAAATTATATCCTAAACCATTAACCATAATATCTAGTGCGGCCAGTAAAACATAATTGAATTTAATATTTAATTTTTCTTCAATCTTTTGTTCATAAGTAATATCTAAGTAGTCAATTGCATTTAACTCTGTATACATAGCCCATCCTTCTGTATAGCCTATGTTACTTATATTTCTTCTAAGAGGATGTGGATTAGTATTTAAGTAATATGTAACTTGATATAAGTGTCCAGGAAAACCTTCATGAGCAATTGTTGTATACAACGTCATTTTATGATTTCCCGTATTAGGATTCACTTTAATAATATTGTTACTAATATTATCTATAGGTGGATTAAGATAATATGCAAGTATTGAATCATTTGCGACAGTTTCATCTAAATATGAAATAGTATAATTTACATCAGGTCCTAAAGGATATTCATAAATCATATTTTCCTTTATAAATTCTAATATATCTGATGTATCAAAGTTTCTAATTTGTTTTGGCTCATCTTCAAAGTTATCAAAAGCATCTGGATTTTTTTGATATATTGTTACATATTCTAATAGGATAGAGTCCAAATAGTCTTGACACATATTAAAGAGCTCTTTACTTGTTTTATTAGATCCTGTTTTATTATTAAGTAAAGCTTGATAATATTCTTTCCCTCCATCATATGAAGAAATTCCACCTTTAGCACGTCTTGAACCCTTTAAATTAATCAGCTCTTCTTTCAAATTAATATAAGCAGGAATCACAGAGTTTATAATTATATCTTTATTTCTCTCTTTATATTCTTGTTTTTGCTCCTTACTTAATCCATCAAAATTATCACAAGAATTATTAAATAAAATAATTAATTCATTATCTTCAACCTTCGATGTGAAACTATCAATACCATTTACAGTCTCATCAACAGCTGAATCACTCATATAAAATCCATAAGATGCTTGATATTTTGTTAGATCTATAGCAGCTTCAACATAACTTGAAACATCAGATAATAGTTTTAAATAATCTTCAAATTCTTCAGGATTCCTAAATTCAAACTCAATAAAAATTGTTAGTAAATTCTCTTGAATTCCATTGCTAGAATCAAAGACATTATCAAAAAGTAATAGGTCATTAAGATTTATATAATTTTCTAAATAATATTCATATACTTTATAAGTATATATCTGTTCTTCACTTAAAGAATCTAAGTCAAATGACTTTAAAGTATTTAAAGATTCTATGCCATCCTCTTTAGAATCAGCATAAGAGTCTATACTAAAATCATTAGGATCAAGTAAAGGTTCTGGTTTAATAATCCCCATATAACTAGAGTCATATAGTGAATAGTGGTTATTTAAATAATCAGCTTCCATTGAATCTTTAAATTCTTCATCTAAAAAATCATTAAACTCTTCATTATATTTTTCGATTTTATTATCTTTTACTGATTCAATTTTTTTACAACTAACAATATTTAAAACCAAAATAAAAGATACAAATATACTTAGTATTTTTTTTATTTTTACACCTCGTATATATTGTATCATTTTTTATATTTCATTTATAAATCTTGTGAAGTTTATTGAAAATTGTTCAACAATATTATTCATCATATTTTCAAATCTTATATAAGCTTCCTCTTTAAAAGCATCTAAAGGTTTAATTTGTGCATACTGTCTTAAATAAACACCCTTTTGAAATCTAGACATATTATCAATATGTTCAATCCACTGTCTATCCATAATAATCAATAACAAACTTTTTGCTTTTTCTTCTATAGACTCATCTTGCTTTATTTGGTCATATTTAGATAATACATTTTTTAAAAAATCTGTTTTTTCACTAAAACCTAATTCTAAATAATTATTTTCATTAAACATTGATTTAAAAAATCTACTTAACATTGGAATAATTGTATCATCAATATTTTCTTGATTTAATATTTCATCTCTAGTTTTAAAAACCATTAATCTTTGTTCCATTAATACATCATCAAATTCAAGAACTTGTTTTCTACTATCGTAATTTAATCCTTCTGCTCTTTTTTGAATCATATCCATAATTTTAATCATTTTATCATTAGATGTCTTTTCATTAAATGATTCAATTATTTCTTTAGTATTTTCACTTGAGTATCTAATTACTAAATCATCTTCAAAACTACTATAGAAGCAAGTATAGCCAGGATCCCCTTGTCTTCCACTTCTACCTCTTAATTGATTATCTATACGCCTAGATTCATGTCTTTCACTTCCTAAAACAACTAGTCCACCAAGCTCTTTAACTTCTTCATCTAGCTTAATGTCTGTACCTCTTCCAGCCATATTAGTCGCAATAGTAATTGTACCTATTTTCCCTGCATTAGAAACAATACTAGCCTCATATTTATCCTCAATAGCATTTAATATTTGATGAGGTATATTTTTTCTTTTTAACATATCAGAAAGAGCTAAAGACATATCAATAGATATTGTACCAATTAAAACTGGTTGTTTTTTATTATACAATTCTACAACTTTATCAACAATTGCTTCATATTTTTCTTTTTTAGTAAGAAATATTTTATCTTCATCATCAATTCTTATAATATCTTTATTTGTAGGAATACAATATACTCGCATATTATATATATTAATAAATTCATCTTCTTCACTTTTTGCAGTCCCAGTCATTCCAGAAAGTTTATTATATAATCTAAAGAAATTTTGATAAGTAATTGTAGCAAGAGTCATTGTCTCTAGTTTAATACCAACATTTTCTTTTGCTTGAATTGCTTGATGTAAACCATCACTAAATTCTCTACCTTCCATCTTTCTTCCAGTAAATTTATCAATAAGAACTATTTCATCATCACTTACAATATACTCAACATCTTTATTCATTAAAATATTAGCTCGCAAAGCATTTTGAATAAAGTGTATGAGATCTGCATGTCCTTGATCAAAAATATTATCAATTTTAAAATATCTTTCAGCCCTTTTAATTCCGCTTTCACTTAAGTTAACCGCATTATCTTCCATAAATACTTCAACATCATTTTTATGTAAACTTTTTATAAATCTATCAGCGATTAAATATTGAGAGTCCAAAGATTCTCCTGGACCTGAAATTATTAACGGTGTTCTAGCTTCATCTATTAAAATAGAGTCTACCTCATCTATAATCGCAAAATTCAAGCCACGCAATACCTTATCTTCATTTCTAATTGCCATATTATCTCTTAGATAATCAAATCCAACTTCCGAATTTGTTGTATAGGTAATATCACAATTAAATACCGCTTGTTTTTGTTCTTTAGTAAGTCCATGCCTATTAACACCAACACTAAGTCCTAAAAAATTATATATTTGACCCATCCACTCAGCATCCCTTTGAGCTAAGTACTCATTGACAGTAATAACATGAGCACCTTTCCCCGCTAATGCGTTTAAATAAATAGGCATAGTCGCAGTAAGAGTTTTACCTTCCCCTGTTTTCATTTCAGCAATATCACCATAATGTAATAAAACACCACCTAAAACTTGTACTTTAAACGGGAACTCATTAATAACTCTTTTTGAAGCCTCTCTACATGTAGCGTAAGCCTCAACTAATATTTCATCTAAGGATTCCTTTTTTAATCTTTCTTTAAAAATTACAGTTTTATTTTTAAGCTCTTCATTACTTAATTTTGAATATTCTTCTTCTAAATCTAAAACTTTTTTTGAAATTTTGATAGCTTTTTCATAATGTCTACCTTCACTTGTAAAAAAATTATTAAATCTCATAATTCCTCCATTTAAAAAAACAGATTAAACATCTGTTTTTATAATAATGCACACACCACTACAGAATAAGGCTCAATGTGTATTCTTTTAGAAACAGGTGCTTGTATTGTATAACCACTTTGATCCATCAAAGTAACATAGTCTTCATTATACGTATAATCTCGAGCATACTCTGTTGGATTAATAATCACTTTAATTCCATTGATATTAACTTTTTTATCAACATGTCTAATATTATACTCTAAAACAACATTATCTAAAACTTTAAAAGAAACTTTCTCAGCAATTTCTTTTGAAGTAGGTAATCTAAAACCTTGTAATTCTTTACGTAATAGGATACATGCCTTAGTATAATTAACAATATCATAGTTTTGGGCCATTCTTTCCCAATCCATTTTGTTAATATCTTCACCCATATTATAAGTATTACCCATTAATAATTTAGTTCTACAAAATTCTTGTCCACTATGAATAAATGGAACACCTTGTGCAAATATTGTACATGCAATAAGCATCTTATGCCTTTGCATCCTAATCTCTCTTATTTCGCTCTTACAACACTCTTTAATTTTATCCCATGATGTTAAATTATCATGAGCTTCAACATAATTAATACTATGATTTGGATCAATAAATCTTTGAAAATAATTTCCATTTATACTATTTCCAACTAAACTAGACATCATTTCATAAACCATTCCATAATTACCAGTTAAATAACCCTTATCATATCTTTCACTATCAGCACTTTTACCTTTTAAACTATCTCTAAAATAATCATTAAAATGACCGATTCCTGGCATTTTTGAATTATTTTCAATTTTAGATTTATCTTCATCATTTAAGAATGTAGGCATATTCCAACCTTCTCCATAAATCATAACACTTGGATTAATTTTTTTAGCTTCAAAAAATAAATCATTCATTGTCTTTATATCAATTAATCCCATTAAGTCAAATCTAAAACCATCAACTTTATAAAGTTTTAACCACATTTTAATATTATCTATAATATATTTTCTAACCATAGATTTTTCTGAATCTATATCATTACCGCAATAAGAACCATTAGATAAATAACCTGAATCATTATATCTAAAGAAATAATAAGGTACACATCGATCTATTGATGACATTTTAATATCATAAACATGATTATAAACAACATCTAAATTAACTCTTATGCCTCTTTTATGAAGTTCAACAATTAGATGTTTAAATTGTTTAATTCTATCATAAGGATCATTTGGATTAGCACTATATGATCCCTCTAATGTAAAATATTGAAGAGGATCATATCCCCAATTATAAGATCTATCCTTATGTAGTTCATCAACCGTCGCAAAATCATTTACAGGCATAAATTGAACATGAGTAACAGAGAGTTTACTTAGATAGTCTATTCCCGTAGATTTTCCTTGATAATTAGTATGCGGTTGACTTAAAGATTCAAAATAACCATGATTAGTACTTCCAGATAAAATTGAACTTGTCATATCTTTAATACTACATTCATAAATAATAGCATCAACATTGTGTTTTAATTCAGGTAAAATTATATCATCAACTTCACCAAAAGCTTCTTTTAAATCAATAATCGCAGAAACTTCGCCATTTGCTTTACTACTTAAACCATAAGGATCGCTAGTCATATTAACGCTACCATTAACACTAACATGATAAACATAGGTAGCTCTTTTTAAATCGCCTTTTACACTAGCTCTATAAACACCAAATTCACTTCTTTGCATTTGTTTAGCAATGATTTCGCCTTCATTATCCACAACAACCATTACTTTTGTTGCGGTTGGTGCCCATAGTACAAAATCAGTCTTATCTTTATAATATGTACTTCCTAAATCGCTTTTTGTATATGTAAATAGTTTATCAAATAAAGGATTTTTAACTATAAATCTCACTTGAACAACTGTTTGTACTCCTAAACTACAAACTAATGCATACTCTTTTCCAAATTCATAGTCTGTTGGAATAATTAACTGATATTTAATATTGTCTTTTCTTTCTTCAATTTGTTTAACTATACAATCTTTATAATAACCATCATCATTACTAAGATAGAAAAAATCACTTTTTCCACTATAAAAACTTTTAGATATATAACAATTTATCAATCCAAAATCATCAAGATATGCTTGCATATTTGTATTAGATTTCAATTAACTAACCTACCTTTATTGGTTCAATGTCCCATATATCTTCAGCATATTGCTTAATAGTCCTATCACTTGAGAAAAAACCAGATTTTGCAATATTAATCAAACAAGACTTTGCCCAATTTTCCTTATCATTATATTTTCTTTCTATTTCCCTTTGTGCATTTACATAACTATCAAAGTCAGCAAACAAGAAATATTCATCGTTTTTAATTAATAATTCATCATAAATTTCTTTAAAATCATTTGTATCATTTGACCATGTTCCATCTATAAGTGAGTCAACAGCTCTTTTTAAATGATAATTTCCATGGTAATAATCAAAAGCATTATATCTATGACTTAAATTTCTAACTTCATCAACTGTCAAACCAAATATTTGATCATTATCTCTACCAACAAGTTCATCAATTTCAACATTAGCACCATCTAATGTACCAAGTGTAATTGCACCATTCATCATAAATTTCATATTGCCAGTACCACTTGCTTCTTTTCCTGCAAGAGAAATTTGTTCAGAAACATCTGATGCACTCATTAAAATTTCAGCAAGTGAAACTGAATGATTAGGAATAAATACTACCTTTATCATATTTCTTACATATGGATCAGAGTTAATAACTGAAGCCATATTATTAATTAACTTAATAACTTTTTTCGCAAAAGTATAAGATGGAGCTGCCTTAGCCGCAAAAATAAACGTTCTTGGAGTAATTCTAAATCCAGGATCTTGTTGTATTCTTTGATAAAGCATTATTATATGTAAAACATTTAATAATTGTCTTTTATAGGCATGCAATCTTTTTGCTTGTGTATCAAAAATAGAATTTGTATCAACTTCAATACCAGTTACTTTTTCAATATAGTTAGCTAATATAACTTTTCTTTCATGTTTAACTTTTAAGAAGTCTTCTTGACTTTTTTTATCATCCACAAAATCCATCAACTTAATTATTTGATCAAAATCTGTTTTATATCCTGTGCCAATTCTTTCATCTAAAAATTCAGTTAATTGTGGATTAGAATATAATAACCATCTTCTTGGTGTTATACCATTAGTCTTATTATTAAATTTTTCAGGCCAAATATACGCAAAATCTCTAAATAATTCATTCTTAATTAATTCAGAGTGCATTCTTGCAACACCATTAGTACTATGACTACCAATAATTGCTAAATTTGCCATATGTAATTGTTTATCTTTTATAATAGAGACTCTATTTTCCATATCATAATTTCCAGGATAGAATTGTCTTATTTCAGAAACAAATCTTCTGTTTATTTCATCTATAATCATATAAATCCTAGGAAGTAATTTTTGAACTAAATCAGTATCCCATCTTTCAAGAGCTTCTGAAAGTACTGTATGATTTGTATATGCCATAGTATTTACAGTTATTTCCCAAGCGTCATCCCACTCATATCCGTAAATATCCATTAATACTCTCATTAATTCTGGTATAGCTAAAACTGGATGGGTATCATTTAATTGAATAGCCACCTTATCCGCAAAATTATCTAAAGTATTATATGTATCCATATGCGTTTTAACAATTGAGCTAAGTCCAGCACAAACCAAGAAATATTGTTGTTTAAGTCTCAATATTTTTCCCTGTTCTGTAGAGTCATCTGGATAAACATTTAAATTGATTGCCGCAACATTTGCAAGATATTTTTCAAAATCTATATTATAAGGTAATTTTTCACTCGCTTCAGCAGACCAAAGTCTAAGTGTATTTGTTAACTTAGTATTTTGTCCAACAATAGGTATATCATAAGCTACTGCAGAAACATTTTCTGGATCATGTAACTCAAAATGCATTTTTCCATTATTATCAGTAATACTTGTAACATATCCTCCAAAACTAACATCAACAGCATGTTTTGGCTTTCTTACCTCCCAAACATTACCTATTTTTAACCATTGATCTGGTACCTCTATTTGATTACCATTTTCATCAATAATTTGTTTAAATAAACCATATTCATATCTAATACAGTTTCCATTACCTGGTAAATTAGTTGATGCTAAAGAATCAAGAAAACATGCTGCTAGTCTTCCTAATCCACCATTTCCAAGTCCTGGATCTGTTTCTAAATCTTCTAATTCATTAATATCTAAATTTAAATCTTCTAGTGCTTCTTTAACTAAATTATAAATGCCTAAGTTCATAAGATTATTAGTCATTAATCTTCCCATTAGAAATTCCATTGAAAAATAATACATTTGTTTATTATTTTGCTTCCCTGAAACTTCTTTTGATTTCATCCAGTTTACACTTGCATAATCTCTAATCATATTACCTAAAACCATATACTTTTCAGTTTTATCTGAAGTTTCTACAGTTCTACCATAAGTTTCTTCCATTCTTTTTCGAAAATCATTTATAAATTCAGTTTTGCTACTATACATAGTTATCTCCCTTTTTTAGTTTTTTTGACGGTTTTTTTTGCTACTACTTTTTTGCTTGTAAATAGCATAGCACCAAATGGCGCAACTTTCACACTTATAGCATTTTCATATCCACGAAGTGCCTCTTTTTGCTTTTTAGACCTAATTGCTCTTTTATTTGTAAAATCACTTCCATCATAAATAGCTGAATCAGTATTAATTATCTCTTTATAAGATCCACTTTGTGGAACTCCAACTAAGAAACTATCATATTGAGCCACAGATAGATTCATAATACAAACAATATATTCATCTTCATCTTCTCTGTAAAATGAGTATATACTTTGAGATGTATTATCTGCATCAATCCATTTAAATTTATTAAAATCATAATCGTATTTATATAACGCAGGATGAGAAAGATATATATTACCTAAATCTTTAAAAAATTGCGCAAACATTCTATGTCTATCATATTCAAGTAACATCCAATCAAGCTCTCTTGATTCATCAAACTCTCTAAACATACCTAGTTCATTGCCCATGAAATTTAATTTTTTACCAGGATGTGCATACATATATACGTATAAGTTTTTTACTTGAGCAAATTTTTGGTCATAATCACCCCACATTTGGTCAACTATTGTCTTTTTACCATGAACTACTTCATCATGTGATAAAGGCATTAAAAATCTTTCTGAGTAAAAATAAGCCATTGAGAAAGTTATTTTATGATGATCCCAAACTCTATAAAGAGGATCTGTCTTATAATATTTAAGAGTATCATTCATCCAGCCTAAATCCCATTTATAATCAAAACCTAATCCCATTTTTGAAGTAGGTTCTGTAACATTTGGAAAATCACTACTATCTTCAGCAATAAGCATCAACCCAGGATATTTTTCATGTAAATAATAATTCATTCTTCTTATAAATGCTAAAGAACCTTCATTAGTTCCTCTGTCTCTATTACCTTCCCAGTAAATTAAATTTGAAACTGCATCTATTCTAATACCATCAACATGATAAATATCACACCAAAAACTTGCACTACTAATTAAAAAGCTTCTTACTTCTTCTTTCCATAAATCAAAATTTAAAGTACCCCATTGACTGTTTGCATCTTTTTGATATCTATATTCATATACAGGATCACCATCAAATAGTCTAAGTCCATGACTATCTTTTACAAAGTGAACCGGAACCATATCCATAATAACTCCAATATTATTTTTATGACATTCATCTATAAATGAAGCTAGTTCTGTAGGATTACCATATCTACTAGTACAAGCATAATAACCACTAACTTGGTATCCCCAAGATCCATCATAAGGATATTCAGTTAAAGGCATGAACTCAATATGAGTAAATCCATTTTCTTTAACATAAGGAATTAATGTTTCTTTTAGTTCTTCAAAAGAATACGGTCTATCATCATATCTCTTCCAACCACCAGCATAAACTTCATAAATATTAACTGGTTTATCAAAATTCTTCGTTCTAGATTTCATCCATTTTTGATCATTCCATTTTATACTACTAAGATCATAAACTAAGCTAGCAGTATTTGGTCTTAGCTCATTAAAATAAGCGTATGGATCTGCCTTATCAAATGTATTTCCATGTCTATCTTCGATTCTAAATTTATAAATATCATATTGCTTTAAATCTGGAACAAATAAAGTATAAATCCCTTCCTCTGTTATTTTTTTCATTCCATGATTATCTTCATTCCATCCATTAAATTCGCCCACAACGCTTACTTTTAATGCGTTTGGGGCATATACAGTGAACTTTACACCCTTAACCTTATTCTCTGTAGTAAGATGAGCTCCAAAAACTTTGTAAGCATCTAAACAATGCCCATGGTGAAAACTTTCAATTATTTGTTTGTTCATATTCCTTCCTCTAATATCTTTCTATTTTAAGTTGATTGTCAACTTTAATTATATCATTATATAGAATTATTATCTTATCACTTAGGTTCATATCTAAATGATAATGTCCTAGAAACCAATACTTATAATCTAACTTTTTTTCTATATTATCTAATTCTTTGTTTAATCTATTACCCTTTATTCTAGAATTAATCTTATACAGCATACTGTAAGGTGCACTATGAGTTAGTACTATATCAACTTTATAATCACATTTTTCTAAATTTTTATATGCACTTAAATATTCTTCTTCATTAGGTAACTCTTCAGGCCACCAACTTATACCCTCTTTTCTATATTTTTTATCAATTGAATTAGCACCTCCAAAAGTAAAAAACTTTAGACCTTCTATCTCAAATATTTGTCCTCTCATTAAATGAATTATGCTATCACTTATTTTATGAACGTTTCCACCATTCCATTTTTCTATCTTATAATTGTTTAATTTATCAAAATTCTCATGATTGCCATCTATAAATAAAGTCGTAAATTTTTTAGAATTATAATATTCCATCAATATTTCATCATTATCATCCCAAATTACTCCCATATCTCCAACAACAATTACATAATCTCTTTTTGTAAGCTTCTTTTGAATAGGAAAATTATCAACATTTAATTTTTTATAATCTAAATTACCATGTGTGTCTCCTGTAATAAAAATCATTTATTTCTCCTAAGTTTATTATAACAAAATATACTAAATAATATATTTTACATTGTTTTTTAGTCATTAAAAAACATTAATAATGTATTTAATTAATCTTATTTTATATTTATATAAGAAAACAACACCATAATGTTCTTATTAATTCCCATAGTAAAATTATACTATTATTTATAGGCATTCTCAACATGATTAAACAATGAAAAACTTGGATTAGCTATATTGATATAATCCAAGTTTTTATTATTTTATTTATGCAATTATTTCTTTCATTACTTTTTTGTATTCTTCAGCTTTTTCTAAAGCATCAGCTGAATTACTACCTTTAACACAGTAGTACACTTTACATTTTGGTTCTGTTCCACTTGGTCTAACAGCAATCCAAGTTCCATCTTCCAAGAAATATTTTAATACTTCAGATTTTGTAAATCCAACCAATGGTTTTACTTCACCATCTTCACTATACTCTAAGCTTCCGTAATCTTCCCATTTAATTACTTTAACACCATTAATATCAGTTAGCCTATCTTTTCTAAGATTTGCAAGTATACTTTGAATCTTTTTAGCTCCTTCTTCTCCAACAAGTGCAAGAGAAGTTTGAGTCTCAACATAATATCCTAATTCATCATATAGACCGTTTAAAACATCAACTAACGTCTTATTTTGATGTTTATAATACGCACCAGCTTCTGCAAGCATTAAGCAAGCTTGAGGTGCATCTTTATCTCTAACAAAAGGCTTAATAAGTGAACCATAGCTTTCTTCATAACCAAATACATATTGTTTCTCATTTGTAACTTCATATTTAGCAACTTTTTCACCAATAAATTTAAATCCAGTTAGAGTTTTTTCTGTTTCAACACCATATTTATCAGCGATCTTCTCTCCAAGATCTCCTGTAACAACAGTATTAAACATTACTGGATTTTCTGGCATTAAACCTTTATCTTTTAGTCTACTAAAAATATATTCAATTAAGACTGCACCAGATTGATTACCTGAGAGAATTATAAATTCACCATCATGTTTAACTCCAACTCCCATTCTATCTGCATCTGGGTCACATACTAAAATAAGATCTGCGTTTTCTCTTTCAGCATATTCTTGAGCTAAGATATAAGCACCTGGCTCTTCTGGATTTGGAGTTGGTGTGTTAGGAAAATCAGGATCAAAACTACATTGTTCAATAACTGGAATACAATTATAACCAGCTCTTTTAAATACAGTTGTAACAGGAATATAAGATGTACCATGTTCAGGAGAAAACACAATCTTTACATTTGATTTATCTTGATCTTGTTCTAATTGAATGCTTAATACATTCTTATAGTACTCTTCATCAATTTCTTCCCCAATTATATGAATAAGCATTTCTTGTTCTTTCGTTGGATTTGCTTCTATTGCAAGCTCATCTTCAACTGCATTTACTCTATCAATTACTTGTTTAGCTAATGCAGGTACTAATTGACAACCTTTATCATCATAAAGTTTATAACCATTATATTCTTTAGGATTATGAGATGCTGTCATCATAATTCCACCAAAGCAATTTAGATGCCTTACTGCAAATGATAACTCAGGAGTAGGCCTTAAGCTATCAAATACATAACTTGTAATATTATAAGTAGCTAGAAGTCTAGCACAGTCCATTGCAAACTCTTTGGACATGCGTCTATTATCAAAAGCTATTGCAACCCCTCTTTTACAAGCTTCATCACCATTGCTAGCAATATATTGTGCAAATCCTGTATTTGCCTTACGAATAGTATGAATATTGATTCTATTTGTTCCAGCCCCTAAAATACCTCGCATTCCAGCAGTACCAAATTCTATATTTGTATAAAATGCGTCATTAATTTGTTTTTCATCCATCTTTTCAAGTTCTAATTTTAAAGATGGTTCGATGTTTGGATGGTTTAACCATCTATTATATTTTTGTTTAATCTCCATAAAGTCACCCTTCTATTGTTGTAAAAAAAACAGGAAGATATCGGCACCTTCCTGAAATGATTGTAACACTCTAAGCAATTACTTTTTGTGCACGTAGAACTTCTTCGATTGTTTTGATAGCTAATTCTTCATCATCACCTTCACAAGTTATTGTAACTTCTGATTGAGTAGGGATTCCTAAAGACATAACTCCCATGATTGATTTCATGTTTACTGTACGACCTTTGTACGCTATCTTCACTTCACTCTTAAATTTACTTGCAGCATTTACAGCAACTGTAGCAGGACGTGCATGTAAACCAACGGGATCGATTACTAATACTGAAATTTGTTTCATTAAAGATTTTCCTCCTGATATTATAAAGATATTTTACCTTATTAATTGTGAAATGTAAACGGTTAAACTAACTTAATTAGATTACTACACTTTTTAAAAACCCTCAATTTTGTTTTCTTTTAAAAATGTTCCACTTCTTAGTTCTCTAAAAGCTTCTTGTAATTCTTCTTGAGTATTCATTACTATAGGGCCACCCCATGCAATTGGCTCATCAAGTCTATCACTAGATATAAATAATACTTCTAAATCTTCATCTAAAGATTCAATTTCAATATACTCACCTTGGGTAAGTTTAACTGCTGTTTTTTCTTTAATTATTTCATTTTGTATTTTTGCATCACCTAGTAACATGAATAACATTATTGATTTATTAATATGAGTTTCAATTTTAAATTTACTATTTGGTTTAAGTCTAATATCATAATAATCTAATGGAAGATATTTGCTTTGATACCCTATATATTCTTTATATTGACCACTTAATAACCTTAATTCTCCATTAGGTATTTCTATAACTTGAATTTCATCTTTCTTTATAGCTTTATATTCAGGCTTAACCATTTTGTATTTCTTTGGCAAATTTAGCCATAATTGAACACCTAGCATTCTTTTTGAAGCAGGTAATAATTCCTCATGCATAATTCCAGAACCAGCACTCATCCATTGAACTTCACCATCACTAATTCCATCCTCATTACCAATGCTATCTTTATGAACCATGTTACCTAATACTATCCAACTAATTGTCTCTATTCCTCTATGTGGATGCATTGGAAACCCCGCAGTATAATCATCTGGGTTTTCACTATCAAAAGAATCAAGCATTAAAATAGGATCATAGGCATCTGTAGTTTGATTTCCTAAAACTCTAACAAGTTTTACACCAGCACCATCAACTGCATTAAAACCTCTTACTGTATTTAATATTTTTCTTTCCATGTCTGCTCCTTTATTTATGATATGGAAGATTATTAATTATGGAAAAGGCTCTATATATTTGTTCAACTAATAAAAGCCTTACTATTTGATGAGGAAATGTTACACTAGATAACTTCCATCTTATATTTGCTCTATCAATTATATCTTTAGACAAACCTAGAGAACCACCAATCACAAATACCAATTTACTACTTTTATAAGTCATAGCTTCATCAATACTTTTCGCAAATTTAAATGAATCCATATCATTTCCATTTAAGTCTAACACATAAACAAATTCATCATCATTTATATGCTTTAGCACTTTTAAACCTTCAATATTTTTAACTTGTTCATTAAGAGATTCATTTTCTTTTTTAAAATTAGGTTCATCACTAACTTCAATTACTTTAACAGTATTAAACATATTAATTCTTTTTATGTAATCATTAATAAGATTATTTAGATTTTTTTCTTTTATTTTACCAACACAAATAATTTTAATCATTGTAAATTCACATCAACACTATAGATTTCATTATTTCTCATATAAGTAATATTTACAATATCACCAACATTTAAATTGTAAATAATCTTATTATATTCTTTTTCATTTTTTACTAACACATCATCTATCTCAAGAATAATATCACTATTTCTAATGCCAGAAAAATAGGCTGGACTATCCACCAATACTTCCTCAACAAATATTCCTTCTGTAACATCTAAAGGAATATTATAAAAACTTTTTTGATAAACAGTCATCTTTGAAATATCTTTAAACTTTATTCCTATATAAGGTCTTATTATTTCATTAAATTCAATTAGTTTTTCAACTATAGGTACAAATTCATTACTTCCAATCGCAAAATTAATTCCATTATATTTATTATTAGAAATACTCATTGAATTAATACCAATTAATTCACCATTAAGGTTAATTAAAGGCCCACCACTATTTCCAGGGTTTATTGAAGCATCTGTTTGAATAACACTTATTTCCCAATCTATATTACCATCATTATTATGATCAAGACCTATATTTCTATCTATTCCTGAAATAATACCAAAGCTAACAGACCCTTGAAAATCCAATCCATAAGGAGATCCAATTGCTAAAACATATTCTCCTTTATTAATATTACTTGAATCACCTATTG
Organism: Erysipelotrichaceae bacterium; assembly: GCA_012513225.1. Taxonomy (GTDB): domain Bacteria; phylum Bacillota_I; class Bacilli_A; order Erysipelotrichales; family Erysipelotrichaceae; genus UBA9076. Next base: position 32,453 of record JAAZCQ010000025.1, read on the forward strand.
TAAAAACCTCTACACTAAACTCTGGTTTAGTAAGTAAAACTGCAATATCACTTAAAGAATCTTTGCCTACAATAGAAGCATCAATTGTTTGACCATTAGCAAAAATAACATCTACTTCATCTCCATTAGAAATTACATGTTCATTAGTGACAATATAAACACCATTTTCATCCTGCTTATAAATAACTCCACTACCACTACTATAGACATTACCATCTTTATTTGTAATAACAGATACTACTTTAGGCTCATTTTGAGTTACTAAATCTGTAATGTCAGTAAGTACACTGTTTAAAACTGTAACATTAGATTGTGTTTTATTAGAATCTACATTTGTTTTTAACTCTAAAAACTCATAAGTTATAAATCCATTCCATATTAGTAAAAGACAAACTAGAGCAATTATCCACTTTTTCATAACGTAAACCTCCAGAGACTATTTCAAATTGTTGAGCAGCAACCATTCTAAGGTTTTTATTTAAGTCTTCTTTTTTAGTTTTTAATAAATGATTAACATTAACACTTAATGCTTTTTCATATGTATTAGCATCTTGTGATATATGTGCTAATATTATTTCTTTAGTATTAGATGTAACAATAGCTTCTAAAGTATATGCACAATCTTCATTGTTTAAATGTCCATAATCAGAAGAAATCCTAGACTTAATAAAATAAGGTCTATTACATTTCATAAGCATTTCTGTATCATGATTACTTTCAATAATAATATAATCAGCATCATACAATAAACTTATATGAGAGGTATTAATATATCCTGTATCAGTTATATAAACAAGTTTTTCATTATAAGTTTGAAAAACAAACCCAACAGTTCTTTCTGCATCATGAGATAAAGGTATTGTAGTTACCTTCATATTATCTACAGAAAAAAAGGTTGATGGGTTTATTATCTTTGCATCTTCCCTATTTTTAAGTGCGACAGGTGAATAAACAAGTGAATTAGAAAAAAGCTTTAATTGACTAATATGATCAGTATGATCATGAGAAATCAATAAAAGATCAACATCATTAAAAGATAATCCTAGTCTTTCAAAGCTAGAAACAAGATATTTTTTTGTGCTACCACAATCAATTACTATTGTTCTATTTCCCTCTTGTAAAACAAAACAATTTCCTTTTGAGCCACTTGCAATTAAATGAAATTTCATAATTTAACACGGAAGGAATCCATCACATGGATCTCTTCTTTCTCCATTATAAATGATAAAGAAATGAACATGCGGTCCTGTAGCATAGCCTGTTTTTCCAATTTGTCCAATTACGTCTCCCTTATCTACAACATCACCAACACTTAAAGGTGATGGAACATTCATATGACCATAGTAAGTCTCATATCCATTTCCATGATCAATAATAATATAGTTACCATTAATTCCAGTATAACCAATTTCTTCTACTTTACCTCTATCTGCAGCATATAATGAACCATACCTATCATAAGCATTTTTAATATCTATTGCTCTATGATTAAAATAACAGCCCCATCTACATGTTATTACAGGATTGTCAACCGGCCATCTAAATGTACCAGTACCTATACCAGGTATAACTAAAGTTCCAACTTTTATAATCTCTTGTATTGGTTGTACAGTAATTACACTAGAAACTTCAATACCCTTTATTAACACACCATTTATCCATGTTTCATCATATAAAACATTTTTACTTCCTGGCTCTTCAGCCTGAATTGTCTCAGTTACACCCTGTTTTACAGTAGGATCTTCAACTAGCATAGCAGCTTCAGGATAAACTTCTTCCTTTTTAACACTTTCTTTGTTCACTACTATATCAATAGGAGATGTAAAATAAGTAACATTCAAAATAGTTCCCGCTTCTAAAACTTGCTCAGTACTTTTAATAATATCACTATTTATATTCATAATTTGTTCAGCACTTAATCCAAAGTTTTTAGCTCCAACTCCTTCTACAGTATCGTATTGTTTTACCGTATAGTAATGTCTCTCTTCATTATCTCCATATTTTAACCAATCTAAAACTTCATCAACACTAGTCATTATATTACTAGATGAAGTATATGCTTTTTTATTTGATATACCTTCTAATATTTCAAGTCCCACTGATCTAGAACCATATCCACTAATAGGAAGTGTTTCCTGTTTACTTTGTAATCTTCTTAAAGAATCCTCATCTATGAAATACATTAAATATTTATTAAGTGCTTGATCGAATAAATCTAAATCAGTTACATATATAAGTGCATATACACCTTCTTTATTTGAAAACTCTATTGCTGTTGTCTCTAACGTAAATAAATTCTTTTCTTTTATGTATCCAAAAATATCATCATCTATATTTTCATAAGAATAATAACTTAACTCTTGTGTTTTATATACATCTTGTCCAATATCCATCCTTGTATTTGGATAATCTTTCTCATATCCTTTTTTGTATTCATCAACTAAAAGACTATCAAAGTAATACTCATCACTTAATACCCCTAATAGTTTTCCTGACACATAAATTTTAGTAATGCTTTTTGCGTCATCATTAACTCTTAATATTTTTTGGGCCAATATTTGAGAATCTGTATTTACTAATGCATCTACAGTATTTGTTTTTCCTTCTAGATTATAATTACTAAAAACAATCCCAAAAACTATAGCTAATATTAAAGATAAAATAACTGGTAAATGTTTTTTCATATTAATCTTCTTTTCTATAACTTTCACTATCTGAAGTATAAATAGCACTGGTCGCAGGTTGGAATGCAAACCTTATTACCTTTGTAGCACCATTTCTATGCTTTGCAATATCAACATCTAGTGGTTGTACTTCCATAGGATCTTCTTTTCCCTCGATTTCTCCATCTTCTTTTTTATAGTACTTTTCTCTAAATAATAACATAACAATATCAGCATCTTGCTCAATTGAACCTGATTCTCTAAGATCAGAAATCATTGGCTTTTTATCACTTCTAGATTCAACACCTCTACTTAATTGAGAAAGAGCTATTACAGGAACTTTCAACTCTCTAGCTAGAGCTTTTAAGTTTCTTGAAATTTCTGAAACTTCTTGTTGTCTATTTTCTTTAGATGATCCTGAACCTGAACCACTCAATAATTGAATATAATCAATCATTATAGCAGATAATCCTTTTTCAGTTTGTAGTTTTCTACATTTTGAAAAGATTTCTGAAACTTTAATAATAGGTGAATCATCAATATAAATATTAGTATTCTTTAATTCTTGTGCAGCCTCACTTAATTTGCTCCATTCAGTATTACTTAAAGAACCTGTAGCAATCTTACCACCAGAAACTGTAGATTTTGATGCCAACATACGTTGTATTAAATGCTCAGCAGGCATCTCTAAAGAAAATATAGCGACAGCTTGATCATTTTGATACTGTGCAATTTTAGTCATCAAATTTAGAGCAACTGCAGTTTTTCCCATTGCAGGTCTAGCGGCAAGTATTATTAAATCACCTCTTTGAAAACCATGCGTAACATTATCTAAATCAGTAAAACCTGTTTTAATTCCTGTGACATTACTTCTATTGTCCGCTCTTTTTTTAATTGTTTCTATTACTTCACCTACTAAAGTAGAAGAAGAACGAAACTCTGTAGCACGTCTATTTCTTGAAACATCTAACACTAATTTTTCAGCAGTATCTAAATAATCATCTATATCAGTTTGACCATCCATACCACTATCAATAATTATATTACATGCATCAATCATGTTTCTCATAAAAGCCTTATTTTGAATAAGTTCAACATAAGTTTTTGTATTATAGCTTGATACTGCTGTATCACTTAAATTCATTAAATAGTCTAAGCCACCAACCAATGTCAATAAATTTAAATCATTTAATCTAGTACTTACAGTAGTTATGTCTATCGGTTTTCCTTCATTATATAAGTCAGTTACTATATTATATATTTTTTGGTGAGAATCAAGGAAAAAATAATCAGATATCATACCTGATTCGATAGAGATCCTTGCAGCATTTGGATATACCATAATTGTACCCAAAAGGCTTTGTTCTGCGTCTATTGCGTTTGGTAAAGTCTTAGACATATTTTATTCCATTTCACTTAAATGACACTTTATATTTCCAACAACACCCTTATATAACTCAACTTTTACTATTGTTGTGCCTAATACATTAATAGGGGTAGTATCAATAAACTTTCTTTTATCTACTTTTATTCCCATTTTACTTAGTTCTTCTACGATTTGTTTTGTTGAAATTGAACCAAATACTTTTCCTTCTTTTCCTGATCTAACTTTAAATTCTACAACTAAATTTTCAAGTTTGTTTTTAAGATTTTCAGCTTCTTTTTTTAATTCAGCTTGGTTTTCTGCTTCCTCACCTTTTTGAATTTCTAATATTTTTTTAGATGTAGTAGTCTCTTGTACAGCATAACCTTTAGCAATTAAAAAGTTTCTTGCATATCCATCTGCAACTTCAACAACATCACCTTTTTTACCAACTTTTTTTACATCATTTAACAATATTACTTTCATTATTTTCTGCCTCCTTTAACTCAATATATTCACTTATTACACCTAATAATTCTTCTTTTACTTTTGTAACAGTAGTATTTTTTCTTTGTACTCCTGCAGCTGTCATATGTCCACCACCATTCATGGACTCCATAATAACTTGTACATTAATTTTTCCATTACTTCTAGCACTTATTGCAACTTCATCACTATTTGTATTAGAAATTATAAAAGCAGCTTCAATGTCTTTTACACCAAGCATTGAATCTCCGACTTGAGAAATTATACTTCTTGAAACAATTCTATCTTTAACAGCAGCAATCACAATATTATGTCCAATATCTTCTACCTTAGACATTAAGTAAGACTTCATTTCAAACTCACTATATGTATCTTTTATATATTCATCAACAACTATAGGATCAGCACCAAGTCCTCTTAAATAGCCAGCTGCATCGTATGTTCTAGTACCAGTTCTCACCTTAAAATGATTAGTATCTATAGTCATTCCAGCAAGCATTATACTTGCTTCTAAATCATTAATATCAATCCTATTGCTCAAATATGGAATAAACTCAGTAACAAGTTCACAGGTACTTGAAGCTCCTGCTTCAATATATATTAAGGTAGGTTTAATATTTAAATTAGCACTCCTTCTATGATGATCAATAATAACTAAAGTTTTAGCACGCTCTATTATACTTTGACCATTTGATTGAGATAAAGAGTGATGATCTACCATCAATACTAATGTAGAGTCTTTTAATTGATTATTAGCTTCATTTTCACTAATAAAATTAACTCTATCTTTTAATTCATTTTTATTGATTTCTAATGTATTTTTTAACTTTTCTTCTATACCACCAGTCTTTGCAATAATACTTACTGGTTTATTATATGCAGATATAATTCTACTCATTCCTATTGCAGAACCTACACAATCAAAGTCAGCATCTTTATGCAGGACAATTATAGTATTTGAACTTTTTTGAATTAAATCTCTTAAAGCGTGTGCAATTATTCTTACTCTAACTCTGCTTCTTTTCTCAGCTGCTTCACTAGAGCCACCAAAATATTTAACATCTTCTCCAACTTTTCTTACTGCAACTTGATCTCCACCTCTATTTTGTGCTAATTCCATTAATTGAATTATCATTTCATCAAGTTCTTCATATTTACTTGAACCTCTTGCAAAAGCCATAGATAAAGTGATTGAGACCTCTAATTGACTAGAAGCTTTCCTAACTTTATTCATAACACTAAAATGATCTTTCTTTATTTCAGAATAAATTCTTTCATTTAAAACAAGTAAGTACCTATAGTTATTAATCCTTCTTAAGAAAATCCCCATTTCTCTAGCATACTCAACTATTGGTGTTCTAATAGCACTATTAATAGTCGCAACAACTGATTCATCTTCATATTGAGTAGATTCATCATAATTGTCTAAATTAAGCATACCGATTACTACTTTTTCATCTTGATAAATTTCTTTATATTTTTCAGTTTCTGTAATGTCTTTAAAGAAGAGCATTGGTGCATCTTCTTTTCTTTTAATTAAATATTTTCTTTCATCTAATGATACAGATACAAATTCTTCTCTTCCACTAAGTAAAGAATCTACTTCAGGAAGCCAAACTAATATCTTTTTACCAACCCTATTTATACCTCTATCATTAAATAAATCACTCATCCATGTAACAATATAGTTTTCATCATATGAAACTATTCCAACTTCACCAAATAAAAATGCATCACTTGAACCTTCACCTAAAAGTTCGTTCATTTCATCATTATGTTTTACTTGTTCATTTTTAAGTACATAAAATGAATAATAAAGTAATATTGCTTCTGAAACAATCACTAAAAGCGCACTAAAAACTCCTCTATCAAATAATAGTTTCATAATGAATACTACTATTATTTGAATAATCATAATAAATAAGATTCTAAATTTTATTTGATCTATTTTGTGAATCATTAATTATCCTCTCTAATGTTCTTTCTCTAATATCAGTGGTTATATAAATAAACCCAAATAACATTAAAGCAATATTTAGAAAAAATATCGCAAAAACCACAAACAATGCTCCTATAATTTTTAAACGAGGCATATATGCTCTAATCATTACAATTGCTCCAATTGCTCCATAACCAACTAAATATATATATCCCACTAATCCAATAAATAATAACACATATTGAATAATTTGATTGTCAAAATTAACATAAATAGAAACCCAAAACAATAAAGAAGCAAATATCGCGATATAGCCACTAGCTATATTTGGAGAATATAAGAATATAGGAGTTGGTTTAGAAATTTTAAATTTTAATCTAGAAAGAAGTAATCTAGAACTTATATGAGTCAAGTATCCTTCTAATACACCAGTGAGAAGTATTGACACCATCATAATTACTTCAATAAATGCCTTTAAATTAATACCCAGTGAGCTAATATTTTCTTCTCCTAAAACACTTGTAAAAATATTCTGTATTTCTTTTATTTCACCAACTATATCATAACCGAAAAAAGAAGCAAATAAAACAAGTGTAATAAAATTCATAAAAATAGCTAATGAGATAGTTTTAAATAATAAAGTAGAGGACTTTTCTTCTTTTCTTAATCCACTTCCATATACAATCCCTATAACACTTTCAATAAACACAGTAAATATTGTAGGTATATCAGAAAAAATAAGAGTTAGAACAAGAGATCCTACAGTAGCCATTAAGGCAGTTTTAACATCATACTTATAACTTAAAAAGACCATAGGTAAAGGAAGTAAAAATAATATTCCTTCTAATAAACCTATTGTTTGTCTGTTTAAAATTACAAATAATCCTACAAGTGCACTCATCAATGCACTTTCAACCAATTTTCTTGTATTATTCATTTTCACCTCATATATAAAACCCCCTTATATAAGGGGGTAGTAATTAGTCAACAATATATGGTAATAAAGCCATTTGACGAGAACGCTTAATTGCAGTAGCTAACATTCTTTGATACTTAGCACTTGTACCAGTAACACGTCTAGGAATAATCTTCCCGTTAGCAGAAATGAACCTCTTTAAAAGTTCTGTATCTTTATAATCAATCGTTTTAATATTATTTTTTGTAAAATAACATACTTTTTTACGACCCATTCTTTGTTTTTTAAATGCCATGATAAACTCCTTTCACTAAAATGGTAAATCATCACTGGATATATCTAAACTTAATCCAGAATTAAAATCTTCAAAGCTACTATCAGCTTCATATCCGCTATTGTCATTTGAAGTAAATTGCATTGTATCTTCATTCATACGACCAGCAGAAACACTACGTGATTCTAGTAATTGGACACTATCAGAAACAACTTCAGTTACATAAACTCTTTTTCCATCATTACCTTCATAGTTACGTGTTTGGATTCTACCTTCAACTCCTATTAAAGCTCCTTTTTTACAATAAGCCCCCATAAAGTCTGCAGTATTTCTCCAAGCAACACAATTTATAAAATCAGCTTGCCTATCTTGAGAATCCTTAGATGCTCTTCTATTTATAGCAACGGTAAAAGATGCAACAGAAAGTCCTGTTTGTGTTTTTCTTACTTCAACATCTTTTGTTAGTCTTCCAACTAAAACAACTCTATTAATCATCTTAACACCTCTTATTCTTCATCTAATTTAATATTTAAGTATCTTACGATGTTTTGATTGATTCTCATTAAGCGATCAAACTCAGCAACTGCTTCATTTTCTGCTTCATAAGTAGTTACTACATAGTAACCTCTAGTCATGTGATTAATTTCATACGCAAACTCACGCATTCCCCATTCATCAACCTTCACGATTTTACCACCATTATCAGTAATAATCCCGTGAACACTGTCAATTAGAGCAACACGCTTTTCATCTTCTACAGATGCATTTACGATGTACATAACTTCATACTTTTTCATTTGTACACCTCCTTATGGTCTATTGGGCATAATATGCCAAGGAGCAAGCAACACAAAAATTTGCCTGTCCGTGCTATACATTATAACAAACCTCAGAATCTATGTAAACCTTTTTATTTTAAAGATTATTTAACGAAATCTATACTTTTTAAAAATCTTTCAATTCTTTCAAGAGCGACTTTAATCTCTTCAATACTATACGCATATGAGATCCTAATATAACCTTCTCCACAACTTCCAAAAGCACTTCCTGGGACAACTGCTACTTTAGATTCTAATAGTAGTTGCTCACAAAATTCTTCTGATGTTAAACCAGTATTTTTTATACTTGGGAAAACATAGAATGCACCTTCTGGCATATGACAAGTTAAACCTATTTTATTTAAACCATTAACTATAAAGTTTCTTCTTTGTTCAAAGGATTCTTTATGCAGTTCACAATCTTTATCACCATGATTTATAGCTTCTATTGCAGCATATTGACTAATAGTACTAGCACACATAATAACATATTGATGTATTATGTTTATCGCATTTATTATATCTTCATGAGCAAGAACATATCCAAGTCTCCACCCAGTCATAGAATAAGCTTTAGAAAAACCATTTAATATAATTACTTGGTCTTTAATTTCTTCAAAAGAAGCAATTGATGTAAATTTATGTCCATAAGATAACTCACAATATATTTCATCTGATAATACAACTAAATCATGTTTTTTAATAATAGGAATCAACTTTTCATAATCTTCCCTATTCATTACTCCCCCAGTAGGATTATTTGGAAAGTTAATAAATAACATCTTTGTCTTATCACTAATTGCTTTTTCTAAATCTTCTGGAAGAAGTTTAAATCTATTTTCCTCTTTAACTTCTATTATTACTGGCTTTCCACCAGCAAGTATTACTGTAGGAGCATAGGAAACATAAGAAGGATTTAGCATAATTACCTCATCACCAGGATTAAGTAACGCTCTCATTACTAAATCAATCCCTTCTGAAGCACCAACTGTTATTAAGGCATTTTTTTCAGGATCATAACCCTTGATATTAAATCTTCTTTCATAGTAATCACAAACACCTTTTCTTAAATCAAATAATCCGACATTTTCACTATAAAAGGTTCTCCCTTTTTCAATAGCATATATAGCCTCTTCCCTTATATGCCACGGAGTTGCAAAGTCAGGTTCTCCCACACCTAAAGAAACAACCCCTTCCATTGTATTAGCAAGATTAAAAAATCTTCTTATTCCTGAAGGTGGAATAGTTTGTATTACATCATTTAAATATTTTTTACTCATAATGACAACAACATTCTTTCATCTTTTTCTTTTTCACTTAATTCCACTCCTTCAATTTTATATTTCTTTAATACAAATAGTGTTACCGTTTGAGTTATTCCCTCAATAGGTGCAAGCTTTTGTCCTACAAAATCTGCAACTTCTTTCATTGTTTTACCATCAATTAATACTAAAAATTCACTCCTACCACTAATTAAATATAAAGTTTTCACTTCTGGATATCTCGCTATTCTTGCAGCAACTTGATCATATCCTTTATCTCTTTCTGGTTTAGCACTAACTTCTATAACCGCAGAGCAAACTTCTGTATTTGTTTTATCCCAATTAATAACTGTATGGTAGCCACAAATAATTTTTTCTTTTTCTAACCTCAGTTTAGTTTTTGCAACATCATCAACATCTTCATTTAAAATATCCGCTAAATCTTCAGTTGAGATTCTTGGATCATTTTTTAAAACATTTAACAGTTTAATTTCATCCATAATATTTACCTCTTGTTTACAATATTACCATTTTTTTTAAAATAAAAAAATAAAAGAGTAGCCAAAGCTACTCAATATCAATTAATTTTCCATCTTTTAAGAATAATCTAGAATCGGATAGCTTACTAACCTCTTCACTATGGGTAACAACAATTATAGTTTTTCCATATTTTTCAGTTAAATTTTGAAACAATTTTACAACTTCTAATTCAGTTTTAGAATCTAAGTTACCAGTAGGTTCATCGGCAAATATTAAATCAACATTACTTGCCATACTTCTTGCAATAGCAACCCTTTGTTGCTCTCCACCAGATAATTTATTAATTTGTCTATCTGCTTTACTTTCAACTATTCCAACCATGTTTAATAATCCATAAGCCAATTCTTTATGATTTTTTGGCAATTCATTATCAGTTTCATTCATAGCCACAAGAATATTTTCTAGAGCAGTTAAATAATTTATTAAGTTAAATGACTGAAAGACTATACCCATTGCATTTCTTCTATACTTATGCAAACCAAGCTTATCTAAATCTTCACCTTTATAATATATTTTCCCTGAGTTTTGTTTATCTAACCCAGCAATGATACTTAATAAAGTTGTTTTACCTGAACCTGAAGGACCAAGTATTGTATAAAATTTACCCTCTTGAAAATCATAGCTTAACTCTTTTAGGATATCTCTTTTAAAACCACCATCAATATATCCATAACTAATATTTTCTAATTTAAGTATTGTAGACATATAGTTACCTCCTAATTAGTGCTAAGCAGAATTTGCTTAGGACTTAATCTCATGATCATTACAGATGGTATTAGTATTGCTATAAACACAACTCCTAATCCAAATATGTATATTTCTGCAATAAGAATTGGATTTACACTTACTCTATATTCACTAAATAAGTCCTCCTGACTTACTTCACTAAAATAATCGGTTGGATCATTATATGAATAGCTAAAGTAATCATCATCGTCTGATTCTTCTTGCGATTGTTGAAACTGAAGTACTTTATCCCCAACACTACCAGCAATTAAAGAACCACTTCCAATAGCTAGTGTAAATCCTAATAAAGCTACTATTAATAATTCTACAAATAATTGTGCAACAATTTTAACTTTACTTACACCCAAAGATAATAGTACTCCTATCTCTGATTCTCTTGTTTTAAGAGTTAATGCAGTTACTAAAGTAATAATAACTATAGCATTTATTCCTACTATCCAAACTATAACATTCGCAAAAAAACTTAATGTATCAAGTGGTTTTGAAATAGATTTAAATGTTTCATTGTTTGCATTAAGCCTTGTGTATTGTTCAAGTCTATTTGCATTTCTTGCAACAAAATCATCAACATTTAATGGATCATCTATTAATAAAACTACTGTATGTGGTATTAAATAATTATCTATTGTTTGAGGTTCAACAGAGGTATCTCCATAAGAAGGATACATACTATTGTAGTACTCTTCCATTTTTATACTTTGTTCATATTGAATACTGCCTAAAGTAGTTAATGGCATATATATATAATTTTTAGGACTTTCATATGGCTGTGCATATTTAAAATTTTGTGAGTTAGGATCAATATCATTATTTGTATTATAAATTCCTACTATTTCAAACTCATTTGTTAAAAATTCTTTAGTAATACCAAAATTTTCATAGTTTGAATCTATTGAACTTAGATCTTGAGTTGATAGAGTTATACTATCTCCAACTCTTAAGTTATTTACTTCAGCTAGTTCCTTTGAAACCAAAACTACATTTGCATAAGAATCAATCTCTTGTTGGTTGTAAAATCTACCTTCAACGATTTGATTTGTACCTTCTTCAAATTCAATCATATTAGGAATAATATTAGTAAATATATATATATTTGGTGATTGATATTCTATAACATTCCCTAATTCATCTGTATAGGTGTTGTACATGTTATTCATCTCTTCATTACCAAGAGGAACATTTGTAAAATTTTGACTATATACAACATTTGTAGTCATATAATTAAAAGTTTTAACATCTTCATCTTTTGAAATTTCTAATGCAATATCCTTATTTAATCTTGGATAATTATTATATGCATCATTAATTTCATCTTGATCAGTCAAAGTATTAATATAATTATAATATTCTTGGTAATCAATCTCATAAGTAACTACAGCACGCATCTTTTGTCTAGTAAGAAGTTTTGCATTTTCTGCAGCCTGACTAACTCCAAGTCCTAATATTACTAGGTTTCCAATTAGGAAAAACGTAACCGCAAGTAATATGGACTTTGTAAATCTTCTTGTAACATTCTTGTATGCTCTGTTTAAAAAATTCATAAAAAGCCTCCCATAGTAAAATTTATAAGTTTATTCCCCGGGAACATTTAAATCTTTATAATTGCTTGCTCCATTATGTGTAACCATTGCAGTAGTAATATATATATGATTAATCATTAAGAACATTTAAATCTACATAATTAGTTGCTCCATCAAGTTCAACCTTTACAGTAATTAAATTGACGTTAGTTAAATCCACATTTTCAAATCTAGCTAAACCATCATCCGATGCTTTTTTAGAGTCTGGATTTTTAAGCTCATCACCCAATAAGGATATAGATACATTTGCCTTTGGAGATGTTCTAATAACTATTTCTTGTTGTTTTTTTTCTAACTTAGATAATACTTTTGGTGGATCTATTGTTGGTACTGGATCAGGTTCTGAACTAGAATATTTCCCCAATGAAACTTTCATACCAATTTTTGCATCTAGTGGTAATGGTCTTTCACAACCTCTTGAATACTGTGAATTTCCTGGTAACTCATTACCATTCGCATCAGCACATACATATTCAAGAATTGCTCCATTTTCTAAGTTACTATATTCTCCAGCAATCCAAGGACCAGCAGCTATATTTGCACCTCTATAATTCCACTCATCCACTTTTGCGATTAACTCCATATAATTTTTTCCATACCATGCATCACTAGAAGTTTGAAGCACTGGAAGATAAATTGATATGGTGAGTTCTAAAACACTTCCTTGATCAACTAAGCTTCCTGCTGCAATTGATTGATCTATTACATTTCCATAAGGAGCAGAATTATATACTTCTTTTTTAACAACTGTAACCTTACTATCTGGTGCTGCACTCCAAGCCTCAAGCATTGTTGGTGTATAGCCTACTAAGTTAGGTATTTTTACTGATTTACCTTTAGAGACTACAACTTTAATTACTTCACCCTCTTTTAGTGCGGTTCCTGATTTAACACTTTGAGAAATAACGTTTCCTGCAACAATAGTATCACTATATCCTTCTGTCTTTTCTAAAGTCACTTTTTTAGAATTTGCCCAAACTTTCATTTCTTCATAAGTTTTATTTGTAAATTCTTCTACTGTAATCTGTCCTGCAGGAGCTTCTCCTTTTGAGACAGTAATATTTAAGTTTGTTCCTCTTGTAAAATTATTTTCATTAACATTTTTTAAATCATATTTAATAACCATATCTTTTTCTACGGTTGTACTATATTCAGTAACTACTTTTGTTTTTGAAAGTTTATTTTCCTTTATCCAATCTTTTATTTCATCAATATTCATATTTTTTATATCAGGAAATGAAACTATCTCATCTGGATCAGCGCCATCAGATGCTACAATTGTAAGTTTAACGTCTTTTTTAACTTTTGATCCAGGATTGATACTTTGACTCATAATGATTCCTTCATCAAATTCAAAGCTATATTCTTTATTAATTACTATACCTGTTTTATCAATTTCATATTGTGATGCCCAAGTTGTTAATTCAGTTAAATTTTCACCCATAAAATCAGGCATAACAATCTTTGGTGCAAAAAAGAAAAAGTATGATAATATTCCAACTGCAATTAATGCAATAACAGCACCAATTATTACTTTAGGATTAAGTTTTATCTTTTCTTTTTCTATTCTTGTAAATGTTTCTTTGTTAAAACTATCAGGAGATTTATCTTTAGATTCTTTCACGTCTTCTAATTTCGGTTTTGGTTTTTCTTCAATTTTTTGTTTATTACTGCTATCTATAGAGGTTTCAGCATTTTTATTCATTTCTAATTCTTTAGCTAATTCTTCCATGAAGTTTCTATTTTTATTACTCATAAAAATTTCCCTCCGTTAAATTACTATAACATAAATTTTAATAGAATTATATTACATTATTAATAATTTCACTACTATTTATTCTTCAGCTTTTAATTCAAAAACAATGTCTCTTAATTCAGCAGCTCTTTCAAAATCCATAACTTTAGCAGCCTCTCTCATTTCTTTCTCTAATTTTTCAATTAATTTAATTCTTTCACGTTTTGTAGGCTTAATTTTCTTTTTCATGTATTTAGCTGCCATCTCTTTTGTTTCTTTTCCGGAAATTGCATCGTGTATTTCTTTTACAATTGTTGTAGGTATTATATTATTTTTTTTATTATATTCATCTTGTATTTTTCTTCTTCTATTTGTTTCTTCTATTGCTTTTTTCATAGAATCAGTTGTATTGTCGGCATACATAATAACTTTTCCATTTGCGTTTCTTGCGGCTCTACCAATTGTTTGAATCAATGATCTTTGAGACCTTAAAAACCCTTCCTTATCTGCATCTAAAATACATACTAAAGATACTTCAGGTATATCTAAACCTTCTCTTAATAAGTTGATACCAACTATTGCATCTATTTTACCTATTCTTAAATCTCTAATTACTTCAATTCTTTCTAATGTCTTAGTTTCATGATGTAAATATTGTATTTTATAATTTCTTTGTTTTAAGTAGGCTGTTAAATCTTCAGCCATTTTTACTGTTAAAGCAGTTATTAAAACTCTTTCATTTTTCTCAATTCTTTCATCTAATTCAACAGTAATATCATCTATTTGTCCTCTAGTAGGCCTTACTTCTACAATTGGATCTAATAGTCCTGTTGGTCTAATTATTTGCTCAACAACTTCATGATTTACTTGTTCTAGTTCATAATCACCTGGGGTAGCACTACAATATATAACTTGGTTTGTTTGTTCTTCAAATTCATGAAATCTCATTGGTCTATTTTCTAAAGCACTTGGAAGTCTAAAACCATATTTAACAAGTGTTTCTTTTCTAGCCCTGTCTCCATTATACATACCTCTTATTTGTGGAAGAGAAACATGAGATTCATCTACTACAAGTAAAAAATCATCTGGAAAATAATCAAACAAATTAAAAGGTCTTTCCCCTGGTTTTCTACCGTCAATATACATAGAATAGTTTTCTATTCCAGAACAAAAACCAAACTCTCTTAATGATTCAATATCATATGAACATCTTTGTTCTAATCGTTCTTTTTCAAGAAACTTTCCCTCATCTTCAAATTCTTTTAGTCTTATTTTTAATTCTTCTTCTATTCCAACACACGCTTGAATCATTTTTTCTTTTTCTCTTGCATAACCTGATGCAGGATAAATTATGTATACAGTATAAGCATTAAGAACTTTTTTAGTAACAACATCTACTTCTGTAATTCTTTCTATTTGGTCTTCAAACATTTCAATTCTTATTATCCATTGATCTGTATGTCCAGGAACTATTTCTATTACATCTCCTCGAACTCTAAAAGTCCCTCTAGATTGTTCAATATCATTTCTTTTATATTGTCTATCTACAAGTTTCATTAATAAAGAAGATCTATCTATTATTTCACCTATTCTTAGTGCAAAAAACATATCCTTATATTGACTTGGATCACTTGAAGCATATATGCATGCAACAGAAGCAACTATAATTGTATCTCTTCTTTCCAAAATAGAGTTAGTCGCAGCCATTCTAAGCATGTCTAATTCCTCATTAATACTTGCAGTTTTTTCTATGTATGTATCTGTTCTTGGCATATAAGCTTCTGGTTGGTAAAAATCAAAATTAGAAACAAAATACTCAACTCTATTATTAGGAAATAATTCTTTAAATTCAGCATATAATTGACCTGCTAGTGTTTTATTATGAGAAAACACCAGTGTAGGTTTATTAACTTTCTCTATTACATTGCCAATGGTAAAAGTTTTACCAGTACCTGTAGCTCCCAGTAAAACTTGTTGTTTCTTTCCATTATTTAAACCATCAACTAATTTTGTTATAGCTGAAGGCTGATCTCCTGTAGGTTTAAATTTTGATACTAATTTAAACTTATTCATTTAATAACTCCAATGCTTTTTGATATTGTGTATCTCTAGCTTTATTCATTGACCACTCTAAAGAAACAGCAGAGTAGATTGCTTCAAATACATTTGAATCTAAAATACCAGTTTCTTCTAAATCATGATCTTTTTGAAAATTTCTAATTGCGTTTTTTGTAACTTGGTTAAAATATCCATCAGTTCTATCTATTTTATACCCTAAAAATTCTAACCCTAATTGAACAGTTTTGATATTATCACTAACACTATCAACATCTAATGTAAGTCCATCTTCAATGCTTCCATAAGCTGTTGTAATAGCAGTAGGTAGTTCAACCACAATATCAGGTTTTATCCCTACATTATTAACCCAAACACCACTAGGACTTAACCATTTTGAAGTAGTATATTTAATCGCAGATCCATCACTAAATGATTTTGTAACTTGAACAGTTCCCTTTCCATAAGATGTAGTTCCTACAATAGTTACACCATCTCTTTGCTCTTTTAAAGCTAATGTCATAACTTCTGAAGCACTTGCTGTATTTTCATTGATTAATACAACTATTTCCTCTATATTTTTAAATTCCCCTTTTGTAGTCTTAGAAAGATCAATAGTTCCATTACCATACTCTTGTTGCATAATTACTGTATTTGCCGGTAAAAGATAATTTAATATATGCTCTAGTGAATCTAGATACCCTCCACCATTATCTCTTAAATCTATAATAATTTTTCTTAAGCCTTGTTCACTCATCATTGTTAAATAATCATATACTTCATTAGAAGTAGAGTTTCCAAATTGATATAGTTCCAGATAACCAATATCTTCACTAATCATTTCTCCATAGGTTGTTGCATTTATTTCCGCTCTAACTATATCAATGGTAACTGGTTCACCTTGTCTTATAAATTCAATTGTAACCTTAGATCCAGATACACCTTGTACCAAATCAACTATTTCATCACTAGATTTACCCTTAACTTCAACACCATCAACTTTATATATAATATCTCCAGCAAGAACACCAAATTCTTCTGCAGGAGAATGCTTATACACTTTTTTTACAATCGCATAATCATTTGTATTAACAAATTGTACTCCAATCCCTACAAAGTTCATATTAATAGATTGTGTAAATTGTTTTATTTCTTCTGAAGACATGTATGTAGTATGAGGGTCAACTTCACTATCATTAGTCATTCCATAATAAGCCCTGTCCATTACATGATTTACAATATCTGAATCATCCTTAGAAAAATACCATTTATTGCTCATTATATTTAAAATGTCATTTAATTTTTCATTAGCACTATCACTATTAATATCGCTAGAGATATCCACTTTGCCACTATTTCCAAATCCAAATACAAAACCTAAAGAAAAAGCTGCTAAAACACTAAATATCACAAATAATTTTCTTAGTTTTTTATCTCTTTTTTCTCGTTTTGCTTCTATTTCATCAGGCCATAAGTGTCTTTCTAACTTAACCCTAACATTTTCATTATTTCTCATATTTTCACCTATTTTTTTATTGTAACACTAATACTTAAATTATTGCTAAAAAAAGCGAGTGTTTACTCGCTTAACCTCCAAACACTGATTCTGGTTTAATTCTACATGGTGCACCAATACCATTTTCACAAAGTCTATTTAATGCAGAATAACCCCAGCTTGCACCAAAAGCCAAATCTCCATTCCAGTTTTGTGCATAGTTGGCAATAGTACCACTACCTAAATAAAATACTTCAATGTGTAAGTGAGATCCAGTAGAATTTCCACTTGTTCCAATTGCACCAACTCTATCACCAGCACTAACAATAGTACCTGTAGCAATAGGAGTACCAGCTAATAAGTGTAAATATTTAACTGCATAAAGGCTTCCATTTATATTTGTAAGCAAATAAACTTGGTTTCCTCCACCACTGGAGCCTCCAATATTTCCACCACATGTATTGCCTAAATAACCAGCTCCACATCCATCAGCACTTTTTAAAATAACACCATTACCTACAGCTACAACATTTGTTCCACTAGGTGCAGCAATATCCATACCCAAATGGACTCCACCACCGAAGCTTGCAGGATAATACCAAGTTCCAGCGCTAACCCTTCCGCCACTAACTGGCCTTGCAAAGCCTGATGAAGCTGCGATTTCAACTAACTTAGACGCAATTTCAGTCATTGTATTTTTTATAGCTTCTAAATTACCTGCAATCTTATTTCCTTCTGCCTCAAGTTCTGCTTCCTTTTTTAAGTATTCTTGTCTGACAGTTTCTGCTTCTTGTCTATAAACTAAAAGGGTATTTTGTTTATTTACAACATCTTGTTTTTTAGAATCTAATTCTGATTTTGCTACTTCTAATGCATCTTTTGCAATATTTAATTGTTCAATTAAATATGCCATTTGATCTAGACTAGCTTGATCATAATTCAAAATATCATTTATACCATTAGTTCTTCTAATTAAATCGTTAAAGTCTTTTGCACCAATAATTACATCTAGATATTGATTAATTTTCATAGTTTTTTGAGAATTAACCATTCTCTCTTTTAATTTTTCCTTTAAAGCATCAATCTCTTCTTGTTGAGCAACGATTTCTTCTTCTTTTAATTGTATTTCATCTTCTTTAATTGATATTTCATTATTTAAAGAATTAATTTCTTTTCTTAATACAGATATTTGAGAATCATATCCTCTAATCTTTTCTGCATATACTTTAATATTTGATGATATTTCTTCTCTTTTTGATTCAATTTCAAGTAATTGTTTATTTAAAGCACTAGATTGACTTGCCATATGCTTCATAAAAGCATTACAAGTAGCTACTTCTTCATTAGTCTTTTGACTATCTGGTTTACTACACATTTCAATATAATAATCTCTGTTTGAATCAAAATCATCTTCTGCCTTAACAATTATAAAAGAAAAGCTTAAGAATGATACTAATATTAAACTTATAATTTTTTTCATTATCTTTTCCACCTTAAATATTTATTTACAGAAAAGAATGACCCAATAAATCCAACTACCATTCCAATTCCTAATAATATTACAGCAATTTGTAAAACAAAAGGATGAGGAGGAATCATAACAAACATTTTACTAATAATAACTCCACCAAGACTCTTGTATATATAAATATAACCATATATAGAAATAAATATCGGTATGATTGCACCTAATGCACCAATAATAATTCCTTCAATTAAAAATGGTGATCTAATGAATTGATTTTTAGCACCAACATTTCTCATAATTGCAATTTCATCTGAACGAGCAAAAATTGTTAGCTTTATAGTATTTTGAATTAAGAAAATTGCTAATAAGCTTAAAGCTATTGCCAATATAGCTCCACCTGTTCTAACACTATTTAAAGCATTTATAACAAGAATCGCACTTTCTCCACCATAGTTAATACTAGCTATACCTTCAATATTTTGAATTTCATCAGCAACTGTTTTAAGTAAACTTCCTTCATCTACACTTACATAAAAAGCATGGTGCATAGGATTATCTTCTTTAAAAGGCTCAAATAATTCTTTTTGATCATCATCAAAACCATCTAAATATGCTTGAAATTCTTCATCTTTACTACTAAATGTTACTTCGTTTACTCCTTCAATATTAGATATTTCTATTCCTATTGCATCTAATTGTTCCTGGCTTTCATGTGTATAATCTACCATTACAGCTATTTGTACAGTCTGTTCTATATCTTTAGTAAATTGTTGAACATTTATAGAAAACATTAAGAAAACGCTAATAATTAATAGCGTTATAGTAACAGCCGAAGCACTTGAAATAGACATAGCTGCATGTCTACCAACACCATAAAAACCCTCTTTAATAGGTCTAAAAAATTTATTAATCATGTTGAACATAGCCTCCTTGTTGTAAGTCAGCCACTATATGTCCATCTTCTAGAACTATAGTACGCTTTTTGTGTTTATTAACTAGAGGTAAATCATGAGTAACCATTAAAATAGTTGTTTTTTCTTCTCTATTAATTTTTTCAAGTAACGACATTATTTCATCTGACATAGCTGGGTCTAAATTTCCAGTAGGTTCATCAGCAATTAAAACCTTTGGTTTATTTGCGATTGCTCTAGCAATAGCTACTCTTTGTTGTTGACCACCTGAAAGCTCTGAAGGAAATGAATTTCCTTTATCATCAAGACCAACCAAATTCATTACTTCTCTTACTCTTAATCTTGTAGAATTTTTTCTCATTCCAATTACTTCTAATGCATACGAAATATTTTCAAAAACTGTTTTTCTAGGTAGTAATCTAAAATCTTGAAAAACTACACCTATATTTCTTCGATACAAAGGCACTTTTGAATGCCTTAACTTTCCAACATTAATTCCAACAACATTAACAGTTCCTTTAGATGGAATTTCTTCACCATCTAAAAGTTTTATAAGTGTCGATTTACCAGAACCTGTTGGTCCAATTATATAAACGAATTCCCCTTGATCAATTTTTAAATTTATATCATTAAGCGCATTTACCCCATTTTTATAGCGCTTAGATGCTTGGTTTAATTCGATCATCTTCCATTTCTCCATTTCCAAATTATTATAACATAGTATACATTAATCAAAAAAAGTATCAAACCCTAAAACCAAAACTAAAGCCTTCACCATGCACTGATGTTGCATCAGTAGTAATTATAAAAGCTTCTTTGTCGATTGAGTTAACTATATCAATTAGTTCATTATACTGCTTTTGTGAAACTACAACTAGTATGATTACTCTTTTTTCTTTAGTATAACCACCTATAGCTTCACTAATAGTAGTACCTCTATCAAGAGTATTATGAATTTTATCAATGATTTCATACGGATTTTTAGAAATAATTTGAACAGATTTACTAATGCTACCACCAAATACTAGTACTTTATCTATCATAAATCCAGTTGCAAATACAGAAATAAATCCAATTAAAACTTTTTCTAATCCATAAGTCATAAATCCTAAAAGAACTGTAACAGTGTCTATTATCATTATTAAAGTAGATACCTTTATGTTTGTTATCTTATTTATTATTAGTGGAGGAATATCCATACCTCCAGTACTTGCTCCTGTTCTCATAACTAAACCAATTCCTACTCCTGCAAGTAAACCACCATATAAAGATGCTAACAAACTATCTATTTCAAAAATTGGTAACACTTGTGTAATTAAACTTAGAAATATAGGATATGTAACAGAAGATAGAAAGGTTTTAATTGCGAATTCTTTACCTAACACTAGCCATCCAATTAAAAATAAAATAATCACTAAAAAATTAACTGCAAAACCCTTATCTATACCTAATAGTGAATTTAAAACAACTGCCATTCCAGCTACTCCGCCGGATAAAATATTATATGGTAAAATAAAAACCGCAACTGAAAATGCCAAAATAAAATTACCAATAACAATTAAGGCTAAATTTAACAATTTATTCTTCTTCACAATTACCTCACTTTTTATTTACATAATTATGGTATCATATTAGACAGTCCAGGAGGATGTTTTTATGAATAAGTTTTATAAATTTATGATTTGGTTAATTGTCATTATATATATAGGGTTTATATTTTCAAATTCACTTCAAAGTGGTGAGATATCTGGTGCAACAAGTATGAAACTAGCAAAGATAATAGTTAATTATGCTGAAAAGCTAAATATTTCTATGTCATTAACCCTGTTTCATTCACTGTTAAGGAAATTAGCACACTTTATTGAATTTTTTGGTTTAGGCTTATTAGTTGGTATTGCAATAGCAACATGTCCTTTATTTAAATCCAGAATATTAAACTTTGTAATATTCTTATTAGCTGTTCCTTTTACAGATGAATTTATACAACGCTATGTACCAGATAGGGTTTCTACTTATAAGGATATGATTATTGATGCTACAGGAATGCTATTAGGTGGGTTTTTCATATATGTTTCTTATTTAATAATAAAAGACATAGTCTCAATGTTTAATAAAAAGACTTCAAAATGAAGTCTTAAACAAGTATAGCTGAATCAGATAATGTATCAAAATTACTTGTATATAAATCTAATATATCTTGAATACTTGTATTCTTTCTTTTTTCACCTTCAAGAATAGTAAGTATTTTTCCATTTGACATTACAATAGTTTTATTTCCATATTTTAAAGCATTTTCTATATTATGGGTAATCATTAAAGTAGTAATGTTGTTTTCTTTTACTATTTTATCTGTTATCTCCATTATTTGTTTACTTGTTTTTGGATCTAATGCTGCAGTATGTTCATCTAAAAGCAATAATTCGGGAGTTTGAATAGTTGCCATTAACAATGTCAAAGCCTGTCTTTGCCCTCCACTTAGTAAGCCAACAGGGCTTTTTAATCTGTGCTCCAAACCTAATCCCAACTTTTCACAAGATTTTTTAAATATAGATCTATCTGATTTTCTTACACCAAGTCCCATTCTCATTTGTTTTCCTCGACTATAAGCTAATCCTAAGTTTTCTTCTATAGTCATACTTGGTGCAGTACCTTTTAATGGATCTTGATACAATCTACCTATATATCTTGATCTTTTATATTCTTTTTCATAGGTTATATTTTTACCATTATTAATAATGCTTCCAGAGTATACTTCAATATTTCCTGCAATAGCATTTAATAATGTACTCTTCCCTGCTCCATTAGAACCTATGACACTAACAAAATCTCCATCATTTAACTCTAAAGAGATATTGTCCAATGCTTTTCTTTCATTAATAGTATCTTTATTAAAAATTACTGATAAATTCTCAATTTGCAGCATTTTTCTTCCTCCATTTAATATAAGCAGGTTTTAAGGTAGGAATCATTATAGCTACTATAACAATTAACGCACTAAATAATTTTATATCACTTGTAGGTAAACCCAATTGAAATGCATATGTAAGAACTAATCTATAGATAATTGCTCCTAAAAATATAGAAATAAGATGGTTTAATATTCCTCTTGTTTTAAATAAAGTTTCACCAACAATAATATTTGCTAAACCCAACACTAACATACCTGTACCAACACTAACAGTAGCGGTTTGAGTGTATTGAGCATATATGCATCCAGATAAAGCTACAATACCATTACATAATGCAAATCCCATAATTTTCATAAAATCTGTATTTATGCTACTACTTCTTACCATGGCTTCATTATCTCCAGTAGCACGTAAAGACATCCCCACTTGTGTTTTTAAAAAATATACCATTAAAGCTATTATTATTATATTTATAATTAATAATTCTATTAAAGGCCCAAAATCATAACCATTAATAATAATTTTATTTTTTAAAATATCAAAAATATTTGAATATCCACCTAAATACAAACTAGGTTTATCCAACATAATATGAAGATTTATAGAATACAAACCTGTCATTGTAAGTATGCCTGCAAGAATTGCATGCATGTTTAATTTTGTATGTAATAGCCCAGTAATTATCCCTGTTAAACTTCCTCCTAATATTGCAAAAATTAATCCTAAGAATGGTTGGTTATTAAGAGTAAAAGCACTACTGATAGCAAGACCAGTAACAAAACTACCATCAACAGTTAAGTCAGGCAAGTTTAATATTCTAAAAGCTATATATAAACCAATTGATAATATGGCAAAGATACTTCCAAGTTCTAAGCCACCCATGATGGTAGTAAAATTCATTTTATTCTCCTATTTCTATTAATTTTGGATCATTTGCAATTGATTCTGGAAGAGTAATTCCTAAAGATTCTAAAGTATTCTTATTAATATATATACTTAAATTTGAATCAAATGTTTCTACTGGGATATCACTAATTAAAGTTCCTTTTAACACTTTATCTACCATGTTTGCTGTTTCTATTCCTAAATCTGAATAATCAATTCCAACAGTAGCTAAACCACCATCCATTACCATTGAATCTGCTCCAACATAAACTGGTATATTTGCTTTAATGCCTTCTGAAGCTAATATTGCCATTGCTTCTGCTACTGTATTATCCGTTGGTACAAATATAAAATCAACCTTATTAGCAATAACACTTGAAGCTGTTTGTAATTCACTACTTACAGAAATAGTTGCAGTCTCTACTGTTAAGCCCTTTTCTAATGCATATTCTTGTAATATTTTTAAATTTGATACAGAATTGTCTTCTCCAGCATTGTATATATAGCCAACAGTTTTAGCTTCTGGATCAATTGTTAAAGCTAAATCTATAATTTGTTTAACTTTTACTGGATCACTTGTTCCTGTTACATTATCACTTGTATCATCAAGTGCCTTAACTACATTTGCTCCTACTGGATCTGATATGGCAGAGAAAATAATAGGTGTTTCAGAAGATAAAGATAAAGCAGCTTGTGCTACTGGAGTTGTAATTGCTACAACCACATCAACATTTTCAGCTTTTAAATTCTGCATAATTGTAGGCAAGTTAGCAACATCTCCTTGTGCATTCACAAATTTAATAACACAATTTTCAGAATCTTTGTATCCTAGTGTATCTAATTGATCAAGTATTGCATCTTTAATAATATTTAAAGAAGTATGCTCCACAAGTTGAACGATGCCTATTACTGGTTTATCATCGTTTGTTTCATTAATAGTTTGCTTAGAACACCCGGTAACTAGCATTAGAGTTAAAGCGATTTTTAATAGTTTTTTCATATATTTCTCCTTCTAGTTGCAATTTTTCATAGCAAGCTCTTACCAATTAAACAAAAAACGCCTATCCTTAAAGGACAAGCGTTATAACCTGCGGTACCACCTTATTTAGTAAGAATCACTCACTTTACGAAAATGCAATCACACTTTCTGTCTGTTAACGGTGACTTTCCGTCTTGAGATACTCGTATATACTTTCATCAAGCCCTCATGGGTCCATTTACAAACTGTCATCTCTACTAGGTTTCCACCATCCCTAGCTCTCTTTAAGTAACTTGTAAGTTTTATCTCCCAATCATTGGTTTCTTAAATACTAACTTTTTAAAATGAAACTGTCAACATTTATTTCTGAAAATATTTACATAATTATTTTAATAACGAAGATAATGCTTCATTAACAATCTTGCCATCTACTTGTCCTTTATAATTTAAAAGGATGTTTTTCATAATAATACCTTGATTTTTTTTAATTGGTTCTATATTTTCTTTTTCCATTAAATCTTGAATAATAATTGTTATTTCTTCTTTTGAAAGTTGCTTTGGAAGATAGGATTCTAATATACTTATCTTTCTTTTTGTATCTTCTATCATTTGTACTCTATCTTGTGGTGTTTGATTAAGAGAATCTTTTGTTTGTTTAAGTTCTTTTTGAATAAATGTATACTCTTCATTTAAACTTAACTCTCTTTTTTCTTCTTTTTCAGCTAGTGAAATTGCAGAGATAACTAAGGTTAATACCCCTTTTTTTATACTATCTTTATCCCTCATTGCTTGAATATTATCTTTTTTTAATTTTTGTAATAGTTCCATATGATTTCTCCTATTTATATTATATCTTAATATTTGAATATATTTACTTAATGATGTATCATTTTTTAATTGGAGGTTAGAATGAATAAAGAATATATTAAAAAATTTATAAGTTATTATAAGCCTTATAAAATGTTATTTTTTATGGATATGTTATGTGCTCTTACTGTTGCAGGCATATCTTTAATAATTCCATTAATCACAAGACATATTACAAATGTGGTTCTAGTTGGGGATTCTAGTTTAATGATGAGTAGAATTATAAAGCTAGGCTTATTAATGCTTGGTTTAGTAGTTATAGAGTTTATATGTAATTACTTTATTACATATAAAGGCCACCTTATGGGTGTATATATGGAAACAGATTTAAGAAATGAATTATTTGAACATTATCAAAAATTATCTTTTAGTTTTTATGATAATCAAAAAGTTGGACAACTTATGTCTAGACTTACTAATGATTTATTTCCTTTAACAGAACTATATCATCATGGACCTGAAGACTTAGTTATTTCAATAATTAAGATAGTTGGAGCGTTTATTATATTAATAAATGTTAATATACAATTAACTTTATTAATATTTATATTTATTCCTATAATGGTTGTTATAGTTTTATTTTTCTTTAGAAAAATGAAAAATGCTTCAAAAGTAAATAAACAAGTTATAGGTGATATCAATGCTACTATTGAAGATAATTTATCAGGAATTAGAGTTGTAAAATCTTTTACAAATGAAGAAGATGAACTAGAAAAATTTAGAGTTGATAATCATAGATTTATTAAGAGTAAGGGTAATGCATATAAATACATGGCTGGGTTTCATACATCAATATCTCTTACATCAAGTTTATTAAATATTTCAGTTATAGTATTAGGAGCTTTATTTATTAGTAAAGATAAAATATTACTAGGCGATTTACTTACTTATCTTCTATATATAAACAATCTTCTTGAGCCAATAAAAAAACTAATAAATTTTACAGAACAATATAATGAAGGTATTACTGGTTTTGAAAGATTTATGGAAATGATGGAGATAAATCCAGATATTATTGATAGTAAAGATGCTAAATCATTATTAGATGCAAAAGGTCGTGTTAGATTCAATAATGTTTCATTTAAATATAATGATACTGATGAATATGTACTTAAAAACATTAACTTAGATGTTGATGAGGGTGAATATATTGCATTAGTAGGAGAAAGTGGTGTTGGGAAAACTACTCTATGTTCACTAATACCAAGATTTTATGATGTAAGTGGTGGATCTATAACAATAGATGATATAAATATAAAAGATGTAACTCTTAAATCATTAAGAAGCAATATTGGTATAGTTCAACAAGATGTTTATCTATTTGCGGGTACTATAATGGACAATATTAGATATGGTAAGCCAGATGCTAGTGATGAAGAAATAATCAAAGCAGCTAAATTAGCTAATGCCCATGATTTCATTAGTGAATTTATTGATGGGTATAATACAGATATTGGTCAAAGAGGAGTTAAACTATCAGGCGGACAAAAACAAAGAATTTCTATCGCAAGAGTATTCTTAAAAAATCCTAGTATTTTAATATTTGATGAAGCAACATCTGCACTTGATAATGAATCAGAAAAAGTAGTTCAAGATTCTTTAGAATTATTATCTAAAAATAGAACTACATTTGTTATAGCACACAGACTTTCTACTATTAGAAATGCTCAAAGAATTATTGTTTTATCAGATGATGGTATAAAAGAGAGTGGAACTCATGAGGAATTATTAAAAAAAGATGGAATATATTCCCATCTTTATAACATGCAGTTTAATTAATGTCTGATTGATATTTCTTAGAAACAATAAATATATTTTGTAAAAATTCAATATAATATTTTTCTAAAGCCTTGTCTTGTAAATAGCCAAGGTTTTTATTTATTAAAAATTCTTCTCTTCCTGTATCATTAATCGATAAATTATTTTCTATTTTATAATCTATCACATCTTTTACTGCTTTAAATCTTTTTTCAAATAACTCTACCATTTCTTTATCTACTTCTTCAATTGTTAATCTAGCTTGCTCTAATTTATTCATTTTGTAATAATCCTTGACAATATAAGTCCATGTTTTTAGCAATTTGTTTAGCTGTTGCAATTGCATTTACAACTGTTTTAGCACCACTAACAACATCTCCACTTCCAAATATACCAGTCATTGAAGTTTGACCTTTAGAATCAGTTACTAATAGTCCCCATTTATTTAATTCTATATTAGATGTTGATACTAAGTTTTTCTTTGTTGTTTGACTAACAGCAATAATTACTGCATCACATTTAACTAAAGTTTTACTTCCTTCAATAATTTTAGTTTGAACTTTGCCATTTTCATCAACATAGTTTTCAGTATCTTCAAATATTGCTCCATCAAAAGTAAATTCTTTTGGTGCCTTAAACATTTCAAATTTAACTCCTTCTGCTATTGCTTCTTCAATTTCAGGTTTGTTTGCAGGCATATTTTCAAATGTTTTTCTATAATATACAGTTACATCTTTACCCTGTCTTTTTGCAGTTCTTGCAGCATCCATAGCTACATTTCCACCACCAATAACAATAACCTTTTCTTTAAAATCAAATGTTTCAGGAGATCTTAAATAATCAATAGCATAATGAATATGGCCCAAGGATTCACCTTTTATATTTAACTCTTTAGGTTTTCCAGCACCAGTCCCAACAAAAATAGCATCATAACCATCTTCTACTAGCTTATCAAGAGTTATTACTGTACCAATTAAAGTATTTGGTCTAACTACAACACCCAATTCTTTTAATAAAACCTCATATTTATCTACAATACTTTTATCTAATCTAAAATCAGGGATTCCATATCTTAATACCCCACCAATTCTTGGTGCTTCATCAAATAAAGTTACATAGTATCCTTTTCTTGCAAGAATAATTGCAACAGTTAGCCCAGCTGGGCCTCCTCCAACTACCGCAATAGTTTTTCCATTTAGTTCAGGTTTTTCAAAGTGTAATTTTTCTAAATAATCTAATGAAAGCTCTTCTTCTATTTTATGAAATTCTATTGGATCACCTTTAATACCTCTTATACAATTCCCCTTACATTGACTATCCCAATCACAAACAAGTGAGCATACACTTGAAAATGGATTGTTTTCAAACAATATTTCTTGAGCCTCTAAATATTTTCCCTCTTTATACAATGAAATTACCTTAGGTATATCAGTATTTATGGGACAAGCTGCTTGACACCTAGCATTTTTACACAGTAAGCAACGATTAGCTTCATCAATATTCATAATTATCACCTCTTATCTTGATTATTATACCTAAAAACTAATATAATGTGAATAATACTAATCTTTTATAAATTATTTAAGAAATAAAAGTTGAAGGGGGTCTTTATTATGAAGGTTATATTCATTTCTCCAACATTTCCAAAAACCTATTATCAATTTCCAGTTGCAAGCAAAAATGCTGGAATGACAACATTAGGTATTGCTGAAGATTCTTATGAATCTCTTAACCAAGAACTCAAAAATTCTTTGGATGATTATTATCAAGTCCATTCACTTGAAAATTATGAAGAAGTTTATAAAGCAGTAGCATATTTTTCATTTAAGTATGGAAAAATTGATTATATTGAATCAAATAATGAGTATTGGTTAGAACAAGATGCTAAACTTAGAACTGATTTTAATATCACCACAAGTTATAACACAAAAGATTTACAAAGTTTTAAATTTAAATCTGGTATGAAAAAGTTTTATGAAGATGCAGGAATAAAATTTGCTAGATATCATATGGTAACAAATTTAGAAGAAGGACAAAAATTTATTAAGGAAGTTGGATATCCAGTAGTTGTAAAACCTGATAATGGTGTAGGAGCAAATGCCACTTATAAAATATCAAATAGTAAAGAATTAAAAGAATTCTATAATACTACACTTTATACACAATACATTATGGAAGAATTTGTTCCAGGAGAAATAGTTTCTTATGATGGTATTGCTGGACCAAACAGTGAAATTATATTTGAAATGAGTGAAGTATTTACTGAAAATGTAATGGAAATTGTTAACAATGCTTCTGAATGTTTCTACTACACTAATAGAGAAATGCCTGAGAATATTTTAAAGGCAGGTAGAGCAACAATAGCTTCATTTAAACCAAGAAATCGATTCTTTCACTGCGAATTCTTTAGAATGTTAAAAGATAAACCAGGACTAGCTAATAAAGGTGAAATTATAGCGCTAGAAGTTAATATGAGACCTCCTGGAGGATATACCACAGAACTATTTAATTACGCTAATGACATTAACGTTTATCAAATATACGCTGATATGCTTAAGAATGGCGTAATTAATGTAAACTATAATAGAGACTATTATTGTGGTTACATCGCAAAAAGAGATGGTTTAAAATATAAACATACACATAAAGAAATTAGTGAAAAATATAAAAATGAGATATTAGTACATGATAGAATGCCTGATATTTTAGCTACTGCAATGGGAAACGAATTTTACATAGCTAGATTTAAAAAAGAAAAAGATGTTATTAATTGTGCTAAATATATTTATAAGAAAATGGAGAAATAAATGGAAACTGCTTACTACAACGAATATAGTTACAATTTAAACAGAAATATGGAATTTAAAGTATATGGACATGGTGGTAGACCTTGTTTAGTATTTCCATCTCAAGATGGTAGATTTTTTGATTTTGAAAATAATGGAATGGTAGATTCCATTAAAGATTATATTGATGCAGGAAGAATTCAATTATTTTGTATTGATAGTAATGATAAATATTCTTGGTCTAGTACAGATTGGGATAATAGAAAAAGAATAGAAGCACATGAAGCTTATTATAACTATGTTTGTAATGAACTTGTCCCAAGAATATTTGAAATAAATGCCCAATATAATGGAGATTATTACTATGGAGGCCTACTTACTACTGGCTGTAGTATGGGCGCAACCCATGCACTTAATTTCTTCTTAAGAAGACCAGATATTTTTGATGGAGTTATTGCACTTAGTGGTGTTTATAGTTCCGACTTCTTCTTTAAGGACTATAGTGATGATTTAGTCTATCTAAATTCTCCTGTGAACTATTTAGAAGGTATGAGTAATGATTATTATTATGTAGACCTTTATAGACAAAGACAAATAATAATCTGTGTTGGACAAGGCAGATGGGAAGAAGAAATGATAAAAGATACCAGAAGAATGAAGGAACTATTTGAGTATAAACAAATTCCTGCTTGGGTAGACTTTTGGGGCTATGATGTTGACCATGATTGGCCATGGTGGAGAAAACAGCTACCTTACTATTTACAATATGTGTGTTAGGGATGAATATCATCCCTTTTTTTATCCAAAAAATTATAAAAAAAGATGAGTTATTCACTCATCAATGTTTTATTTCCTTCTAAACTTCTTAACTCTGAGATTTCTTCAGTACACTCTAATACACCTAAATATGTTCCATCAACATCTCTTACCGCAAAATATCTTATAAGAATAAATAAATCTCCTTTTGAAATCCAATAAGATTCAGAATCCTTACTTCCATCTTTAAATGCTTCTACTAATTTTTCTACTGCTTCTAATGACTTTGGTGGATGACAATTTGCAACATCTCTACCAATTATTGTCCTTGTTCTTGGAAAAACTCTATTTTCTTGTTCTGAGAAGAAATGTACTTTATCATCAGCTCCAACAAATGTAACATCACATGGAAGTGTATTTAATAGTGCCGTTAATTCATTATTCTTAAAGAATCCACTAGGTAGTTGAATTGGATCATCATTTCTTGATTCTACCTTTGCATCTTCATCTTCTGACCATGCATGTGCATCTGATGGACTAGCACCCTCAATGCCTCCAGTAAAAACATAACCAATTTGTGGACTTTCTGAAGCAACTACTTTCCAATCTTCCTCATTCATTACTTCTATTAACATTGGAGATAAAATTTCATTTTCTTTTTTTATCATAGAGAAAACCTGTTCTAATGTTTCTTCAATTAAATTTATGGCATCACTATTATCGTTTTCAACTGAACTAATTGACTTTTTAATCAACTCCCTAATTTCATCATCTACTCCCCACATTACCTTAGGAGGTGCACTAATATGAGCTCTTTCTAAATAAGGGAATAGCAAGTTTTCTTTTCTAGAATAATGTTTGTCAATTTTACTTAAAGATTTTAAATCAGCTAATAGTGAAGCTTTATTAGAATTATCTGATCTAAATGCTGATAATGATACAAGTAATTTAGATTCAATAAAATTTTTAATTCCTTCATTTTCAGCTTTAAATACTTCTAATGGATGTCCTAATTTATACTCACTTTCAGGCTGTATAACACTTCCTTCAAACAATGTTGCATGTACATCACATAAGCTTTGTATTTCTTCTACTGAAGTTCCTTGGCTCATTAATAATCTTTCTGCATCTGCAATTTCTTCAGAAGATACATTTTCAAAATGTTTTTTAAATTCTTCTTTAACTTCTTCTACTGTAGAACCACTATGTAATTTTTCAATAATACCTTTTAATACTTCTGCTCTTTCCATAATTTCCTCTTTCTATTTATATAAAATACTATTTTCTAAAAAAATATGTTCTTTAACACTTATACTTAGTTCTTTCAACAATTTAAATGTATAAACATAAGTTTCACATCCATCTGAAGGACTAACATAGCCATTTGTAAGCATTTCTAATTTATTTAATAACTCACCAATATATTCATGATCTTTAATTAAAGATTCTACATCTATCTTTTCATTTCTTCTTAATATTCGAAAATCTATTTTTTCTTCTTTTGTAAAGTGAATGATTAAGACTTTTTTAAGTAAGCTAAATAAATCATATATTTTTAACAAATCTTCTCCATGAGGATCAAAGTGTACTTTGATTAGTTTTTGTAGTAATAAGTCTAGTTCATTTAATAATTTTATTTCTTTAATAAAACAAGCATCAATTATATAATCCAATAAATCATCCTTATCCATTTTTAAGATATCGTCTAATTTATTATCTATATTTTCTTGTTTGTTTAGTAAATTAACTAAGCTATCTAAATCCAATTTTTTTTCTAAAGCTATTTCACTAATATTTTTATAGCCTTTACAACAAAAATCTATTTTTAAATCTATAAGTATATCTATAATATTTGGATTAGTTTTAATTGCATCTTCAATTCTCATATCTTTACTAATCATTATAAACCTCCTATCCTAATAGAAATTTTATCAATATTTATATGTAATTAAATTGATTTAAATCAATTATTATAATTTTTTAAACCATTTATATCATTAATATAAATACTTTTATGTCCTTCACGTTTTATTAACCCTAATTTTTGTAGTTCTGTTATTTTTCTACTAACTGTTTCTCTTCTAAGATTAATACTTGCAGCAATATCATCAATAGTAAGTTTAAGTTCTTTTTCTTGTAATCTTTCATATCTATCTATAAAAAATTTAATAATCCTCATCATTGCATCATTTTCATGTAATAACTCAAGATTTCTATTTGCTTGATTCAACTTAGTAATTAAAACATTAATCAAATTAAGTGCTACCTCTGGCTTTTCTTTAAATATTTCTAATAATGCACTAATTTTAATTTCACAAATTTTAACATTAGTTATACATATTACATTATAATTTGATAAAACTCCTTCAACTAAAAGATTTTCTCCAATAGTATCTCCATCGTGTAATATATCTAAAATATATTCTTTACCTTCTTTATCATATTTATTCAGTTTTACCCTACCTTCTCTAATAATTAGAACTGATTCCACTTTATCATTTTCATATAAAAGGATATCATCAACTTTTTTATCTAGATAAATAGCATTTTTAACCAGTTTTTCTTGAATATCTAAGTCTAAATTTTTAAATAAAGGAATATTTAAAGTACATAATCCATTTTTACATTTACAATTGTTCATATTTTCCACTAATAAATATTATACTATTCTCTTTCTATGTAAAACAAAATTGCTCATTAAATTTAATGATTCACTTTAGGTTATTATAATATAAATACTATTAATCATGCATTTTACTATTCTATACTTAAATAACTCAAAATAAATATCTTAAATACTTGACTTAAAGATTACTTTAACTTCTATAATATGGATAGAAAGGATATTGATATGAAATATATAAAATTAGGTGATTCTAATATTGAAGTTTCAAGATTTGCACTTGGTTGTATGAGTTTTGGAGATCCCAAGAGCAAAATGCATGCATGGACACTAGATCCTAATCAAACTCAAGAAATAGTATCTCATGCATTAGATTTGGGTATCAATTTTTTTGATACAGCAAATACTTATTCTGCAGGAACAAGCGAGGAATATTTAAGTAGAGCTTTTAAAAATTTAGGAGTTCCTAGAGATAAAGTAATAATCGCAAGTAAAGTGTATTTTAATGACGGATATCTATCTAAAGAAGCAATACTAAGAGAAGTTGAAGGCTCTCTTAAAAGATTAAATACAGATTATATAGATTTATATATAATACATAGATTTGATTATACTACTCCTATTGAAGAAACTATGGAGACTTTAGATAGCTTAGTTAAATCTGGTAAAGTAAGAGCTTTAGGAGCATCTGCAATGTATGGCTATCAGTTTCATAATATGCAACTTGCAGCAGAAAAAAATAACTGGACTAAATTTGTAAGTATGCAAAAT
The DNA here is from genome assembly GCA_012513225.1 of Erysipelotrichaceae bacterium. Taxonomy (GTDB): domain Bacteria; phylum Bacillota_I; class Bacilli_A; order Erysipelotrichales; family Erysipelotrichaceae; genus UBA9076. The sequence goes on from JAAZCQ010000025.1 coordinate 67,039, forward strand.
CATTACAACCTTCTATATAGAGAAGATGAGAGAGAACTAATACCTATTTGTAAGCAAATGAATGTTTCTTTAACTCCTTATAGTCCACTTGCTGCTGGAAGATTATCAAGAAGTTGGGATGAGCAAACACTAAGAAATAAAACAGATGAAACAGCTAAAGCAAAATATGATAAAACAATTGAATCAGATATTAAAATTTCTGAAAGAGTAAAAGAAGTTGCTGATAATCATAATGCTACAATGACTCAGATTGCACTTGCATGGCAATTTAAAAAAGGAATAGCTGCTCCTATTATTGGAGCAACAAAGGCAAAATACATTGATGATTCTGTTAAATCACTAGATATTATACTTAGCGATGATGAAGTTAAATATCTTGAAGAATTATACGAGCCACATAAAATCGTTGGAGCAAGATAGTTAAACAGGTACTAGAACAGTACCTGTTTTCTTGTTTATCTTCTTTCATAAACCTATTGCATTTTATTATCAGTATTGCTATAATATTAAAGCGTTTAAACGCGCGTGTGGCGAAATTGGCAGACGCACTAGACTTAGGATCTAGCGCCGCAAGGCATGGGGGTTCAAGTCCCTTCACGCGCACCATTTATATTATTATTAAACGTAAAAAACCTTTATTTTAAAGGTTTTTTTATGTTTCTAGACACAAAAATAATTTTTCTATCTAATTATTCTAAAGGAAATGAAGAATAGTGAATATGTACAATTTTCCATATACCATCTTCATCTTTAGAAAATATTTGAGTTTCTCTACCCTTTGTATTATGAGGTGTGCCATCAACTTTAATTGCTTCAAACTCCCAGTAAAGCTCAGCATATACCAGAGAATCTATTTCATAAATGTTAATATCATATACATTAAGTTTTCTTTTAGTAAATTTATCTGTCATAGTATTTTTATAAAAGTTTTTTTCAATACTCTTCCAACCTATTTCATGGCCCTTTGGATGTATCATAGAGACATTATCATTTGTAAACCAAATCTTCTTTGCCCACTCAATATTATCTGCATGATCTATTGAATTTGCATATTGATAAATGACATTAGTAATTTTTTCTTTTACATTATTATTCATATATCCTCCCTTATTTAAATGATAACAATTTTTACAGACACAATCTGTTTTATAACTTATTAGTTATAAATTAAAAATCTGATATTGTTTCTTAAATATATTATAAATTATTATTTACTTAAAATTGTATTTTTTCAAATTTTGAAAATTCATTAACATTATTAAGCTTTAATGTACAAAGATTTTTATATTAATATCATTTTTTAATTATATAAGTTAAGACTTATTTAACAATTTTTTATAAGTCAAATCTATCATAAAAGCTCCTAGTGGTGCACTTACTAATATTGAAACAACCGCAATAGTTAAAATTATATCACCACTTTCAATACCCATAGATAAAGCTATTCCACCAATTGCTGCTTGTACAGTTGCTTTTGGAGTGTACCCAAGCATACAAAACAATCTTTCCTTATAATTTAAATTTGTTTTTATTAAGCTAACAAGTACTCCAACCATCCTAAATAAAAGTACGATAAAAATAATTAAAATAGATTTAAATCCAATTGTAAATGCATAATTTATATTAACTGAAGCACCTACTAAAACAAATAAGAAAATTTCAGCACTTACCCATAATTGTTCAAATTTTAAAGAAAGCCTTTTTGCCACTAATTGTTCATTTTTTAAAAGAGAAACACCTATACTCATAATAGCTATTAGAGAAGAAAAATTTATTATGTTACTATAATTATCTTCTATATATACTAAAATAAAGGAAATACTTAAAAGTAATATAACTTTAATACTATCCCTTATATGAAAATTTCTAAAATATAACGATAATATTTTACCTATTAATAAACCGAGAATTATACCTAAAATTATTGATAATGGTATATTTATAAAATTAATTAATGAAACACTGTCGCCTAATGATAAGCCTAAAAATGTATAAAACATCACTATTACAAAGACATCATCTATAGATGCGCCTGCTAATATCAACTGGGGTATTCTTTTGTCTAAACCATAACCTTCTTGCATTATATTAAGCATTTTTGGAACAACAACCGCAGGTGATACTGCTGCAATTACTGAGCCAAGAAGAGCGCAATCTAATATACTTAACCCTAAAAGTAACTTACCAATTATAATCATTCCTAATATTTCAAAACATGCAGGAACAAAAGACATCAAAATTGCTGGTCTCCCTATCTTTTTCAAATCGTTTAAATCTAGGTTTAACCCAGCTCTAATTAATATGATTATTAAAGCAATTTTTCTAAGTTCACTAGACACATTTAATATTGTGTCATCAATAAGATTTAATCCAAATGGACCAATAATTATTCCAGCTATAAGCATTCCCATTAAGGCAGGAAGTTTTAAAACTTTAAATATTTTCCCCATCAATAATCCAATAATTATAATATAAGCAATACTAATTAACATTTTCTTCCTCCAAATAAATAAAAGCTGATAATTCCTACATTAAAAATTAATGTAGAAGTCATCAGCTATTTCAGCGGTTTAAGTTTCCTTAGGGAGAACCTCATTCCCTAGTAATATTATATATCTTTTTTTACTCTATACAATAAAATTTTATTATTCTAAATCTTCTCCATTTGTTTCTATCACTTTTTTATACCAATAAAAACTGTCTTTTTTAAATCTATCTAGAGTACCGTTGCCATCATTATCTTTGTCAACATATATAAATCCATATCTTTTTTTCATTTCACCAGTAGATGCGCTAACTAGGTCAATACATCCCCACATAGTATATCCAATTAAGTCTACACCATCTTTGATAGCTTCTTTCATAGCTTCAATATGTTTCCTTAAATAATCTATTCTATATGTATCATGAACTTTTCCATCAATAAGTTCATCTATTGCACCAAGGCCATTCTCTACTACCATTAAAGGTATTCTATATCTATTGTATACATCATTTAAATAAAATCTTAAGCCATCAGGATCAATTCCCCATCCCCAATCACTTGCTTCAATATAAGGATTTTTAATTCCTGTAATCATATTACCTACATTCTTTAAAACTTCAGGATCAGCTGATGCACAACTAGACATATAATAGCTAAATGAGTAAAAATCTACTGTTCCCTCTTTTAATATTTCATAATCATCTTCTTCAACTTCTAATGTAAAGTTATATGAATCAAATAATCTTTGTGCAAATGGCGAATACTCTCCTCTAACTTGTACATCACCACAGTAATAATTACCCATATACATTGCTTCTTGAGCTTTAAGAACATCTTTTGGATTACATGTGTTTGGATACATAGCTTGTCCTGCAATCATACAACCGATTTGAAAATCAGGATTAATTTTATGTCCAAGAATAACTGCCTTAGCACTTGCTATAAATTGATGATGTAATGCTTGCAATCTTTTTCCTGCAGCTTCTGGTGTCTCTTCTTTAAAATCAAACATTGAACTATTATCATCACTCATCATTCCAAGACTCATTGTTTTTCCAAAGCTTGAAACACCTATATTAATTTCATTAAAAGTTAACCAGTACTTAACTAAATCTTTATATTCATTAAATATCGTTTCAGAATACTTTAAAAAAGCATCTACACTTCTTCTATCTTCCCATCCATTCCACTTTTTAGATAATTCAAATGGAAATTCATAGTGAGAAATAGTTACCAAAGGCTCTATATCATATTTCTTACACTCCTCAAATAAAGATTTATAAAAATCTAAGCCTTTTTGATTTGGAAGTTCATCATCACCATTAGGATATATTCTTGTCCAATTTATACTAAGTCTATATAGTTTAAATCCCATTTCCGCAAACAATGCAATATCTTCTTTATATCTATGATAATGATCAATTGCCTCATGAGAAGGATAATATACTCCTTCTTTTATTTCATGTGTAAAAACTCTAGGAGAGCTAACTGTTCCCCCTGTAAGGTGATCAGATGTACTTTCACCTTTTCCATCTACGTTCCAAGCACCCTCACATTGATTTGCTGCAGTAGCTCCACCCCATAAAAATCCTTTTGGAAAACTCATCTTTTTTACCTCCTATAATTTTTCTCCATTACTACTTATTACTTCTTTATACCAATAAAATGAATCTTTTTTATATCTTTTCATTTCTGAATTTTTTGCTTTTTCATCATCTTCATCTCTATCAACATAGATGAATCCGTATCTTTTACTAATACCTTCTCTAGTGGAAACAAGATCTATTGCACTCCAAGGACAATAGCCTATAATATTTGCACCCTCTTTTATTCCAAGTTCCATTTCTTTTATAGTTTCTTTTAGATGTTCAATTCTATAGCTATCGTGAATACTTCCATCTTCTTCTAAGATGTCTTTTCTACCATATCCATTTTCTGTGATAATAAGTGGTAAATGATATCTATCTGTTAATCTTCTAGCAGTAACTCTTATACAATATGGATCAAATAAATGTCCATCTTCCCCTTTGAAAAAGTAATTATTAGAAACTGCTCTACCAACACCTGGTTTTTCCATTAATTTTATTAGATAACTTAAATCTCTATTATCACCTGTTAGTAACTCACTAAAGTTTACTTCTTCATATTCAATATACTCGGTTGTATCATTTCCATAACAATTAAAACCAATAAAATCAGGTTTACAAGTTTTCATAAGTTCAAAATCACCCTCATGTACATCTAAAACCACATTATTCCATTCAAAATACCTTTCAACACTTTTTGGGTATCTTCCAAAACATAAAGCATCTAAATAAAAATTATTTCTTAAATCATCCATATTTAATGATGCAATATAATCCATTGGATTAGATGTTGCAGGATATGAAGTTGTAATATTTGGAGCAGGACCAATTAATGCATTTGAGCACATCTTATGACATAAATGAATTGCTTTTGCTTGAGCTACTAATTGTATATGAGCTTGGTTATATAAATCGTTTTGTGAATTTAGTTTCTTAGTTCCACCTAACATATCAAAAGCACCAAAGAAGATTAACATATTTTGTTCATTGAAAGTTAACCAATATTTTACATATTTATCATAATTTTCAAATAAAACTTTACAATAATTAACATAAACATCAATCATGTCTCTGTTATTCCATCCACCATATTTCTCTTGTAAAGCTAAAGGTAAATCAAAGTGAAAAATGGTTACAATAGGTTCAATATCATACTTTTTTAATTCTTCAAATAAATTTGTATAAAAATCTAATCCTTCTTGGTTTACTTCTTTTTCACCATCTGGCATTATCCTACTCCAAGAAATAGAAAATCTATATGCCTTAAACCCCATTTCTGCCATTAAGGCAATATCTTCTTTATAGTGAGAATAATGATCTGAAGCATAATGAAAACTACATGTTCCTTCATTTAAAACTTTTGTATCCCAAATTGAAAGACCCCTACCACCTTTATCAAAACCACCTTCAACCTGAGCACTAGAAGTACTAGCACCCCATAAAAAATCTTTAGGAAAACTCATTCTTTACCTCCTTCGTTTTTTAAATAAGCTTGTTCCTTTTCAAATAATTGTTTGTCATACACCTTAAAGAAAGGATAGTAAATAACAACAGATAATACACATACAAATAAAGAGAATACTGAATTCCAAATATTTAATGAACCAATAAATTCTCCAATACCAATTGGCATAATAGAACCAACTGAAATAAATGAAGGTCTTAATATACCCATAGAATACCCTATATGCCCAATAATCATTGGAACTACTATTGAGATTAAATACGGAATTGCCAATATTGGATTATACATAATTGGATATCCAAAAGTAACAGGTTCATTGATATTGAATATTCCAGGAATAATAGAAACTTTACCAACAGCTCTTAATTGTTCTGATTTAGCTTTTAATCCAAGTATTGAAAGACCTATTGTGTTACCAGTACCACCAGCTGTAGCCATAAGTCCAAATAATAATACAGGATAATAAACAAGTGCATCAACACCCCCTGCCTGATAAGCAGCTGCATTTGATGTAATAGCTTCAAGCATTACAGGCATTATCGCAACATAAACAATGAGTGTTCCATGGATACCCAATATCCATAAAAAACCACCAATTAAGCCTAGTACTAGCATTCCCCAAAATCCTGTTAAATATGAAAGAGGCATTGATAATAATCCAATAAATAAAGATGGAAAATCAACTCCTGTCAATAATAAGCATCCTACTGTTATTATCATCCAAAATATTACTAATAAAAGTAAAGGAATTATTGAGCTAAATCCATTTACTAATGATGTAGGAACTACCTCTGGCATTTTAATTACAATATTACGCTCTATACAAAAATGATAAATTCTTGTGTTACTAATCCAACTAATATAGCAATAAATAAACCTGTACCACCTAGGTTACCTGTTGTTAACGCTTCCATTGAAGCTAAAGAATAACCTGAAGATGCTACAAGTAGGAAGCATAATGCCGCATTTATTGCACCAGTCATAGGCTTTAAATTTAATGATTGTGCATAATTAAATCCAATTTGAAACACAACCCAAAAAGATAGTAGATTCATTGATAAATTATATGGACCATATATTATATTATAAATATTGTCCCCTACTGAAATTACTTTTAAGTTTGATAATATAACTTCGGTTAATTGAAAAATAGCACCAACCATAATTATACCCATACTACTCATTAAAGCTGTTTAAATTGCGCTGATTGCTTTATTTGATGAAAGTTTATCACCAAAAGCTTGTAGGTTTTTCATTAGATTAGATTCTAAAAAGTTGTCCATTTTTTCTCCTTTCAACTTAGAAATCTTTATTCTTCCTCAATAAAAGAATACCTATATAAATTATATATCTTTTATATGAAACTATTATCCAAAATATTACAAATTATTTTAAAATACTTATAGTACCTTTATCATTCAAATATTTTAATAACGATAAAAATATTGGAAATCCAAATAAACCAATACCGCCAAATAATGAAGTCCCAATAAACATACTTAATAGAGTTACAATTGGATGTAACCCAAGTTGACTACCAACAATCTTTGGTTCAATTATATTTCTTATGAGTGTTACTATCACATATACAATTAAAAGTCCAAATCCTAATTTTACATTACCTTGAATAAATGAAATAATTAACCAAGGAATCATAATCCCTCCAGTACCCAACACAGGAAGTATATCAAAGATTGAAATCAATATAGCAATTGAGATAGAATTACTAACCCTTAATATAGTTAAACCAATAGATAGTTCTATAAAAGTAATAGTCATTATTGTTACATAAGATTTAATAACTTCAAATAAAGTATTAAATACATAATCTTTTATCATATTAACTGCTTCATAAGCTTTTGGAGATAATTGTTTATTAATAAATTTTATAATTCTATCATAATCTGAAGCAATAAAAAATGTACTAATAATCATTAATAAAATCTTAATAATAAATGAAGGTAAAGAAGTTGCAATATTAGAAAGTGAAGAAACAATTGTAATTGAAAAATTTGTAATATTATCTTGTAATGAACCAATCAATTGCTCAAAACCACTATTTAAAATATCTACAACTGTAGGATCCAATCCATAAACTGTTCTTTCTAAAAAATCAAATATAGAATTAAAAATTGGCGTAATATATGTTTTATAGATATTAGGTATATCAGATACAACACTTGTTATAACAGAAAATATTTTTGCTCCTAAAAGTGAAAATAAAACTATAATTATTGCATAAAAAATAAAAGCTAATAATAAGGCTATTATGCTTGTTTTTATCTTAATTTTCTGACTAATATATTTTGCGGGTTTTTGAAGAATCCTAGCAATTAAAAAAGCGAAAATAAAAGGACTTATAAAGCCAACAACATACTTAAATAATAAATATCCTAACAAAGTTACAATTACTATATATATAGTATTTACGATAAACTTTTTTTTCATTTCATATTTTGTATCCATAAAAGCCTCCATCAATAGTATTTTAAATACCTTTTGACCTATTCTATTTTATCATCAATTTCATTATCTTTATCAATTACCTTAATAATAACTTTCTCAATTATTTTATCTGTCACTTTTAAAGTTTTAATAATTAAATTATTAAATTCAACCTCTACTACCTGTCCCTTTTGAGGAATATTCCCTATCAAGTTTATTAATAATCCACTAAGTGTTTCATGTTCATCCGTAGGAAATTCTACATTTAATAACCTTCCTAATTCATACAAACTAATCAAACCACTAACTTCATATAAATTTTTACTTATTTCTTTAACTTCCTTATCCTCTTCATGATCATATTCATCAAAAATATTGCCAACTATCTCTTCAAGTAAATCCTCTATTGTAACTATTCCAGCAGTTCCACCATACTCATCAATTACTATAGCAATATGAGTATTTGAATTTTGAAGTTCAAAAAAAGCATCACTTAAATTTTTGATTTCTGGAATATATACAGCTTTTCTTATAAGTTTTTCTAATTTAAATTTACTATTATCTTCTATTAAATAAAGTAAATCTTTAACATTTAAAATACCTATTACATTATCTAATTGATCTTTATAAACAGGATATCTTGAATATTGATTTTCATTAATAATTTCCATTAACTCCTTTAAATCTGAATTAATATCTAAAGAAACCATCTCTGTTCTATGAGTCATAATATCTCCAACTGTTTTATCATTAAACTCAAAAATATTATTTATCATATACTTTTCACTAGTATTAATTGCACCTTTTTCTTCACCAACATCTACTAATGTTCTAATCTCTTCTTCTGTTATATTATCTTTACTATCAACAAGATCTATTTTAAACAATTTAACAATAATGTTTGTAGATACATTTATAAAATATACAAAAGGTTTTGTTAGTATAGTTATAAAACTAAGAGGTATTGAAATATGTTTCAACATTTTTTCTGGTCTTTTTATTACTACTTGTTTAAGTATAAGTTCACCAAATACTATTGATATATAAGAAAAAATTATTAATACTACTATTACTATTATTACTTTAAGTAATTGATTGCTAATAGTTAAATTAAATGTTTGAAAATTTATAATTAATGGATTTATAAAATAGTTGAATAAAAAAATACTAATAAGAAAGCTCGATATGTATATCCCCACTCTAATACTTATTAAAATGTTAGTAGAATTATTAAATAAATTAATAATTCTTTTTATTTTATTTTCATCCTTATTAACTAATTGTCTTATTTTATTCTCATTTGTTGAAAGAATTGATATTTCAGACACTTTAAAAAATATATTTATAACTATCAATATAATTAATATTACTAAATTACCCAAGCTATCCCCTCTAATCTATTTCTTCTATAAATACTAGTATAGCAAAACTAGAATATTAAACATTAATTGTTTCATTGTCACTAATATTCTAACAAATTAATAAACTGATTTACATGTTATTATAAAAGAGAGAGGTGAAATTATGGGTAAATTAGTTTTACTAGGAACAGGAACACCAAATGCAGAATTTAATGCAAGTGGGCCTTCATATGCAATTATAGTTGAAGATAAAGTTTATTTAATAGACTTTGGTGCAGGTATAGTAAGGCAAGCTTCAAAAGCATATAACCAAGGAATAAAACAATTAAAACCTTCAAATTTAAATACGGCATTTCTAACACATTTACATTCTGATCATACTGTTGGAATTGCTGATTTAATACTTACTCCATGGGTTCTTGAAAGAAAACAGCCTTTAAGTATATATGGTCCTAAAAATACAGATGATTTAATATTTTATACACTAAAAGCTTTTAAAACAGACATACAATTTAGATTAAATGGTATGGAAAAAGCAAATGATCTTGGAATAATTGTAAATGTAAAAGAAGTAGAAAATGATTTTATATATAAAGATAATTTAGTCAAAGTAAAAGCGATAAAAGTCACTCATGGAACTTTAGAATCATATGCATATAAATTTTATATCAAAGATAAAACTATACTTATAAGTGGAGACACAAGTATAAATAAAAATATCGAAAAAGAAGCAATAAACGTTGATATATTAGTACATGAAGTAGAATATGAAGAAGGGTTAAAACAAAGAGACCTTAAATGGCAAAAATATCATAAGTCTGTACATACTTTATCAAGTGATCTTGCAAAATTATGTGATTTATCAAAACCCAAGTTATTAATCACCACACATAGAATATATCACATTGATTTTTATGATGATTCTTTAGATGTAGAAAAAGAAATAATTAAAAGAGAAGAATTAATACTTGAAGAAATTAAAAATATATATAAAGGTAAAGTTGTAAATGGTCATGATTTAGATGTTTATGAATTCTAATATGTAAAAATAAAAAAACTTTTATTTTTACTATAAAAGCTTTTCTAATGTATTTAAATCATTTAAGAAATACTGTTCAAACAAGTGATTATCACATTTATCAAGAACTAATGTATTTCCTTTTTCATTATAATTTATAATTGTTTTTCCTCTTTTATCTTGATCTAGTATTATATCAACAAAAGCGTTTTTTCCTTCAAAAATTTCTGGATGTAATAAATACATTGGTACTGCTAGATCAAACACTGGTGATTTTATATCACCTTTTCTTTTTGAATATCTAAAATAAAATTCTAATATTTCATATGTAAGTTGAAATAATTTACTTTTATCTTTGAAATCTTCAATAATATTATGATGTAAAGTACAAAAATCACAAACTTCTAAAGGTGCAAGAATAATATCTAAACTAGAATCAAATACTATTTTAGCACTATGAGGATCACAGTATATATTAAACTCTGACTCTTCCAATATATTACCTTTATAAATAGAACCTCCCATTATAATTAGTTTATCAATTTTACTGATAATATCTGGATGTTTTTGAATAAATGAAGCTATATTTGTTAATGGTCCTAGTCCAAACAATATTACTTTTTCCTCTTTAGAAATAGTATTATACAAAAAATCATTTGCATTTAAATTAATAGGTTTTAGATTTGAATAAGTAAAAACTGGCCCATCTAATCCACTTTCACCATGAGCTATTGGTTGGGGTTCAGAATCATAAAATAACGGTTTATGAGCACCTTTAGCAACCATTGCTTCAATATTTAAAAAGGATAATACATTACATAAATTATCTGTGACTTTATCTAAAAGATTGTTTCCACAAACTGTAGTGTAGCCAAGAATATCAATTTTTTCTTTATTAGCTAATGCACAAAATATAGCCATAATATCATCATGCCCAGGATCACAATCAATTATTACTTTGTACATTATTTCTTAGTCTTTCTATACTCTTTAATTGATAATGCAATTAAACCAACTGTAACAACTATATATGGAATAGTATTAATAAGTTCTGCAGGTAAGTTAGTTAATATTAGTTCATTAACAACACCTTGAGAAATCGCAAATAGACCTGTAGTTAATAATACAATAATCATATTACCTTGTCCTACTGAACTAGCAGCAATACCCATCCAACCACGAGATGCAGTCATATTATTTGAGAAAATTGACAAGTAACCCATAGATAAATAAGCACCACCCAAAGTAGCAAGTATCCCTGAAATAACAATCGCAATTAATCTTACTTTATCAACCTTAATTCCGACACTTAATGCAGTTTCTTCATCTAATCCACAAGCTTTCATTCTTAATCCAAATGGTGTTTTGTAAATTAAAATATATATTAAAATAACTAAAACTAAACAAACATATGTTAAAAAATAGTGTCCTGATATGATAGTTCCTAATATAGGAATGTCTTTAATAAATGGAATGTTTATTGTAGGAAGTACTTTTGAAGGTAAACTTCCAGTTGTTCCTTTTGAACCTGTCCAAACCATTAATAACCATATACTAAAATCAGCAGCAAATAAATTCAGTGCAATACCAATCATTATTGGATTAGTTTTCATCTTCATTGTGAAAAAAGCCATTATTAAAGATAGTAAAACACCAATTACAATTGCACCTAATAAACCAAGATATGCATTAGAAAATAATGCACTAAAATAAACTCCAAATAATGCGCCCATAATCATTAATCCTTCAACTGCAATATTTGGAATACCAGCTAAATCAGCAACATAAGCACTCATTGATGCATAAACAAGAGGAACTCCAACTCTAATAACTACAAATATAAAGCTAGCACTTAAAAATGTACCAAGTATGTTATTCATTAGTAATTTCCTCCTTTATCAGTTTCTTATTTCTCCAATTTCTTAAAAAATACTGAGAAGAAATTAATAATGTCAATATTACTTCAACTAGTGAAATTAATTTAACATCGATTACAGCACTAGAATTAGCAAGAAGTTGAGCACTTGCTCTTAAATAACTAATACCAAAAGCTGCAACTAAAACACCAACTGGATGATTTTTACCTAACATTGCCATTAAAGCTCCTGCAAAACCTAATCCTGGTAATGTAGACCAAGAAAATCTTTTGTATATTCCCAAAAGTTCTATTGCAGATCCAGCTCCACCTAAAAATCCCGCAAGAAAATGAACTAATAAAACTAATCCAAATGCACTCATACCCGAATATCTTGCAAAGTTTTTATTTAAACCTGTCATTCTAATTTCATATCCAATTTTTGTTTTATAAAGTAAAATGTATATTAATATGACTGCTATTAACATCAATATAAATCCGCTATGAACTTGTGTTCCTTTTAAAATAATTGAAAGTTTACTAGTATCTATAAATGGTGCAGAAGCATTACCAGAAACACCCTCAACAGCTAAAAATGTTTTAACAATATAAAAGCCAATGCCAAATAATATACTATTCATCATTAAAGAAATAACCATTTCACTCGTATTATATTTAACTTTTAATATACCAGGACCTAAAGCAATAATTCCCCCTAATACACCCGATAATAATATTGGAACAGCAGAATCTATAAAAGAATTCCCTGTCATAAAATTTGTATTTACAGCAATTATTGTACAAAAAACACCACAAATATAAAATATTCCCTCAGTACTTAAATTGAAAAATCCAGTCTTAAAATACAATAGTGTTGCAAGTCCTGCAAAACATAAAGGAATCATTTTTATTAAAACATATCCAAAATAAAACTTTCCTTGTAGTGGATATGTAAGAAGATCAATAAAATCTTTTGTTGGATTATCTGAAACTATTAATAAAACTATAAATATAATAACTAAAGCAATTATAATAGAAGAAATTAATTGAAGAAAGGCGAATGGCTTATCATCTGTCCATTTAAATTTCAAATTTTTAAATTTAATATTTTTTAAACTCATATAACGGCACCCCTTAATTCTTCTTCATCTTGTTTTTTAGTACCTAACATATATAAACCTAATTCATTTTCTGTTACATTTTTTAAATCATTAAAATGTCCAACAATCTTTCCATCAAACATGACAAGTAATCTATCTGATAATGACATAACTTCATTTAAATCAGCACTAATTAAAAGTATTGCTTTACCAGAATTTCTCATATCTATAAGAAGCTCATGAATATAGCGTGCACTACCAACATCAATACCCCTTGTTGGCTGTTCTGCAACCATTAATAATGGAGCTGTATTCCACTCTCTTGCAACTACAACCTTTTGTATATTTCCTCCTGATAAACTTTCAATTTTACTATTTTCATCTTTTGTTCTAACTGAAAATTTTCCAATTAATTCTTTTGATATTTTTTTGATATTTTTTTCTTTTAAAAATATTTTTCCACTTACTTCTTTTGAATCATAATATGTAGAAATAATATTTTCACTTACACTAGCACCGCTAGCTACTCCATCTACCATTCTATCTTCTGGAATAAACGCTAATCCATTATCTCTTCTAGATTTAATATTAAACTTAGTAATATCTAAATTATTTAAAGAAATCTTCCCTGAATCAGCCTCTAATAAACCAGTAATCATTTTAACAAGTTCTTCTTGCCCATTTCCTTGAACACCAGCAATTCCAAGAATCTCTCCTTCTGCAATAGAAAAACTAACATCATCTACTTTTTTAATTCCATCTTCTTTATAAACCAAATTTTCTATATTAAATAAAGCTTTTTTATTATCTATATCTTTTTTAATAGTATCAAATGATGATTCAAGTTTTCTTCCAATTATTAATTCTGTAAGTTGATCTATAGTAACATCATCAGCTTTAAAAGTTCCTTTTGTTTCACCATTACTAATTACTGTGATTTTATCACTAATCTGCTTAACCTCATTAAGTTTATGTGAAATAAAAATAATTGTATGACCTAGCTCTTTAAAATAAAGTAATTGTTCAAATAAAGCTTTTGTTTCTTGTGGAGTTAATACTGCAGTAGGTTCATCTAAAATAATAATTTCTGCATTTCTATATAATGTTTTTAATATTTCAACCTTTTGTTTAGCGCTAACTGTTAAATCTTGAACTTTAGTATTCACATCAATATCAAAATTATATTTTTTAGCAAGTTGTTGAGTTAACTCAACACTTTTTTTCTTATCTAAGAAAAGTTTATCTTTTCTTGGCTCAAAACCAAGTATTATATTTTGTGCAACACTAAAAGAGGGAATTAACTTAAAATGTTGATACACCATTCCAATACCATTGTTTATAGCTTCTAAAGAACTATTATAGTTAATTAATTCACCTTTATAATATATATTACCTGATGTTTGCTTTTCATTAGCAAAAATTATTTTCATTAATGTAGACTTTCCAGCCCCATTTTCACCAATAACAGAATGAATTTCTCCCTTAGAAAATTCTATATTTATATTCTTATTTGCAACTACACCGTTAGAATATACTTTAGTAATATCTTCAAGCTTTAATATTACATCATCCATTGCTATCTCCTTCTAATTAGAAATAATGCTCTATCATTGATAGAGCATTATAAACAGTTATGTTATTTACTTATTTTATCAATTAATGTATCCCATTGTGCAGAATCAACAGAAACATCAATTACAGTAACATTTCCATTTTTAAGATCTTCAGTAAATTTATTTATTTCAGTTTTTTCTTCTTCAGATAAAACTTCATTATAATAATCATTTTCTGCTAAACCAACACCATTTTCTTTATATCCTAAAGAAACAAGAGTTCCTAATGGAAGTTTGCCTTCCATATAAAGATCAATAGCACTTAATATAGCAATATCACAATTTTTTGTTGCAGAAGTAATTATTGTTTTTGCAAGTTCTGGTTTGCTTGATAAGCTTGCATATTGATCAGTGTCAACACCAATTGCATAGAAGCCTGCTTCAGCAGCTGCTTCAAATAAACCATTTCCTGCTCCACCTGCAGCATGCCAAATAACATCTGCACCTTGTTTATTCATATTTAAAGCAATTTCTTTCATTTTACCAGTATCTGTAAAATCACCAACAAATCCTACTTTAATATCAATATCTGGATTTACTGCTAATGCTCCTTGTATAAATCCTCCCAAGAATTGTTTAATACTATTAATTTCCATACCACCAATAGCACCAACTGTATTTGATTCAGTTTTAACAGCTGCAACAATACCTGCTAAATAACCAATTTGTTCAGATTTATAAGTAAGACCATAAACATTTGGCAAATCATTTAATTCAGCATCAGAGTAATCAAAATTTATATATGTGATATCTGGGAATTGCTCTGCTGCTTCTAACATGTATGACTCATACTGGAAGTTACCAGAAATAATAATGTCATATCCTTCTTGAGCAGCCTGTAGATTTGCACTTGCCCATCCAGCTTCATCGCTACCCATCTCAATTAATTTTGTTTCAATTTGATCTCCATATTTTTCTTCAATTAATTTAAATGAATTGTAAGTAACATCAAAATATGATTGATCTCCAATATAAGGAAGTAATAACGCTACAGTTACCTTCTCTTCATTTGAATCAGTTGTTTGACTTGTTGATTCAGCAGTTTCTTTTGAATCATCACTTGAATTACTACCGCATCCAACTAAAGATAATGCCATCATAATTCCAATTAAAACAATTAAAAACTTTTTCATCTCTTTCCTCCATTTTTTGCTTTTAAGCCAATATTATATATACTTAATTCATCTTCGATATTATTGATAATTGCACAACATCCATTATCACAAATTAAGTTATTATAATTAACTTTAAACCAAACTCGATTATCACTCGATACTACTATATTCCCATATTTCACATTAATATTCAATGTAAATCTTGAGTTGATTTTAATTTGGTTTGTGCTAATTTTCCCAAGATATATTTCTTTGAAAACTGAATTCTTTTTTATAATATATGAGACGTTATCTTTAGTAATTTTGATAGCTTGATATACATTATTACCTTTTACACTAAAACAAGTTAAAAAATTTACATCATCTGTATATTCATAGTCTACTTCTATATTACTTATACTAGATTTATAATCAGAAAAAGTTACCATAGCTTTATTTAACACTAGTTTACTGTCTATAATTTTGATATTTCCATAAACATTTACTAATTGACTAATTGTTATTCTAGATTTTTCTACAAAGTCCAATCCCCAATCTTCTAAATACTGATTTTTGAAATCTATATTATAATCATATCCCTTTTTTACCTTAACATTACTTATATAAAAATATGATCTAGTAATTCTTAAATTATATTTAATCTTTATTCCATATTCACTTACTATATTTATACTTTTATCTATTTTATATATTAAGTCTATATTATTTTCAACAAATAAATAATCTGAGTTATAAATAAAACCTTTATCATCTTTTACATATATGCAAGCTTCAAAAGATATATTTTCCGGATTCTCTAAACTGAAAAAAATTGTTTCATTTGGATAAATTGTAGGAGAAAATGAAGGCTCATACCTAGAATCATAAATCTCACTAGGTTTATAATATGTTTTTTGATAAATATAACCATAATTATCCTTATATCCATTATTAACAATTACTTTCAATTTATTTTTTTCAACTTTTAATGATGTTTCGCTATACCTATTACCAATAGTTTTAAAAGATTGAGTTGAATATGGAAAATAAAACACAAAATTTTTATAATCTGAATCCAAAAAAGAATTATATTCATACGGAATTGCTTTTTCTTTTAGTTTATATCCTAGCTTACAAAACTCAAATGCAGTATTAGTAATTGTATCTATATTTAAACTACCTATTGAACTACTAGATAAAAGTAAATCATTGATAGGATTAATCCATTTTTCATCAATTCCCTTTAATCCTACTAATGCACCCATAATACTACCTACATTTCCAAGGTTACAATCCGTATCCCATCCTGCAGTAGCTAAGATGCTCATAGTTTTATCAAAATTAGATTCTCCATATAACATTGCCATTATCATTAATGCAGTATTAGAAATAATTGGACAAACTCCGCCATAAACAGAATAATTATGTTTTTGTAGTATATAATCTAAACACTTTTTATAATCATTAGGATATAAGTTATGAAATTCTTTAATCTCTAAAACAATACTATAGTAATTGCTTTTTTTATCTACAAATTCTAAAGCTTTATCTATAACAACGTTTATTTCTGTTTCAGAATAAGCAATAGAAATAGCACTCGCAATAAAGCTTGCTCCTTCTATACCATCTAAATCATGAGTAACACTTGCCATTGATTTTGAAAGATAACTTGCAAGTTTAGGGTCTCCTACTGAGACATATCCCCAACAATCACTAAATATTTGGCCCCCTATTTGAGTACTTAAAATTTCACCATTAGTAGAAAAAGAACCAGAAACAGGAGCTATCATACCTTTTTTTAAATTATTATATGCAGTATGTTCAGTTGAAATACCATCCCCGCCCCACCAAAAAAAACCATGGCCATCATTTATATAATTTAATACTGTATTAGACATCTTTGTAAGTAATGGATCATCACTATCATCTTCTAATGCTTTCACAAAAAATAAAGGGCCATTACTATCATCATCTGCAGCAAACACACCATAATCAACAGGATAATAGTTTATCTCTCCAAAAGTTTTAAGAATCTCTTTATATTCCCATCCCTCTATTGGAGCTCCTAGCCTTATTCCAATGATTTTACCTAACCAGGATGCATAAGTCGTTTCAAAATAATCTTTAAATTCCATTTCTTTCCTCTATAAAATCTATTATTTTTTCTATATTATTATCAGTAAAAAAATATAAGTCTGTATGAACTTTACCCTTTACTAATTCATATTTAATATAAACATTTTCTTTTACTGCATTTTTATATACTCTTTCTGATTGTAGATAAGGAACCATTGTATCTTTAGTTCCATGTTGAAGAAATATTCTTGGACTATTTTCATTTAAATGATTTATTGGATTACTTTCCATTACTTTTTTATTATCATATATATTTTTCCCTAAAAATATACAAAAAACATCTTCATTAGGATCTTCACTTATATTTATACCTGTTTTTTTACTATCTTCTTTAATAGTACTAATATCTACAACAGGATAAAAAGAAATAATATTATGGATCTTATAATCTTTTAAACCAAATAAACTATTATTCATTAAACCTGCAGCTAAAACAAGATACCCACCTGCACTTTCTCCCCATAGACTTATACTACTTAAATCAAAATTATATTTTTCTCTATTTTCATAAACCCATTTAATACAATTTTTTAAATCTATAATTGGTCTTGGATAAGTAGCATCAAGTGCTTTTGTATAATCTGGAACTACTACTGCATATCCATAATTTACAGGCTTTATCATTGGCTCTATATACTTAGATTGTTTAAATCCTGACACAAATCCTCCACCATAAACACTTATTATTACCTTAAAAGGACCTACTGTTTTTGGTAAATATAAATCTAAATTTAAATCATCATAATAATTAATATCTAAAATTTTATTATCATATTTATCCATATCCATATGACCTAAATCAAATTTTAAAAAGTTTTCTAAAAATTCATTAAGTACAATATCAGTTCTTTTCATCTAAAACTCCTTGTAATATTTCTTTATTATTTATAAGGTCTATCACAGACATTACTACTATTTTTGTAGGTTGTATTAAGCCTTTATCGTAATCTTCAATCATAAAATCTTTACCATGAAAAGAGCCTTTAAATCCACTGTATCCAAATTGAGTTATAGGATAATGCATTGATATGTCACCAACATCCCCAGATGCAATACTTCTTTCATTCTTTATTATTTTTTCTTCACTTGAAAAGTGTAAAATATTGTTATAAATTACATCACTTAAATGTTTATTAGGAACAAGAGGTTTATAACCTTCTTTAGTTTCAATCTTTGCATCCCCACCTAAACTTTTGCCACAATGGATTGCAAGAGTATCTAATTTTTCACTTATATCATTTAATGCTTCATAATTTAAACTTCTTATGTAGCATTCATATACAACCTTTTCAGGAACACTATTAATGCTATCTCCACCTTTAGTGATGATACCATGTATTCTTGTCATATTACCTTCAACAAGTGTTTCTCTTAACATTCCTAAGCCACTATTAAATAATGTAAATATATTTAATGCATTAATACCTTCATTTGGTGATACTCCCGCATGAGAAGCTTTTCCGATAAAGGTTATTTTTTTATATATAAAACCTGCAAGAGAAGAATTATAGCCAAATTCATATTTACCACCCATACCATGCAAGTGAATAAAACAATCAATACCTTCAAATAAACCCATTTCTAACATATTTGTTTTACCACCAATATACTTTATTTTATTTTCTTTAATTAATTTATTTCTATAATCTAAATCTGTATATTCTTCTGCAGGAGTATAAAATAAAGTAACTTTGCCATTAAACTCTAAATCATTTAAAACAATTATTGCATATGTCATTATTGCAACTTGAGTATTATGTCCACAAGAATGTGCAGCATTATCTATTTTATTTGCATTTGGATGATTTAATGTTGGTATAGCGTCTAATTCAGCAATCAAACCAATATGAGGTTTTCCATTACCTAAAGAAACTTGAAAACCAGTTTCTAAGTATTCTTTTTCAACATGTATACCATATTTTTCAAGTTCTTCTTTTATTATTTTTTTAGTATTAAATTCCTTATATCCTAATTCTGGTGTATTAAATAGTTTGTTAGAAAATTCAATAATCTCATTTCTATAATCATCTATTTTTTCATTTAATATAGTATTCATTTTATTTCCTCTTTATATGGAATAGAGCTACTTGCTCCTTGTCTACTTACTGATATAGCAGCTGCCTTATTTGCAATATCAATAGCTTCAATTAAGCCTTTTTCAAAATTTGAAATAAAATAGCCTGTAAAAGTATCCCCAGCACCAGTAGTATCTACTGTCCTTACTAAAACTGCATCTTTATGATAAATAATACCTTCTTTGTTTATACAAGAAACTCCTTTACTTCCTAATGTTAAAACTACTAACATTTTAGGATATTTTTTATGAAGAACTTTTAGTATCATTTCATAATCTTCATAACCACTAATTTCTTTACCTTCAACTTCATTAATCAATAAAATATCAACTTTGCTTAAATCTATTTGATTTATTGCATCATTATATGGAGAAGGATTTAATGCAATAATCATTTCTAATTCATAGGCTTTATCTATAATATATTTCAAATTTGATATTTCATTTTGAAGTAATATTAAATCCTGTTTATCAAAATTTAATAAAATATTATCAATATCTTCCTTATAAATTTCAAAATTTGACCCTGGTGCAATTATTATAGAATTATCTCCATTTTTATCTACTTGAATTATCGCATGACCACAATCATTATCACTTCTTTTAATATAATCAGTATTTATATTATCTTTTTTTAGTTGATCTATTAATAGATCACCATCTTTTCCTAAACATCCTGCAAAATAAGTTTCTGTTTTACTTCTAGCTAAAGCAATAGCTTGATTAAAACCTTTTCCACCTGCAAAAATACTTTGTTTACTACTACTTATTGTTTGTCCTTTTTTCACTATTTCTTCAACATTATAAACTTTATCAATGTTTGCAGATCCAAAAACTAAGTACTTCATAACTTCACCATCCTACTTATTAAATATTATCACATTATTACTATATTTTTTTATAGTCAAAGAAGTGGAATAATATATTTTAAATATGTATTATATGTTTATATGCAATTTATGAGGTGAAAGACATGTTGATAATAAAAAGAACTGGTAAACAAGAGGATTACCAAATAGAAAAAATAGTAAATGCAGTAAGAAAAGCATTTGAAAGTTGTAAGGATGTAAAATATAATGATGAAACTCTTTTTGATATTGCTAAAGATGTAGAGCAAATAATAGTAACTCAAGATAATGCTACAGTAGAACAAATTCAAGATTTAGTTGAAGAAAGTTTGATGAGAAAAGGATATTTTCAAGTTGCAAAATCTTATATTCTATATAGAGAGACAAGATCAAAGAAAAGAGAATTTAGAAAATCAATTATTTCTAATTTTACTGAACAAGCAGACTTAGAAATAACTTTAAGCAATGTGGAAAAAGAATTCCCTCAAGATAACTATAGCCTTGAATTATTAAGTCAAAAATTTCATTCTTTTATTAAAGTAGGACAAGCAGATTCAGACTTGCTCACTGCTTTAATAAAAGCTGCAGTGGAGCTTGTTACAAAAGATGCACCAAATTGGGAATTTATTGCAGCAAGATTACTAATGATTCAATTTAATAGAAAACTAAAAATTAGGAAAGACCAATTTGATAATTTTTATAATAAAATTTCATTCCTTACTGAAAAAGGTTTATATGGTTCTTACATATTAGAAAATTATAGTAAAGAAGAAATACTTCAAGCAGAAACTTATATAGATAATTCAAGAAATAATTTATTTAATTACTCTGGACTAGATTTAGTTATTAAAAGATATGTAATAGTAGATTATAAAAATCAACCTATTGAAACTCCACAAGAAATGTATTTAGGAATAGCATTACATTTAGCTATGAATGAAAAAAATAATAGATTAACCTATGTAAAAGAATTTTATGACATGCTTTCAACACTAAAAGTAACAATGGCAACACCAACCCTTGCAAACTCAAGAAAACCAATTCATCAGTTAAGCTCTTGTTTTATTGATACAGTACCAGATAGTTTAGATGGTATTTATAGAAGTCTAGATAACTTTGCAAAGGTATCTAAACTTGGTGGTGGTATGGGCTTATACTTTGGTAAAGTAAGAGCAAAAGGCGGTACTATTAGAGGCTTTGAAGGAGCTGCAGGTGGTGTTATTAGATGGATAAGACTAGTAAATGATACTGCAGTTGCAGTAGATCAATTAGGTGTTAGAGCTGGCGCTGTTGCAGTTTACTTAGATGTTTGGCATAAAGATTTACCAGAGTTTTTACAATTAAGAACAAATAATGGTGATGATAGATTAAAAGCACACGATGTCTTCCCTGCAATTTGCTATCCAGATTATTTCTGGGAGCAAGTAAAAACAAACATAAATGGAGATTGGTTTTTATTTGATCCTCATGAGGTTTTTACTGTAAAAGGCTATCATTTAGAAGATCATTATGGAGATGATTGGAAAGAAAAATATTTAGAATGTATAGTTGACGGAAAAATTTCTAAAAGAATTATCCCTATTAAAGAACTTATAAGACTGATTATTAAAAGTGCTGTAGAAACAGGAACTCCTTTCACATTTAATAGAGATCATGTTAATAATATGAATCCAAATCCACACAAAGGTATGATTTATAGTAGTAATCTATGTACAGAAATCGCTCAAAACATGAGTGAAATAGAGGCAATAAATCAAGAAATTATCGAAGTAAATAATGAAAAAGTTGTTGTAACAACAACAAAACCTGGAGATTTTGTTGTTTGTAATCTAGCAAGTTTAACATTAGGAAAAATTGATGTAAATAATACTGATGAATTACACAAGCTAACTAAGCTTGTAGTAAGAGCCTTAGATAACGTAATAGATTTAAATTATTTCCCTTTACCTTATGCTAAAATCAACAACTTAAATTATAGACCAATTGGACTAGGTGCTTCTGGATATCATCATATGCTAGCAAAAAATAACATTCGTTGGGAAAGTGAAGCACACTTAGAATTTGTAGATAAAATTTTTGAAGAAATAAACTATGCAGCCTTACAAGCAAGCAATGAACTAGCAATTGAAAAAGGAAAGTACGCACATTTTGAAGGTAGTGATTTTGACAATGGAGATTATTTTGTTAAAAGAAATTATAATAGTGAAAGATGGAACAAATTAAGAGAAAGTATTCACCAAAATGGTATTAGAAATGGATATTTATTAGCAATTGCTCCTACATCAAGTACAAGTATTATTTCTGGTACAACTGCCGGATTAGATCCTATAATGGACAGATTCTTCTTAGAAGAAAAGAAAACTGGATTAATACCAAGAGTAGCTCCAGATTTAAATACCAGTACACATTGGTTATATAAAAATGCGCATACAATTGATCAATCTTGGTCTATTAAGGCAGCAGGAATTAAGCAAAGACATGTTGATCAAGCAATGAGTATGAATATTTACATTACAAATGATTATACATTTAGACAAATATTAGACTTATATATATTAGCTTATGAAAAAGGTGTTAAAACATTGTACTATATAAGAAGTAAGAGTCTAGAAATAGATGAATGTGAAAGCTGTTCAGCATAGGAGGAAAAAATGGAACAATTAACTAAA
>JAAZCQ010000046.1 GCA_012513225.1 Erysipelotrichaceae bacterium
GAATAGGAGAGTAACGTTATTTCCAGTATTGGCTACTAAGAATTAACAGTATACCTCAGTTTTCAAAAAACAGCGAAGTCTATGGATATGTTCCCACATACGCAAGTCCTCAGTGGATATCTTCCCTCAAAGACAATAATGTTCAAGTGACTAATTTTTGACAGCTATCCCCTCATCTCAAAACACGTTGAGACTATAGCGTTACTACAAAGGTCAACTCGTAAGAATCCTTTATTTCAAGCACTTTTTTAAGCATTTTGTGTTTTGTGATGATGGTGAAGGAGGACGTAAAAAAATTCTTAAAAAATACATCGAGGTAAATGTTTGTATTGATATGGAGTGTGGAGATACAAAGAACTAAAAAAATGAATGTGTAATCACAGAGCGATTAGAGATAAAAATTTAGTCGCTTTTTTTATGCCCAAAAGAAAGGAGGAAAGGCATAGAATTTGAATATTACCACAATAATAATGGTGATCAGTTTCGATATATTCAGCTGTCAACCATTTTCATAATGTTTTCCTACTGCTTGGATAGCCTAATTTTCTAGCCACTTGAGTATAAACAAAATTATATTGAATTAATGATTGAACAACGTTTTCTTTTTGTTTTAGGGTATACATATGGATCTCCTATATTAATTTCTGGTCCAGGATTATGTCCGCACCTCCCATCTTTTATGGGTTAGATAAATATAATCTAAAGCAAACAGACCAGTACGTCTGGCAATTAGGGAAGGAATATTTTCCTAAGAACTACGAAAAAAATGAATTAAGACGTAGAAGAGATACATTGATGAATCTGAAATTATTAGAAGGGCGTGAGAATTAGAGGGAAAATCTTATACCTTTAGTAGATTGGATTAAGGTTACGTCTAAAAGTGAGAATGCTAAGTATATACCGATTGATTCTACTTTTGAATTATCTAACTTTGAAGATCTTTTCAATAATCAAAACAATTAATAAGTGATGACTTGAAAATTATATTGAATTAGTAATTGAACGGCATTTTTTTTGTTTTAAGCATTTAAAATATAATTGGAATATAATTATTTTGTTTAAAAAAAGGTGTAGGATTTCTAGGCTATTGTGATAGTGTATGTAATGTAGTATTTATAAACCTATATTTTATTACCCTCAATTACAATATTTAATATTTTATAATACAATTTAATGATTAAAAATAATTTTTTTAAAGCAGCGGGTACTTAATTAAGAACGTGATATAATTTCCTTAACATATGGAAGGTGTGAATTAATGCTAGGGATGGATAGTGATAGTTTATACGCTGCATACAAGTCTAAAGACCCACGTTTTGATGGACGTTTTTTTATTGGTGTATCTTCAACAAGAATATACTGTCGTCCGATTTGTCGAGCTAGAACAGCTAAACAAAAAAATTGTACATTTTATCTAACTGCTGCTGAGGCTGAACAATCAGGGTATCGTCCATGTCTATTATGTAGACCAGAGCTTGCTCCTGGACCTTCTATTACAGATGCTAATAACGTGCTTGCATATAAGTCGGCAAGAATGTTGATAGAAAATTGTGATAGCAATCAAACTTTGGATGAATTGGCTATGCGGCTTGGCTGTACAGATAGACATTTGCAACGTATTTTTAAAACAGAATATAATGTTTTCCCGATGCAATATCTTCAAACGTGTAGATTGCTTCTTGCTAAGAACCTACTTACCGATACAAGTTTACCTATTGTTGATATTGCAATGACGGTTGGATTTGGAAGTTTACAACGTTTCAATGACCTTTTTAAAACTCACTACAAACTTTCACCATCATTACTACGCAAAAAAATATCAAAAGAAAAGAATCAAACAAAAGATTTAATTCTAGAGTTGGGTTATCGTCCACCATATCGTTTTGAAGAAATTCTTTCTTTTCTTGCTGCTAGAGCAATTCCGGGTGTTGAGGTAATCAAAGATATGCAGTATATGAGAACTGTAAGACTTATAGATTCTAATAAAAATCCAGTCTATGGTTGGATAAAAGTAGGCAACATTCCTGAAAAGAATGCTTTAAGTGTTACTTTAAGTGAAACATTGTTAATTGTTTTACCACAGGTATTGGTAAGAGTAAGTCGTCTGTTTGATCTTAATTGTGACCCTGAAATTGTGCATAATGCACTATCATCTATGAAGGATATTCGACCTAATATTTCAACTTTTGGAATACGTCTGCCTGGATGCTTTAATACCTTTGAAATGGCAGTCAGAGCAGTTTTAGGACAACAAATAACTGTAAAAGCTGCAAATACATTGGCTGGAAGGTTAGTTGTTACATTCGGGATGCAAGTAAAAACAAACATACAAGGTTTAACACATGTTTTTCCATCACCAAAAGACTTTCTAGAACTGGATAAACCTATCGAAAACTATCTTGGACCATTGGGCATTATTAAATCAAGGGCTAGAACGATTTATGAATTATCTAAAGTAATGGAACAAGGCAGTATTAATTTTGAATTTTGCTGTCGACCTGAAGATGAAATTGAAAAATTGTTAAAAATACCAGGCATAGGAAAGTGGACAGCAAATTATATCGCAATGCGAACTATGGAGTGGACGGATGCATTTCTTGAAACTGATGTAGGTATTAAAAAGGCACTTTATCCTCGTTTGGCAAAAGAAATGCTTGCAATAGCAGAGCAGTGGCGACCTTGGCGTAGTTATGCAACTATAATCCTTTGGAATTCACTATAAATAGGAGCAATTGATTATGTGTTAATCTATTTATGATTAATTTTGTATGTAGACTTTCTTTAATATTAAATACTCCGTATAATTTAAAATACTATCTACAATCTATGGTGTTATAGTAAACTTAAAATTGAAATCTAAGTTTATAAAGGCGAGGATGATACTGATAAATTAAATATCTTAAAGGAGATTATCTATGACAGATCAACAACTATTTTTGATAGTATTATTACTTAGTTTTTCTATTCTAGGTATATTTATATGGGCTTATAAAAAAAATAGTACTAATTTAATTAATGGATTACTATTTAATATATTTTTACTATTGTTATCTATAACTATATTAATTGGTGGAAGCTTATATGATAATTATTTATTAAAATTTCTTCTTATTATTGTTTTAACAATATATTTCTTTATTGGTGCATTTGGTGTTATTGTTTTAATTATAGGACTCTTTATTAATGCTCGTTCTGTTTTAAAAAAAGAAAGAAAAACATTACCAAATTTATTAACTTTATTATTGGGTATTAGCCTTACTATTTATTTGATAATATCTAATTTTGGTGAACAGATGAAATCATCAGTATTTAGATATTTAATTATTTATTGTGGGATTTTAATAGTATATTTTGGACTCTCTTTTTATAATTTTGTAATAGTATCAATTTTTAATAGTTTTTATAAACCGAAATTTAATAAGGATTATATTATTGTTTTAGGAAGTGGTTTAATAAATGGACAAAAGGTATCAAAGCTTTTAGGTTCAAGGATTGACAAAGCTATAGAGTTTTATCAATTACAAAAAGATAATGGTAAAAATTCAAAGATTATTTTTTCAGGAGGACAAGGGTCAGATGAAATAATCTCTGAAGGAGAAGCTATGGCAAATTATGCTTTAGAAAAAGGGGTATTAAAAGAAGATGTCATAATTGAAAGCAATTCAAAAACCACTTTAGAAAACTTTAAGTATTCAAAGGAAATAATGGATAAAGAAAAAGGAAATTATAATGCTATCTTTTCTACTAGTAGCTATCATGTTTTGAGGGCAAATATGTATGCAAAAAAAGCAGGATTAAATATTTCTGGAATTCCAAGTAAAGCTGCTTTATATTATCTTCCTAATGCGATGATAAGAGAATATATAGCAGTTGTAGCTATGAAAAAAAGAAAATATATAATAAAAGTTACAATGATTACTTTGGTTTATATTTTAATTATCATAATAAATTATTATGTTAAAAAATTTGTATTGTAATATGTAGTTAAAATAAATTTAAAATCTTTTTATTGATTATATTTTTTAATTATCATTTTTTCTATTTTTTTACTTATAAACTATATAAATAAAATATTTCCAAATTATGAATGTTATAGTTTTCAATTTAATAAAAAAGATTATAAATCAAGTCATTACGCTATCGACAGATTATATTAAATTCATATATAATTTTAGTATACAAAATAGTTTTACTAATATTTATTATTTCATGTTAGTCAAAGTGTCGTAGAAACGACAATTGTTGGCTATATAAAGCGGAGGTAAATATGGAATACCTTTCTGTTGGAGAGTATGCAAAAATACAAGGCATTCACCCTAGAATGGTGCAGCGTCGTTGTCAGGCGGGGCTTATTCCTGGTGCATATAAATTGGGTAATAATTGGCTGATTCCAAAATGTGTTGATCCAACTGGTGCTATTGAAAAAGAGGATAAATCTTTGGTATCTTCACTTGAATATCTAACCTTTGCTAGTGGTCAATCGGATAAACATCTTGAGTCTTTACCTAAAAATAGTGCTTATTATATGGCTAAAGGACTTTTTTTCTATTATCGTTGTAATTATGAACAGGCTCTTTGCGAATTTGATAAAATTACACCTGTGGATGATGATTATTTGGGAAGTAGGCTTTTCTCACTTTATACTTTAATTTGTATTGGAGATTTTTCACGTTACCGTAGTATTTTACCTATTTTTGATATTTCCTGTGCTAAAGAATTAAATATACCTGAATTGCTACCGGTTATGGAATGCTTTCAAGCAAATATTAATGTTAGTGTTTCAGTTCTTCATAATATACCAGACTGGTTAAAGAAGGGTGATTTATCTTCTTTACCACCTATTATGAAAGATTTGACTTGGTATACATATATCAAATACTTGCAAGTTATAAAGGACTATAGAGTTATGCTTGCTGTTGCAGAGGCAAGAATTTCTACACAGAAAGAGGGTCATTATTCTTTAAGTGATATATACGCATATTTATATGCAGCTCTTGGACACATCAAACAAGATAATCCAGAATTAGCTCGCAAACGTATGATGACGATAATGAACTTAGCTATACCAGATGGTTTTATTGGTCCTTTTGTAGAAACACTTACTACTATGCAAGGCTTAACTGAGCGTTGCATTCTTGAAGCGTTTCCACAACAGTATGAAAATATTGTTAATATTTGGATGAAGATATTTCCAAACTGGGTTAAGGTTCATAATGAACTATCAGCAAATACCATTTCGGAAGTTCTTACTCGTAGGGAGCATCAAGTAGCACTCTATGCAGTAGATGGTTTAACAAATAATCAGATTGCTTCAAAGATGTATATTTCCCTTTCAACAGTTAAAAATGATTTATCTTGTATTTATGATAAATTAGGAATTACTGGTAGACACCAATTAAAAAAAATGTTTTAACTTTTCAATATATTTATAAATATAATAATTGACTGCATGTTTATAATATGCAGTTTTTGTTTTCTATTTTTAATAGTAAATTTAAATTTTAAAGATTATTTTACAAATATATATTTTTCTAAAATTAATATATTTTAAATAATCCAATAATATAGTCATTTTTCGTTTTTTATGACCTAACGAATAAGAAATAAAACAAATTATAATTAAATTACAAGGATATGTATGCTGACTTTTAAGGAGGTGATCAGCAATGAAAGATAGCGTAAATAACGCACGAACTGAACTTCCGTATTTAAATAATTTGCCTATGGCACTGTTTGTTTGTTTTATAAATATAGCTTTGGCCTTTGTTTTTCAGTATGGTCGTGTACTTACTGTTTCAGATTTAGTGGTTGATGCATCACTGTGTGGAATAGTAACTGCATTTACCAGTTTAGGCTATGCATATTGGGCAGTAGAAAAACAGCGAAAACAAGGGAATTTACCTACACAGGTACCAATTAACTCTTTTATGCAAAAGTTGCCTAGTTCTTATATTCCATTAACGATTATAACTGGTATAGCTGGTTCAGTGATAATGGTGTTTATTACAATAGCTCTTCTACGTTTTTTTCCTGAAACAGAATATACTTTTATTCGTTTTCTTGTTTGGAAGACTGGTTATGCAACCTTTTTAGCCGCAAAAATGATTGAGTTTGGTATTTTTCGTTATGTACAACCAGATTGTGAAAAACCAGATGATCCAATTCAAAAGGGATCTCAAACTGTAATAAATCCTTTGTTAAGGAAAGAAATATTCTCAATGCTTTATGCAAGTGTTACTGCTGATTTTGGTATGAATATGTTAATTGGTCTAGTTTTAGGTGGCACTATAATTCAAGGGGATTTAGTAATACTAATGGGGGTTACTCAAGGTGGTGTGTGGATAACAGGATTAGTCTTTGGAATAATTATTAGCTTATTAATGATAAAACCAACATTAACTTCAGTAAAAGAAATCGCATTTGAAGGAGGTGTTCCAAAGTCTTCTAAAAAAAATGTTTTAGCATCACTTCCTGTGTCACCATGGACACTAGTATTTATATTATTAGTACCAGTTATGGCTTTTTCGGCTTTAAGTTTTTGGACAATAATGAAGTTTTTTGGATTTGAATCACTGAATTTTTTTCAGTTTTTTATCATTCGTACTGCCTATTCTAAGTTACTTAGTAGACTAGTAGAGACTTTTGCCATTCAAAGATATCGACAAATATAATAAAACTATGAAAATAGAGGAGGAATCCTATGTATAACCAGTTAAGAAACCCATTTATGGTTAATCAATTACGCCTACCAAACCGCTTAGTAATGAGTGCGATGGGTATTAATTTAGGAGCTCCTGAAGGAGGAGTTACTGATGATTTAATTGCTTTTTATGAAGCACGTGCTAGAGGTGGAGTTGGACTTATAATCACTGAAGTAACTAGAATACAAGATGGTGCAGGCATCAGTGATCCTTGCCAGTTAGCAGCCTATCGTTTAAGTGATATACCAATACTACAACGTTTAATTGATGTTGTTCATCGTTTTGATACCAAACTATTTATTCAGCTTCAACACCCGGGAAGAATGGCATCATCTCAACTAACTGGTACTCAACCAGTGTCATCTTCAGCTGTTGCAAGCCCACTTGGTGGGGAAATGCCTCGTGCTCTTTCGTTAGATGAATGTAAAGAGATGGTAGATCGATTTGTATTTGCAGCTCGTATTGCTCAAATGGCAGGAGCAGATGGTGTAGAACTACATGGTGCACATGGTTATTTAATAAATCAATTTCTTTCACCTGCAATGAATTTTCGTAGTGATGAATATGGTGGTTGTTTTGAAAATCGTATGCGTTTTGTTAAAGAAATTATTTTAGGAATCCAAGAATCATGTGGTAAACAATTTCCAATATCAGTACGTATTAATGCGGAAGAGATGCTACCTAATGGTATAGATCAAAAAGAAGCAGGACATATTGCAATAGCTCTTCAAGAAGCTGGAGCTAGTCTTATCAATGTTACTTGCTATACAGGAGCTTGTATTGAACCAGGCACTTATCCTCAAGGTTGGAAAAAACACTTTGCAAAAGGTATTAAAGAAGTTGTGAGTATACCAGTTATTTCAGTTTGTAATATTAAAGAGCCAGGTCCTGCAGAAGAATTACTTAGTGAGGGAGTCTGTGATCTTATAGGCTTAGGACGCGCTCTTTTAGCAGATCCAGATTGGCCAAATAAAACCTTTTCAAGACGTGAAAATGAAATACGTACCTGTATAGGATGTCTTATTTGCTTTGATGAAATATGCAAATTAAGACGCATTAGATGCACTGTTAATCCACTTACTGGTAGAGAAAAAGAATATGCAAATCCTTTAATAAATGGAGAAGGGAGAAAAGTGGCAGTGGTAGGTGCTGGTCCTGCGGGTATTCAAGCAGCTTTAACTTTAAAAAAGCGAGGATTTCATCCTATATTGTTAGATGAAAACCCAACTTTAGGAGGAGCTCTTAATATTGCAGATAAAGGTCATGGTAAAGAAAAAATCACAAGATTAATTAAAGGACTTCATACTCAATTAGAAAAGGCAGATGTTGAAATGCATTTTGGTAAAAGAGTAACTATGAAAGATTTAAAAGAATTAAATCCAGAAGGCGTTTTTTTAGCAGTTGGGGCAGAGCCATTTATACCATTGGTAAAAGGTATTGAAGGGCAAAATGTTGTCACTGCAGAAAGTGTTTTGTTGGGCAAGGTTAATCCTATAGGCACTGTTGCCATTATTGGCTCAGGAATGACTGGGCTAGAAACGGCTGAAGTGTTAGCTTTAAAAGGCTGTGAGGTTACTCTAGTCGAAATGCAAAACACTTTAGGGATAGGTGTTTATCCAACGGTTCTAGGGGATATTATGGACCGTATTATTCCAAGAGGTACTAAGGTACTTCTAGGACATAAACTTACAAGTATTAATGATAATGAAGTAACACTTCTTAGACTATCAGATAATCAAAATGTAAATATTATAGTCGATTGGGTTGTGTTAGCTGTAGGAGTTAAACCACGAAAAACACTTGCTGATGAGTGTGATGATAAGTTTGATTGTTTACAGTTAATCGGTGATGCAGCTCGGGCTGGTCGAATCTTAGAGGCTATGCAAGATGCACAGGGGAAATCTTTTGTATATAAAACAAATATAGATTGAAAGGAGAATAATTTATGCAAGCAAGTAATTTCACACCCCTTGATAAACTTCAAGGATTCATGAAAAACGGTGCTATGAACAATCAATATGGCATTCAATTCTTTGCTATAGCTGACCCTGAAGCTGCGGCTAAAGCATTACCTCCACATCTTGAATTAATTGATCCAAATGCTCCATTATTATACGGTTATATTGTTAATATAAGAGAACCGACTTTTGCTCCTTGGTATATGGAAGGTGGAATAGGTTTGATGGCTCGTTATGGTCAAACTGAAGGGCTTTACTTTTTAGGACTTCAACTTAGTGGTCCAGGTGCCCTGATGGGAGCTTTTTCAGGAAGAGAAGGTTCTGGACTTCCTAAAAAATTATGTGAGTGTATCGTTGTGGAGCGTGAAGGTGATTGGGGACACTGCCTAATTAAGAGAAAAGGTGTTACCCTTGTAGATGTAAAATTACATATGGGCAACTATAATGATACAAGTCTTTCACTAGCACAAGAAGGTTGTACACGTGAAAATCCAATTGTTACAGAAGGTGGCTGTCTTTTATATAAGTGTCAAATGGAATCTGTTGGATTTAGTAATATGCGATTGATGCAATATGATAGTCCTACTAGGTTTTATAGTTGGGAGCCAGCAACGGCAGAAATTACTCTTAGTTCTTCCAAGGATGATCCTTGGGGAGAAATTCCTATTGTCAAGGTTTTAGGAGCTGGTTGGATGGTAAGTGATAACTATGTTAATGGTCTTTATCCATTACTTCAATTAACAGACGAAGAAACTCAACAGACAATGCAATATTTATTTTCTGGTCGCTTTGATCAGTGTACTTTGACACAAGATCATCAGCATTATGAGTAAAAAGGAGGGTTAAACCATGAATAATAAAAATTACTTTTTAGGAAAAAATGCTATAGTTACTGGTGCTGCATCCGGTATTGGCTTAGCATTAAGTGAAGAACTATTAGCTCAAAAAGTCAATAAAGTTGTGTTGGCAGATATAAATGAAGAAAAACTACAAGAACATGTAGATAGATTGAATAAACAATATCCAAATCAAGTTATGGGTATTCGCACTGATGTAACCAAAGAAAAAGAAGTACAAAATATGATAGATAATGCTGTATCTTTCATGGATGGTCGTCTTGATTTGCTTATCAATAATGCAGGCCTTGGATTATCAGGAACATTTACTTTGACAGAAGCAAGTAAATATACAAGTAAATCTTTCAATTTGAGTGTACAAAGTAATGAAGATTGGGAAAAAGCTTTTGCTATTAATTTCTATGGAGCTTTATATGGATGCCGTGCTGCAATTGGGGTAATGGCACCTCAAAAAAGTGGACAAATAGTAAACATTATTTCTGGAATAGCTTGG
The DNA here is from genome assembly GCA_012513225.1 of Erysipelotrichaceae bacterium. Lineage (GTDB taxonomy): Bacteria > Bacillota_I > Bacilli_A > Erysipelotrichales > Erysipelotrichaceae > UBA9076. The sequence continues at coordinate 10,010 of JAAZCQ010000046.1, forward strand.
TCTCCTATGGCATATCAAACAATGTATGCATCCACTAAGGCTGCACTTAATTTATTAACGTTAACTCTTAGATACGAATATTGGGATGAAGGTATCAAATTTAATTCTGCAACTCCTGGCACCACTATCACTGCTATTTGGGGAGAGAGTGCTCCACCTGAAGGTGCACAAACAGCTCAAGAATCAGCTTTGAAGATACTAAAAGGTGTAGCAGAAAATCAAAGAATAATTTTGGGAGATAAAGGAGATGAAGAAGGCTGTCTTCACTGTTTCGACCATACTATTGGAGAAGGTTTAGATGAGTATTTCCTTAATGTAGCTAGAGAACGGCGCAAAGGTAAATTAGTTATATAGATATAAAGATAAGTTTTAGATACAATATATAATAAAAACTAGAGGTGAATATAATTCATCTCTTTTTTAACAAATTTAGAAAAGAATTTAAAAACTGGATATCATTAGTTATCATATATTCTTTAATAAAGTATAATAATTATATGTAATAAAATTTTAATGACAAAAGAATTAGGAGGATAACAAATGGAGTATATTAAAGGTGAAAATAGATATTATGTAGTAGATGGGGATAAAGAAATTGCTGAAATAACTTACTCCACAGATGGAGAAAATATTTTAATAATAGATCATACTGCTGTCGATTCAAATTATAGAGGACAAAAAATTGCGGAAACTTTAGTAAAGCTTGTTGTTGATCAAGCAATTGTTGAAGGTAAGGAAATTGTTCCACTTTGTCCATATGCTGCAAAAGTATTTTCTAGAAAAGTAGAATATCAAAAAATACAAAAAAAAGAAATGTAAGAAAAGTATTAAATTAATTAAAATTGGATATTATATAGTTAAATGAAAATATTAAATAATAATAACTTGTCTAATTAAGTATGTAATAAATACAGTAGATTTAAAATGATTTGTTATATACTTTATAAAAGCATTTTTAATGACAATTGAAAGAATAAATTAAGTCGACAATAAAAAGTTAGCGTCAAATAATTGTGGAATAAATAATTAAATAATCAAGTATGTAGTGTGTTAGTTAGGCATAGCCTAACTAACATTTTTAAAAGTATTTTGTATCTTTGTTAATATTTTTAATTAATTTATTTGTCCTATATGTATAATCATTTTTTCTGTTGTCTAAGAAGCTAAAATCATATGTATCTTTATTTATAGTTATTTCTTTGTTTTTTTCTTTTGGATTTTGTTTTATTGCTTCAAAAA
>JAAZCQ010000047.1 GCA_012513225.1 Erysipelotrichaceae bacterium
ATATCAGCACCAACAATTAAGTGAGACATTGGTTGTGAGGTATTAAAGTATCCTAATTGAAACTTTAATGCACGCTTCATTTCTTCAGGTTTATCTTTGTAAAGTCGTTTTAGCACAGGCATCATTACATAAGCATAGCCTAGTCCTTGCATCTTTTCATAGTTCCATCCCCATTGGAGCCCAAATAAGTTTCGTAGAAATACATTATTTAAATCTTGTTTAGTTATTTTATTATTTGTATTAACCATCGATTTCTACCTCCTCCTCATCTTCAACATTACTTAAAAGAACAACATTATTTTTTACTCTAGAATAGTGTAAAGAGGCAAACGCAAATCCTAGTAATGCAACTGCAAGTACAGTATAGGTTCCTTGACTATAAGCAATTATAACAAAACCAATAATAAAATATGGGAAATATTTTTTAATTGGTAAATAACGCATTAAAATAGCAATACCCATAGCTGGAAGAATAGCTCCTGATACTTTTAATCCATTCATTACCCATAATGGAATTAAACTATTAACAGTTTCTACAACAACTTCACCAAAAGCAAGTCCTAAAAAAACTGGGATAACTCGTGATAAAATCCATGGAATCATTCCCAATATATTAGCTTTTTCTACTGTTTTATAGTCATTTTTTTCAGCAGCAGCATCTGCCATATGTTGAAAAATAGAGTTAGACATTCTTCCAAGGATATCAAGCTGTGTAAGTAATAAACCTATAGGTACTGCTAAAGCAATACCATATTCTGGTCCATTTTTTGAAATGATGGCATATGCAGTTCCTATAATTGCACCACTTAAGTAATCTGGTACTGTAGCACCACCATAAGTAGCAACACCTAATGTCATTAATTGAAGTGTTGCACCAACTATTAAACCAGTATTCATATCCCCTAATAATAATCCCGTAATTGTTGCCGCAAATAATGGAGTATAAAATCCAATTTGAATTGAAATTTGGTCTAGTACACCTACAGCTGTATACAAAATTAAAATCAATATCACAAGCATAGAAATATTTTGCATGATCTTTCCTCTTTAATTTTAAGTACTTTCACGTTTTTATAATATCACTTATGTCATATCGTTATAAGTATTAGATAAAAACATAGTAAAAAAATATTTAAAGTTATTCGTTTTTGTTGGAAATTTTGAATATTTCGTATAATATATATATTAAGGCTAAACTAATACTCACTTACAAAGTGTTAGTGTTAGTCTGTATAAATTTTATTAAAAAGAGTAGGAGGGTTTAAATATGAGTGAATTTAATACAAGACAAAATGTTATATATGCTGATGAATCAGGATTTAGAAACTTTTTGACAAGTACATTTACTACAATGTCTATAGGATTACTTATAAGTGCAGGTGTTGCATATTTATCATTTCAAAGCTTAATTAGTGGTGGCTTTATTTATTCATTAATGTCTAGTAGTTTTGGAGTTTATCTATTAATTTTTGGACAATTAGGTGTTGCTATAGCATTTAGTGCAGGGTTAAATAAGTTTAATCCTATGACAGCTAGAATATTATTTGGCCTATATAGTTTAATTACAGGGATAACATTTGGTATTATTCCAATAGCATACGGTGCATATAATACATTTCTTTCATTTATATTTGCGGCTGTTTTGTTTATTAGTATGTCTGTTATTGGTCACACAACAAAAGTGGATATTACAAAATTTTCTGGTTTATTGATTGCTGGTTTATTTACTTTAATTATTATTACTGTACTTTCTATGTTTATTAATATTCCTGGTGCTACAATGATTACATCATACCTTGGTGTGGTGATATTCTTAGGTTTAACAGCATGGGATGTTCAAAAGCTAAGAAATTATTATTTCTCAAGTGAACTTGATGATACACTTAGAAGTAAATTAAGTATTTATGGAGCATTTCAATTATATCTAGACTTTATTAATTTATTCTTATATATATTAAGAATATTTGGTAATAGAAGTAAAGATTAAACGAGAATAAATTCTCGTTTTTTTGTAAAAAAGCTTAATTGTAGTTTAAGATAATTTTAGTTGTTATAATATAGGTAGGTGATAAATATGTTGTATACAGATATGTATTATAGAGATTACTTTCATAAATTTTTGGTATTTGAAGTTGATAATTTAACAGACGATTTAAAAGAAGTTGTTGATGTTACAAATGAAGACTGTTTTATGCTTACTTTTAATTATGTTGATAATTTTGGACAATTAATGTTTGGGGTTTTAAGCATTGGTGATAGAGTTGATAATTGTGTTAAAGGATTAGATATTGAAAATCCTTTAGCAATTTATTCTGGATTTGATTTATCTTTTTTTGATGCTAGTGTAATCCAACCAAATTTTAAAATGCTTACAAAAGGATACAATATTTTAGAACAATATGAATATACAAATGATGATTTAGATGAAATTAGAAGTGAAACATCTTTAGATTTTGTTAGAAATCCATTTTTCCCAGATAATTTACTAGTACAATATGCTAATGGATCTTTAGAAAATGATTTTGATATAAAGGTTACAAAAATTGGTGATTATATAATTGAAGGTATTGTAGAAGCTGATGAATTAAATGATTTAAACGGTGGACTTGTTAAGGCTATTCCATATTCTAATATGGGAGAAAGAAGATTAATTACAGTTGTTGCAAATGAAGATATCAGTGATGAAGATATGAAAATGTTAGATGATTTTTTAATTGAACTATCTAAAGGCATAAAAAAATTAATGCCAAAAGATATTACAAAATCATAGGAGAGATATGAGTAAAACTAGTTTAAGAAAATTTCGATGTATGAAATGTCAAGAAGTTTATGATATTAAAACTTATGACAGTGTAAATGTTACAAAAGACCCAGATATAAAAGAAAGATGTCTTTCAGGAGATATCTTTCATTTTGAGTGTCCACATTGTCATGAAAGCTATATGTTATCTTATCCTTGTTTATATCATGATATGGATAGCAAATTTATGATATGGCTTAATGAAGAAGATAAAGGCATAGCAAAAGATCTTAGTGATAAATTTATAGAAACAGGATATACACTTAGAAGATGTGAAGATATTAATTCTTTTATAGAAAAGCTACAGATATTTGATGATGGCTTAGACGATAGAGTAGTTGAATTTTCAAAGTATGATAGTTTTATTGATTACACTAAAAATAAAAAAGGAAATATAGAAGATATTGAGGGAATCTATTATCATGGATTTGAAAATGATATATTAAAAATTAATATAAGAACTGTTGATAAAGGAGCTACAATTATGGTACCTTATGATGCTGTTTTATCAGAAATAGAAAATCATAGTGATTTATTTAATATTAAAGATAAGAATTTTCCTGTGATTGATTCAAAATGGATTATTTCAATATTTGAAGAGGCACAATCAAAAAAATCATAAAAAAATGTAAAATCACATAATTTAACATAAACTATACATAATTATTTGTAATATTATTGTTATTATTATCTTGCAAGAACATAATATATCTTGCAAATCTGATTATTGTCCCCCTTAGCAATGATTAGATATATTCTATCCCCTTTTATAAATAAATTAATAAGAGACCTCGTTGGAGGTCTTTTATTATGACTTTATATTATTTTGCTTTTTCAATGATAGGTTCTAGCAAGACTGTTTTAACACCTTTCTTTTTTATACGTTGTATTTCTTCTGCATTTGCATTGATATCTGTTATAAGATAATCAATTTCATCTACATAACCTGAAGTGAAAGAATAAGTTGCTCCTACTTTTGTATAATCGGCTAAAATAAATTTTTGACCTATAGTTTTATTAAGCATAGCTTCATTTACAGCAGTTTCTGCATGTATTGCGGTTGTTATACCATATTGTGCACTTATCCCACTACAGCCTAAAAAGCATATATCTGCAGTTACTCTACTTAAATTATTTAATACAATATCTCCAATCATTGCTTCTTTAGGAAATCTTAATTCTCCTCCAGTTAAAATAATTGATACTTCAGGTGCGTGCTCCATTAAAACAGCTTTTGCATTGTTTGTTATAACAGTGCATCTTTTTTTTATGTACTGAAGTACTAATATTGCCGTTGAACTTGTATTAATAAATACAGTGTCTCCTTCTTTAACAAAATTACTTGCATATTTTGCTATTGCGTGTTTATATCTATCGTTTGAGAAATAAGTATTATTATGGTTAACCATATGTTGAACTATTTTAGCTCCACCATGAAATCTAATTATGGCTCCTCTATCCTCCCAATACTGTAGATCTCTTCTTATTGTTATATTTGAAACATTAAAATCATTTACTAATTGCTCTACTGTAACCTCCCCAAGCTTTTGTATAAGCATCATAATATCATCTCTTCTTTTTTGTACCGTTGCATAATCAACTTTCATAATAAATCCTTTCTAACTGATTATATAAAATATTTATTAAATATACTTATATAATAATATAATGCTCATATAAAATCAATTATATGATTGAACAGTCGTTTAAATGATAATAGTTATCATTAATAGTGAAATAATAATAAAAATAATCATATAAATGATTAAATGAACATAAAACATGATTGTTTAATGATTTTATATTATTTATTATGTAGGCGTAAGGAGGTATATATATGCCGAAAGTAAATGAAATCACAAGAGAGTCTTGGATTCTAGGTGCCTTTCCAGAGTGGGGTACATGGCTAAACGAAGAAATTGATAATGAAGTAGTTAAGCCTGGAACCTTTGCAATGTGGTGGCTAGGTTGTGTTGGAATCTGGTTTAAAACAGAGAATGATACAAACATAGCAGTTGACCTATGGTTTGGTAATGGAAAAAGAACTCAAAAAGTTGCAGAAATGCAACCGTATCACCAAATGAGAAATATGATGGGAGTTAAAGCTTTACAGCCTAACTTGCGTGGTGCTCCAATCGTATATGATCCATTTGCAGTTACTAAGTGTGACGCAGTGTTATCTACTCACTACCATAACGATCATATTGATCCATTCTTTGCAGCAGCTGTACTACAAAATTGTGAGAATGATGTTCCATTTATTGGACCATTAGAATCAGTTAACAAGTGGTTAGGATGGGGAGTTCCTAAAGAAAGATGTATCGTTGTAAAACCTGGAGATGTTATTGAAGTTAAAGATACAAAAATTCATGTTTTAGATTCTTATGATAGAACTTGCTTGGTTACAACAAAAGTTGGTGAAGATATTGATGGAATTTGCCCAACAAACATGGATGATAAAGCGGTAAATTATTTATTTGAAATGCCTGGTGGTAATGTATACCATACTGGAGATTCTCATTATAGTATCTGTTATGCAGAAATTGGCAAAAAATATGATATAGATATCGTATTTGGTGCATATGGTGAAAACCCTGCAGGATGTCAAGATAAGATGACTTCTGTTGATATGTGTAGAATGGCAGAAGCTTGTAATGCGAAAGTTATGATTCCAATTCATCACGATGTTTGGACTAATATGAAGGCAGATCCTGAAGAAATTATGATGGTTTATAATTTTAAAAAAGATGTATTAAAGTATAAATTCCATCCATTTATTTGGGATGTTGGTGGAAAATATGTATGGCCACAAGATAAAGATTTATTGAAATATCATCATAGACGTGGATTTGAAGATTGCTTCAGTGAAAAAAGGAATGTTCCATTTAAGAGTATTTTATAATTATGGGATTACTTAAAAATTTTGTAGAGAACAAGGTTACTTGTTACCATAAGGGATTTGATAATTGGGAAGAAGCTATTAAAGCTAGTGGACAACCATTAATTGATTCTGGGTTTATTGATGATAGATATATTGATGCAGTAATAAAATGCGTACATGATTTTGGACCTTACATAGTAATTGCTCCAAATATTGCAATGCCACATTCTACAACAGGAGCTACTGGTGTTTATAAAACTACTATTGGATTTATGAGATTAGAAGAACCAGTTCACTTTGAAGAAAATAATCCTGAAAAAGATGCAAGACTATTCTTTATGTTAGCTGCTGAAAATCATGATTTACATCTTCAAAACATGATGGAATTATCTGAACTATTGATGGATGAAGAAGTTGTAGAAGAATTATTAAAAGTTGAAAACGATGATCAGCTACTAGCTTTAGCTGACAAATATGAATAGGAGATAGAAAATGGATTTCTTGATGAATATATGGAGTTGGTTTGGTACAAACATTTTAACTCAACCAGCTTACTTTATAGGATTAATAGTATTTATAGGATACTTATTACTTAAAAAACCTTTTTACGAAGCATTGGCAGGATTTATTAAAGCAACAGTAGGCTACATGATTTTATCAGTTGGTTCAGGGGGGCTAGTTAATAACTTTAGACCTATTCTTGTTGGATTAAAGGATAGATTTAACTTAGATGCAATGGTTATTGATCCTTATTTTGGACAAAATGCAGTTCAAGCTGCTATGGAGGCAGTTGGTAAAACTTTCTCTCAAGTTATGATTTTGTTACTGATAGCATTTATATTTAATTTACTGCTAGTTAGATTTAACAAATTTACAAAGATGAGAGCTGTATTTACAACAGGACACGTTCAAATGCAACAAGCTGCTACAGCTTTCTGGCTAATATTCTTCTGCTTCCCTTCATTAGGTGAAACACCAATTTTAATAGTTATGTCATTATTATTAGGTTTATATTGGGCAGTAGGCTCAAACATTACAGTAGAAATCTCTCAAGATTTAACTGAAGGTGGAGGATTCTGTGTTGCTCATCAACAAATGTTTGCACTAAAAGTTTTCTCTTATTTATCAGAGAAAATGTTTGGAAAAAATAAAGAAAAAGAAAAATTAGAAAATATTCAATTACCTGGATTTATGAGTATATTCAATGAAAATATGGTTGCTACAGCTATATTAATGACATTATTCTTTGGTGTAATACTTCTAGTTTTAGGAAGAGATTATTTGGTAGCTCAAGAATTTCTTAAACCATCAGCTTCATTTGTAATGTATATATTAAATACAAGTTTAAATTTCGCAGTATATTTAGCAATATTACAATTAGGTGTTAGAACATTCGTTACTGAACTTACTAACTCATTCCAAGGTATTTCTAATACATTCTTACCTGGTGCTGTTCCTGGTATAGACTGTGCAGCTGTTTATGGATTTGGTTCACCTAATGCAGTTACAATTGGATTCTTATTTGGAGCCTTAGGACAATTCATCGCAATTATTATATTAATTGTAATGAAATCACCAACAATTGTTATTGCAGGATTTGTTCCAGTTTTCTTTGATAATGCAACAATTGCAGTATATGCAAATAATAAGGGTGGAGTAAAAGCAGCGATGTTATTCCCATTCATCTCAGGATTATGTCAAGTATTTGGATCTGCTTTAATCGCTACATGGGTTGGTTTATCTGGCCATGGTGGTTATTTAGGTATGTGGGACTGGGCAGTTGTTTGGCCAATATTCACAGTAATTATGAAGTACTTAGGTTATATTGGAATCGCTGTAGTTGCAATAATTTTATTCGCAATTCCTCAATTACAATACCGTAATAATCCAGAAGGCTACTTCTTATGTACAGAAGATTACGAAGCTTATCAAGAATTGAAAAAACAAAAAGAGAAAAAATAGGAGGTATTTATGATTAGAATTTTAGTTGCTTGTGCTAATGGAGCTGGAACTTCATTAATGATGAAGATGAGAGTTGAAAAAGCATGCAAAGATTTAGGTATTAAATATTCTACAATTCATCACTGCTCATTATCTGAAGGAAAAAGTGCTGCAAGTCAATACGACGTTGTATTTTGTCCTTTAAATTTTGTAAGTATGTTTGATGATGCTGCAAAAAAAGGTGTTAAAATCTGTGGTATGAAAAATGTGCTTTCTGATAAAGAAGCTCAAGAATTGCTTAAAGCAGCAGGTTACGCTGAATAATTAAATGGCTGCCTTTAGGCAGCCATTATTTTAAGAGGTAAATATGAAAATAGAAAAAATTTATTTAGATTATATAAAAAGATGTTATAGTGCTAGCCACATGTTTATTGATGAAAAGTTATACGTGTTTTTAGCAAGTGAAGATCCTGAAAGTGTTTGCTACAGTTATACAGGAGAAGACTTTAATGAAAGAGAAACAGTTTGGGATGATAGAGGTGGATGTATGTCCATTATTCCTTTTGAAAATAGAAAAGGTGAATTTCTAGCTGTTAATGAATTTTATCTTAAAGTAACTCCTTCATTATCAAAAATAGTTTGGGGTAAAAAAACAGAAGATGGGTGGGAAATAAAAGATTTATTTTCTTTACCATACCTTCATAGATTTGATATTTATAGTGTAGATGAAGTTGACTATATAATTTGTGCAACTATTGCAAGAAACAAACAACATAAAGAAGACTGGAGTGAACCAGGACAAATTTATGTAGGAGTTTTAGATAAAGACTTAAGTAAGCCTGTTGAATTAAAACAAATTGTTGATGGATGTTTTAGAAATCATGGCTACTATAGAAGTTACCATAATGGAAGTATTTGTGGATACTTTACAAGTGATCAAGGAATAATTAGAGTTACTCCACCAAAAACTGAAAATGAAGATTGGAAGATTGAAAAAATCCTTGATGGCGAAATAGGAGAAATTGCAGTTATTGATTTAGATAATGATGGTAATGATGAACTTATTACAATTGAGCCTTTCCATGGTAATTCTATAAAAATCTATAAGTTAAAAGATGGAAAGTATGAATGTGATTTTGTATACGAAAATGAAATTGATTTTGCTCATACTTTAATTGCTAGAAATGTTTGTGGTATTCCAAGTTTTATTGCAGGTATTAGAAGAGTTGATGCTGAGTTAATAATTATTCAATATATTGATGGTGAATATGTTGTTACAACAGTTGATAAAGGATTTGGTCCTGCAAATGTTGATCTAGTTAATTTAAAAGATTATGATTTATTAATTTCTGCAAATCATACAGGTAATGAAGCGGCAGTATATAAGATAACAAGTGAGGAATAATTATGTTAGAAAAATTAAAAGAAGATGTTTTTAAAGCGAATTTATTATTACCTAAATTTGGATTAATTACTTTTACTTGGGGTAATGTATCAGGAATAGATAGAGAAAAAAATTTAATTATTATCAAACCAAGTGGTGTTGAATATGACACTATGAGTGTTGATGATATGGTAGTTTGTGATTTAGATGGTAATGTTGTGGAAGGCCACTACAAACCTTCTAGTGATCTAATGACACACATTGAATTTTATAAAAACTTTAAAGATATTGGAGGAGTAGTACATACACACTCTAGAAATGCTACTTCTTGGGCTCAATCTGGAAAAGATATTCCTGCACTGGGTACCACTCATGCAGATTATTTTTATGGATCTATTCCTTGTACTAGAAAAATGAGTGTTGAAGAAATAAAAAGTGATTATGAATTAAATACAGGTAAAGTAATTGTTGAAACTTTTAATGTAAGAAAAATAGATGCTAATCAAATGCCTGGTGTTTTAGTACATAGTCATGGTCCATTTACATGGGGTAAAACTCCTTATGAAGCTGTTCATAATTCAGTTGTATTAGAAGAATTATCAAGTATGGCTACATATACAAGGCTAATCAATAATGAAATAGATTCTATGCAAGATGAATTGTTAGATAAGCATTTCTTAAGAAAACATGGTCCAGGAGCTTATTATGGACAATAAAAAATATTTGTTAGGCATGTATGAAAAATCCATGCCTAATGATTTATCGATTAAAGAAAAACTTGAGACAGTAAAACTTGCAGGTTTTGATTGGTTAGAACTTAGTGTAGATGAAACTGATGAGAAACTAAAAAGATTAGATTGGTCTAATGAAGAAATTGAAAGTATTAATAAAGCTATAAATGAAACAGGTGTAAAAATTAGAACAATGTGTTTAAGTGGTCATAGAAAATATCCACTAGGATCTTTAGATAAAGAAACTGAAAAAAGAAGTCTAGAAATAATGCGAAAAGCTGTAGAATTAGCAGATAAGTTAAATATAACTATAATTCAGCTTGCTGGGTATGATGTTTATTATGAAGATGGTAGTGAAGAAACAAAAGCTAAGTTTATTGAAAACTTAAAAAAAGCTACTATTATGGCAAGTGAAAAAGGAGTTTTATTAGGCTTTGAAACTATGGAAACACCTTTTATGGATACTGTTAAAAAAGCTATGTATTATGTAGATATTGTTAATAGTCCATATTTAAATATTTATCCAGATATTGGAAATCTTACAAATGCATCTCTTTTATATAATGAAAGTACTATTGATGATATAAATAAAGGCAAAGGACATATTGTTGCGGCTCATTTAAAAGAAACTATTCCTAATCACTATAGAGAAATAATTTTTGGAACTGGACATACGGATTTTATAAAAAATATTTCTTGTTTAAAAGATATGGGTGTAAGATTATTCACTGGTGAATTTTGGTATGTTGGTCAAGAAAATTGGCTAGAAGTTTGTAAGGAAGCTTCAAGTTTTTTAAGAGAAAAACTTGATTATGTATTTAATGAGTCAAATTAAATTAATAGTTTCTGATTTAGATGGTACATTATTAAATGATAAAAAAGAAATGGACTCAAATATTAAAGAATTAATTAAATTACTTAGATTACAAGGAATATACTTTACTATTGCAACAGGAAGAAATTTTAATTTAACAAAAGGAATAATAAAAGAATTGGATATAAGCTTACCTTATATTTGTAATAATGGTGGAAGTTTTTATCAAAAAGATAAATGTATAAAAATTAATCAAATAGAAAAAGAATATATAAAAAATATTATTGTTTGTTTAAAAAAATACAATATTCCTTTTATTGTATATGGTTTAAATAGTATATATACAAATAATCTAAGTGAAAAATTAGAATATTTTGTTAATAATATTAAAGAAATTAGAAGAACTAATATCTTAGAAGAAATATGTGATGAAAAAATTATAAAAATTACAGTTGATTCTCTAGATTTTGATAATTTTGAATTGATAGTTAATGATGTAAAAAAGATTACTAGTAGTATTAATTTTAATAAATCAGAAAATAGTTTATATACTATTACTGATGCAAACGCAACAAAAGGAAAAGGATTAATATATATTTGTAATCTTTTAAATATAAACTTAAATAGTGTTATGTCTATAGGTGATAATTATAATGATTATTCTTTGCTAGATAATTCAAAAGTTAAAGTTTGTATGAAAGATAGTCAAGAAGAACTAAAAAATATTTCAGATTTAATTATTGGCTCTAATAATGAAAATGGAGTTAGCCAATTTCTAAAACAATACTTTGATATTTAAAATCAATTGTATTAAAAAAGTCTTACTATAATGGTATATTATATATACGTGAAAAAGGAGGTATTTATGGAAGAATTAAAAGGGCATATAAAAAATATTCGTAAAAATATTTTGAAAATGGTTGCAAATGCCAACTCAGGTCATCCAGGAGGATCCTTAAGTGCAGCAGATATTTTAGGAGTTTTATTTTTTGAGGTAATGGATATCAATAAAGATAATGCTGGTGGTGTAGATAGGGATAGATTTGTTTTATCAAAAGGACATGCGACACCAGTTCTATATGCAACACTTTATGAAAAAGGTATATTTACTGGAGATTTAATGACATTTAGAAAAATGAATTCTAAACTTCAAGGGCATCCGAATAGGAATTATGTTGATGGAGTTGATATGAGCACTGGATCTTTAGGTCAAGGCATTAGTGCTTCAGTAGGTATGGCTCTTGCAAATAAGCTATCAAAAAACGATCATAGAATTTATACTCTTTTAGGTGATGGTGAAACAGAGGAAGGTCAAGTTTGGGAAGCTGCAATGGCTGCAGGACATTATAAACTTGATAATTTATGTGTAGTGCTTGATTTTAATGGCTTACAAATTGATGGTGACATTACTAAGGTTATGAATCCATTACCATTAGATAAGAAGTTTGAAGCGTTTAATTGGAATGTTATTAAAATTGATGGTCATGATTTAGATCAAATAAGAGAAGCTTTTAAAGAAGCAAAAGAATTAAAAGGAAAACCTACTTTAATACTTGCAAAAACTGTTAAAGGTAAGGGTGTTTCATTTATGGAAAATAATTATGCTTGGCATGGTGTTGCACCAAATCAAGAACAACTTGAACAAGCATTAAAAGAAGTGGAGGCAATGTAATGGGTAAGGCAACTAGAGAAGCTTATGGAGAAGAATTAGCTAAGCTAATAGTAGAAAATGAAAAAATAGTAGTTTTAGATGCAGACTTAACTAAGTCTACAAAAACTGCAGATGCTCAAAAAGCTTGCCCTGAAAGACATTTCAATATGGGTATAGCTGAAGCTAATATGATGAGTGCTGCAGCTGGTTTTGCTACTAGTGGATACACAGTTTTTGCTTCAACTTTTGCAATGTTTGCAACTGGTCGTGCTTGGGAACAAGTTAGAAACTCTATCGCATATCCTCATTTAAATGTAAAAGTTTGTGGAACTCATGCTGGTATAGCAGTTGGAGAAGATGGTGTTAGCCATCAAGCAATTGAAGACATTGGTGTTATGAGAGTCATTCCAGGAATGGAAGTATATTCTCCTTGTGATGCTGCAGAAACAAAAGCTGTAATTAAATATGTTTCAACAACAAAGAATCCTTGTTATGTAAGGCTTGGTAGAGCTGCAGTTGACGATGTTTATAATGAAGATGAAGTATTTGATTTTAGTAAGATTAAAGTAGTAAGAAAAGGTGAAAAAGTTGCGATTTTTGCTACTGGATTAATGGTTCAACAAAGTTTAAAGGCTGCAAAAGCTTTAGAAGAAGAAGAAATCAATATTACAGTAGTAGATGTATGTAGCATTAAACCTTTAGATGAAGAAGGTGTATTAGAAATATTAAAAACACATGATCATATTATTACTGCTGAAGAACATAATATTATTAATGGATTAGGATCAGCAATATCTGATGTTAGTGTTAAATCTTGTCCAAAAATAATTACAAAAATTGGTATAAAAGATAGATTTGCTGAAAGTGGACCATTTGAAGAATTACTTGTTAAATATAATTTAGATGATCAGGAAATTATTAGAGTAGTTAAAGAAATACTAAAAGCATAGGAAATCATCCTATGCTTTACTTTTTTATTAAAATAAGTAAACTATTAAACTTTATTACATATAAATGTTAGAATTATTTCAAAGGAAGTAAATAAATGGAAGTATTATCAATAAATAATGATTTATATATTTTAAATGAAAAAGAATTTGTACCAAAAAATATATTTGAAAATGGACAAGCATTTAGGTGGGAAAAGATTAATGATGGCTACATGGTTGTTGCAGATAAATATGTTGTATATATAGAAGAATTAAATAAAGAACAATTACAAAATCTTGGTAATTATGATAATGGAATACTTATACAAAATGGTGGAACATTGGATGATTATGAAAGATTTTGGAAAACATATTTTAATATGGATAGAGACTATTTTTTATTAAGAAATGAATTTATGAGTTATGATAAATACTTGAAAGAAGCTTGTGAATTTGGAGTAGGATTAAGAGTATTAAAACAAGATTTATTTGAAATGATAATTTCTTTTATCATTTCTGCAAATAATCAAATTCCAAAGATAAAAAAATCTATTAATGCAATAAGTGAATTAGCTGGTGATAAGATTTATAGTATTAATAATAATAGCTATTATAAGTTTCCAACAATAGAGCAATTATCTAAAGTTACTGTTGAAGATTTGAAAAAATATGCAAGAGTAGGTTATAGGGCTGAATATATTGTAAATAGTGTTAAAATGATTGTAGATGAAGAAGTATCTTTAGAAAAAATTAAAAGCTTACCTTATGAAGAAGCTCATAAAGAATTATGTAAACTACAAGGAGTTGGTCCTAAAGTTGCTGATTGCATATTATTATTTGGTGATTCTAGAGATGAAGCTTTCCCTGTAGATACTTGGGTTATTAAGGTTATGAATGAATATTATCTTGATAATGAAAAGAACATGAAAAAAATAAAAGAAGCTGGTGCTAAATTATTTAAAGATAAAGCTGGTTTAGCACAACAATATTTGTTCTTTTATGCAAGAGAAAATAAAGTTGGAGTAAAAAAGAAAGGATAGAATATGAGAATAGGAATTGGAAATGATCATGCAGCAATTGAATTAAAGAAAGAAATTTTAAATTATTTAAGTGAAAAAGGTTATGAAGTAATTAATTTTGGGATTAATGAAGGTGAAACTGTGGACTATCCTAATATTGGTGAAGAGGTTGGAAACGCTGTAGCAAATAACATTGTTGATTATGGTGTATTAATTTGTGGAACTGGCGTGGGGATATCACTTGCAGCTAATAAGGTAAATGGGGTAAGGGCTTGTGTATGTAGTGAGCCTACTACTGCATCTTTAGCAAAAAGACATAATAATGCGAATATAATTGCTTTTGGGGCTAGAATAGTTGGTGTTGAAGTCGCAAAAGATATTGTAGATAGCTTCTTAAATGCTTCTTTTGAAGGTGGAAGACACTTAAGAAGAGTTAATTTATTTAAGGATATTGAGGAAAGACAAAAATAAGATAGGGCAATTTGCTCTATCTTATTTTTCATCTATTAAATGTTTAAATGTATTAACTTGTTCAATTATTTCATTTGTTTTAATATTTTTGCTATTTGATATTTCTACTAATAAATTATAAAGAAGTTCTAATTCAGCTTTATCTAATATATTACTTAGATATTTAAATTTATTTACATAATTTAAACCAATTTCTAACATTTCATATCTAATACTTGTATAAGGAGAGTCTTCTCCTGGATATATTAAAAATGTATCTCCAGATTCATATAAATTATTATCAGTATTTAATAATGAATTTTCATTAAAGGCATCCAGAGCCCATCTAACAAAGCCATTAGTATCAAAAGAAAGTGCATATAGCATTGTCCATGTTGATTCATAAGGATTACTAAATGTAAATGAGTTAGGATATTGATCTGTACATGTATACATACTAGTTGATAAATTATTATTAATTCTATTTGATATAAATGGTTTAATGTCTTTTAAGTTTTTTTGGATTACACTTTCACCTATGGAGATATCATGAATTTGATTTGTAATAGCTATTTCTTTGGGAAGATAATTAAAGTAGCTAGATATTTTTAATATTTTGCCGTCTTTATTCGGATATTGATTTATTAGATTAATAGTACTTTCAATATATTCAAAGGCTCTTTCATCAATCGCAATATAAGTAATATCAAATATATCTAATTCATCTAAATGTGCTATAAAAGAGCTTAAAAACATTCCGTAAATATAATTATAGTCTTCACTACCAGGTTCTAGTATTAATGCTTGATCTTTATCTAAAGCTATATCAAAATATCCCAATCTATTATTTATAGGTAGTATAGAAAATGCTTTAATTTTATTAAATGAATTAGTATTTAAACTAAGATCAATCCACTTATCAAAATGGGTGTAGTCATAGTACCAAGTATTATCAGGATTTTTATACCATTTAATCATAGAAGGGTAAGCATCAGCTGTTTGATGTCCCCAGGGTTCATCAACTATAGATACAGTAAGGCTATCTCCACCTGTTTTTGTATATAGGTCTAATGTTTTTTCTAAATATTCATTATGTTCTTTTGAAAAAGGTTCATTATAATCATAATATTTATATGATGAATATGGATATTGCCATAACTCATACGTAAAGGATTCTTTAGTTAAAGTATAATCTTTTACAGTAATATTTATAGGCAGACTAATTTCTTCTTTATTTTTTGTTATATGTATATGTCCACTATAATTTCCTGGTATTGTGTTTTCTGGTATAAATATTTTTAAAAATGCAATTGAATTTTCTTTTACAATTATTTCATTTTTATTTGTAATAATATCTAAATATTTATCTTTTTTATCATTATTATTTGTGGCTTCAACTTCTTTCATAAAACCGATAAATATATTATTAGAATCTATAGTATATTCTTCATTTGTTAGATTTGATGCCTGTATATTAATATTATCATTTTTACTTGAGTCTACTTTTATTAATGAAGTAACACTATCATTTTTCCAAACCACTTCATCTAAGCTATCTTTTCCATTATTAAAATTTGTAGTACCAGTTTCATAAAATAATGCTAAAGTATCAGATTCAATCTTTTCCTCTATTACATCATTATTAGTACTACAACCCATAATTAATAATAATAATGTTAATATCATCTTTTTAAAAAAAGTCATTAGATAAGTCTCCATTTTTATATTTATTACTACAATTATAAGAAAATGTTACCTAGTTTATTCCGTAATAAGTGTACACTATCTATATTGATAAAAAATTGACATAGTAATAAAATTATGCTATTTCATATAGATATAAAGGTATGTATATTTTATTTTAAAAGTTATTACTTAAGGGGGTAAAAATGGCTTTTGATGTTTTGATTTGTCCAAATTGTCATGGACATTTACAGGCTAATATCAGTAAAGGCATTGCGATATGCCCTAATTGTAACACACAAATAAATATGGTAGAAAGAATTTGTGTTGATGGAATTCCTGGAGTTGAAACATTTTTAAATAATGGTGAGATTTCTATCAAGAATGGGAAATATGAAGAAGCGAATCAAGCATATAAAAATGCCTTGAAATTAGATCCTAATAACGGTGAAGCATATTATGGTAGATATTTGTGTGAAATGAAATTTGCTGAGTATTATAATTTTAGAGATGATTATGGAAATACAGGCCAATTAGTAGAAGCAGAAATAAAAAGTAAACTTTTACGTGATTATTTAATGCCGGCAATGGAGAATTCTCTTGAGCCAGTAAAAAGTGATTTACAAGTTTTAGTAACTGATGAGATAGTAATAATTAATAGCTTAATTGATAGTCATAAAACTCAAAATAAAAGTGGATGTTACATTGCTACTGCAATATATGGGTCATATTATGCAAAGGAAGTAATTATACTTAGAAGGTTTAGAGATACTACTTTGAATGGTAATGGTTTAGGAAGAATTTTTGTTAAAATATATTATAAGGTAAGTCCACAATTCGTAAAATATTTATCTAAAAATGAAATGCTCACAAACTTTGTTAGAAAAAAATTAGATATGTTAGTATGCTATATTGATAGAAAGGTAAATTAGTGAAGCTTTTAATTATTTCGTTAATACGATTATATCAAAAATACGGACCAAAAAGGCTACATGATGCTTGTTTATTTGAGCCTACTTGTTCTAATTATATGCTTTTAGCAATAGAAAAATATGGCGTTTTTAAGGGGACGCTAAAGGGTTTAAAGAGGATTTTAAGATGTCATCAACCAAATGGGGGGGTAGATTACCCATGAAATTAGCCAATTTAACATAAATTATAAGGAGGAAAAAATGGCGAATTACAAATGTGTTCCTGGACCTGTGGGACTAAGAATTTCTGCAAAGGATAGCTATGATAGAGCTGTTAGAAGTTATGCAGACATTATTAAGAAAGAAGCAGTAGGGGGATGGGATTTTTTCATGATTCACGAGATTCCAGTTATTCAAGATGCAGGATGCATAGCTTCTTTATTCGGTAAAAAAAGTGAACAGTTTATTTTTAATATGTTAATTTTCAGAAAAGAAGATTAAGTGTGAGGTAATGGTATGGTTATACTTTATCTTCTATTAGCTCTATTATCTTATTTTATATTTATATTATTATATTTTAGTCCAATTTTATTCGGTTTATCACAGAAACGATTTGGTGAAGGAACATTTATGGAACTATTTAATAAACCAAAAAGTAGGCTAAAGATATGTATTATTCTTCTTATTATTGGATTTTTTATTGGACAATTTTTCATACTCGCATGGTTAGTAAGTTGGTTTTTTGTATTTAAAAAGGATGTAGAGAGTTTAGATGAATCCTATGAATATACGCCAAATGCTGATACCAATATAGAAGGTCAAATTGACAGTGATGTTTTAAATAATATTGATAAAATGACAAATAATAGTTTAGATACAACTAGTATCGTTAGGTCAATGGATTCTAATATAAGCAATAGTGTGTTTGGGATAGAATCAGCAATTTCTAAAGTTATTGAAAATACAGAAGTTATTTATGGACAATCAAAAATGAAGTATGAAAAGGGTCCTTTTGATTACAAATGTGTTCCGGGACCAGTTGGGTTAAGAATTTCAGCAAAGGATTCATACGACATAGCAGTTAGAAGTTACTCAACAATTATTGAGTCAGAGGCAGTAGGAGGATGGGAGTTTTTTTTGTTGAAAGAAATACCTGTCATACAAGAAGCGGGATGTATTGAAGCTTTGCTTGGAAAGAGTGCTAATTACACGATATTTAATATGTTGGTTTTTAGAAAGAAAAAGTAGTACTTTTTAGGAATTTTTAATATTACTTTTTTGGAGGGAAAATGAAAAATAAATCTATAGTTGAATTAGAGTCGGGAGAGTATATTGCAATTTTAGTACAAGAGATTACTTCAATTCCTAAACTAGATAATTTAAAGAATAATATTTTTGATTCAGTTGATAAAGAGATAGAATATAAAAATGGATTTGGAAATATTATTTCCGAAATATATCAGAACTATAAAAGTTTTAATAATCAAAATAATAATGTGGAATTTGCAATAGAATTCTTATGGTTAACAGAAAAGGTTGAAAATCAACCTTTTAATTCTAGTATTAGATTTTTTTATATTTCTAGAGTAATTGCAAATACTAAAAGTGAAGCTGAAAAAATATGTGAGCGTATAACTGATTCTTGTTGTTCAGCACTAAAATTATTAAAATATACTGTTTCAAATATAAGTTTAGAAAATTTCAGTAATACTTTAAATAAAATAAAATTTGACAAAGTATCAGCAATAATAAAAGAAGAGCAAAATGAATTTTTAAATATTCAAATGCTACCTTCATGTTATTCATTTGATGTAATGGGCTCTTTTGGATATGATATGTCAACTATTGTAAATTGTTTAATAAATTATCCAAATTCCGCAATTTCGTTCCAACTTATTCCAACAGTGTTAAATGAAAATGAGAAAATAGCGATATCAAATAATGCGCAAATTTTAGATACGTTAAGTAAAGGGATAGTAACAGGTGGTTCTGGTAATATTAGTTTTTCAGTAGCAGATGGTTTATCTGAAGTATATAAATACTATCAAACAAATAGGTCCAGTCCCTTATTCTTGTATAATATATTAGTTTTTGGTAATGATAACGAAGTTGATGATATATCATCAAAAGTACTTAGTTATATTAATAACAATGCGCAAAAAACTGTTTCCTTAAAAAATATATCTATTAATCAAAATGTAATTCAGTACAAAGACGATTTGCATGCTACTCCTTGGATTACTATAGAAGAGCTTATACATTATAGCAGAAATGATTACTTTTTAAATGGTGAATCTATAAATATGGATTTTTATAGATTACCTTATATAATAACTATAGAAGAAGCTTCAGGACTGTTTAGATTGCCAATTGGTAACAGGCTTATAGATGCAGGAGTACCAGTTAATGATTCGAATTTAGAAATTAAAACTTATGGCGAAAACTTAATAAATACGGGAGATATAGAAATTGGGATATTAAAATCAAATAATAATTCAATTGGATTTTCTTTAAAAGATTTAGCAAAACATATGCTTATAGTAGGCACCCCAGGATCAGGGAAAACTACTTTTTCGATCAGCATATTGGATAGGTTATGGAAAGAACATAGAATCCCATTTTTAGTAATTGAACCGGCAAAAAATGAGTATAGAGCATTAATTCATAGTATTCCAGAAATACAAGTTTTTACACCAGGAAAAAACTCTATTTCTCCTTTTATATTTAATCCTTTTGTTCCACCAAAACATGTAAAACTTGAAGCATATAAAAGTACTCTGAAAACTGCTTTTGAAGCGGCAGTGTCTATGTCGACACCTTTAGATAAAATTTTTGAAGAAACAATTAATAATTGCTATTCAGATTTTAGGTGGCTTGAAACATATACAACAGATGATAAAGGAAGTATTTTTAACATTTCAGATTTTATAAAGTGTTTTGAAAATACTTTTGATGATATTGGATATACAGGAGATGCTAGAAATATAGGTAGAGCAGGGATTGTAAGGTTAAAAGGTCTTGTCAATTTATTTGATAATTATTTTTCAATACCAATTGAAGATATATTAAGTAAGCCAACAATAATTGAATTAGCAGCAATTGATAATAGTGATCAAAAAGCATTAATAATTTCTTTGTTATTACTTTCTATTTTAGTATATGTTAATGCCAATTATTTAGGTGATAATGTACTAAAAAATGTAATATTATTAGAGGAAGCGCATGTACTACTAGATGCGGATACAAATACCGGGTTAGGAGAAGCTAATCCAAGTAGTATTGCACAGAATCTTGTGAAAAGAATGCTTGCAGAAATACGCGCTTATGGGGTAGGTTTAATAATTGCAGATCAATCACCTAAGAAAGTATCATTAGATGTTGTTGCATTAACAGATATTAAAATTGTTTTTAGATTAGTAGAAGCAATTAATAAACAAATAATTGCAGATAGTATGAATATGGATGATTCTCAATTTGGTAGGCTTTCTAGATTAAAGCCGGGAGAAGCATTTTTGTTTTTTAATCGTTTAGATGAACCAGAAGAGATAAAAACTCCGGATTATAGACTTAGTAATAATATTAATATTACAATTACTGATAATGAAATACAGAATTTAACTACATATTGGAATAATAAGCAGAAATTTCTTAGACCATATCCTGAGTGTAAGTATTGTATATATTGCCATAGTAAATGTAATTATGATAGACGTATCTTATCTAAAGAAATAGCAAGGAGGATTTTTGCACATAATTTTAAACCAAATACAAATGATTTTACTGTTTTAAAAAAAGTTTTTTCTAGAATTAGTAGATTAACTATTGCTGAACTAAATGATGAACCATTTTCTAGAGAATTACTATTGTGTATAAAAGTGCATTTATGGAGAAAAATTAAATATGAAACAAAAATTCCTGTCAATGAACAATTAATTATCACATCATTAGAAAGAAAGTGAGATTTTTAAAAAGATTTATAGCAAAAATGTATATACATTTGTTTTAAAATTTAGATTGTTTATATTAAAATTAATTTTAAAAAATATTTTTCTTATAATAATATTTATAGCCTATCATTTTAATTCACAAATATTATATTGAGTATTCAATAACAAAGATGAATATCTACTCTTATGGGATATTTTACAATCTAAGATATATTTAAAATATTAGGAAATGTTTACATTATATAAAAAAGAAAGGGGTAGTATGATATGTGTATTTTAATATATAGTTTTAATAAGTATCATACAAAATTAAATTATGGGATTATTTGATAAAAATCCAAATGAGATATTTTATAAAGGAGGAAAAAAGCACTTTACTGATGTAATCAAGAATTCAAATTCTGGAAATATGTTGATTTGGCGTCAACCTGAGGAAGATTTCAATACAAATTCTACTCTAATTGTTATGCCAGGAGAAACAGCTATCTTTATAAAAGGTGGTAATATTGAAAAAACATTTGAAAAGGGAACTTACGTTTTGTCAACAAATAATTATCCTTTTATTAGTCGTCTACGAAATGCTTTTACTGGAGGAATTAGTACATTTAATTGTGTGGTATATTTTGTTAGGAAAGCGGATAGCCAAGAAATTAAATGGGGAACTGAAACCCCAATACAAGTGAGAGATAAAAAATGGGGAATTAGAACCGATATAAGGGCAAATGGAGCTTATAAGATTCGTATTGATAATCCTTCAATGTTTTTAGAGAAACTAGTTGGCAATAATGTAAACTCTTTAACACAATATGATATTCTTAATTATTTTAGTAAAGAAAGTCAAGGGAAAATAAAATCTATAGTCTCACAATTTTTGAATAACTTAGAACAAGAGTTAATAGGATTAGATGCATATATAGATGAAATATCTGAAAGAATTACACCTTTTATAGATGAAATATTTTATGAGTATGGAGTGAAGTGTATCAAATTTTCAATAGCAGTTTTTGATGTTGATATTACAAAATATGATCAAATTGATATTTCACAAATAGAAAAAGTTAGTAAAATAAATTTATCTCAAGGTGATTTGGAAACAATGAATATATTAGGAGATAATTGGGGAAGACAAAAAGCAGCTAATATTTTAGAAGAATTAGCATCAAACCCTGGAGCTGGAAGTTCCGGAACTGTTGGTGCTGGAATGGGAATGGGTATTGCTGCAGGTAATATTTTTGGAACTATGGCAAGCCAAATGTTTGCACCAATGAATAATCAAAATCAGACAGTCACTAATAAACAAAATAATATTCAGTCCAATTCAAGTAGATTCTCTCGTAAAAAAGATAATGAAAATAAGGATTTAGAAGATCCTTTGGAAGCAATGAGTAAATTAAAGAAAATGTTGGATGCAGGATATATTAGTAAAGAAGAGTTTGACAAAAAAAAGGATGAAATTTTAAGTAGAATATAATAATTAAAGAAGTTTATAAATATTTGGAGGTAAAAATATGATAAAAAAGAACTCTTTATGGATTGTGAGCGGTATATTATTCTTACTAGTTTTTAATGTTATTTTCTTTTTGTTGAATCTAAACTTAAAAGATAATTCTATTCGTTTATTATATATAGCTATACATTTTTCATGTATTATGTTTATTTTTACTCCATTTTTTGTTAATGATACAGAACTTATGTACGGATTTAGAGCCACACTAAGTATGATTTTTTTTGTTTATTTTATTTTTTCTATATTTTTAAATATTTTACTTTTTGTTCTCAAAACTGAATTTAAAATCCAATTAATTTGGAATATTTTGTTGATAGGGTTATATTTTCTTTTGCTATTTATAAATATTATATTTAATTTTAAAACAGAAGAATCTGTTGCCAAACAAAATAGAGAGATTGATTATATAAGATATACAACTAATAAATTAAATCTTTTACTAAATATTAAAAAAGAAAAATATATTCAAAAAAAAATTGAAAGATTATATGATCTAATTAATTCAAGTTCAACTTCTACTAATGATAATGCAAATAAATATGAATTAATTATAATTGACCAAATTATTGCTTTGGAAACTTATATTCAAGAAGATAATTTCTTGGACGCAGATTCCATTATTTTAGAGATAGAAAAAAATATTGAAATAAGGAATTCATTAACAAAGGAAGTTTATTAATTATATAATATTATAAATTAACAGATTAGAATCTACTCATATTCTTACTTATATAAAGAAAGGAGTGTATAATCAAGCAAATTAGTTAAGCTTGTGCCATACAAAATAAGACCTATGGAATATAAAAGTGACATAGACATTGATGATATTGAAGATGAAGCAATAAAGGAAGATTTAAGTGAAGATTCATTTGAGATAGAAGAAGATACAGATATTGATGATATTGAAGATGAAACAATAAAGGAAGATTTAAGTGAAGATTCATTTGAGATAGAAGAAGATACAGACATTGATGATATTGAAGATGAAGCAATAAAGGAAGATTTAAGTGAAGATTCATTGGAGATAGAAGACGATATAGATATTAATAATACCTATGAAGATACTACAGTAGAAGACAGAGTAGATTTTATGGAAAATAGTGGTTCTGTTAAAGTCTTAAAACGAGATGAGATCGTTCTTCTATCACAAGGATATAAAAATATAAATTTGATTCTAGAAGCAAAAGCCGATGACTATCGTGATAAAGGTTTTTGTGAAGATGAAATAAAAGAAAAACTTAAAAGTGATAAAGTTGAATTTCAACAAGAATTTTTAGATGATGCTTTTCCTAATCAACATGTTTCACCTGCAGTATTTAGAGGATTCGAAAAAAACGAAAATAAATCTCTATCAGTAGATAGTAATTACGAAGACGACTTTATAGGTATAAGTCAAAAAACTAATATTATTGATAATTTTAATCTCAATGAACCTTTTAATACTTCGTACGGAATAGAAGAATTAGTGTCTCAAGGAGATTTTACTAATCAACAAGAACTACAAATTGATTCTTCGCATTTAAATAAAGAGAATGCTGTAAAAGAAAGCTATGAAGCTGATGTAACTGTTGCTTTGGATGGGATATTAACTGATTCAAATGAAGAGCTCCAATATGAGCAAAATAGGATTTTACCAAGTCTAGGAAATGTTAACGAAATTGATCAATCGGAATCAAATGACGAAACTCAAATAAATTATAATGATATTATCGAAGGTATAAAAGAGGAGAATATTAGGCAAGGATTTGAGAATATTGAAATTGACACTGATGTTGAAAGGTTGACTTCATCATTAGAAAATTTCACTGATGAATCATGGCAAGGTTTAACACTTGATGAGAAAAAAGAGTCAATGAAAGATCTAGCTGATTATATTGTTGATGTTATAAAACTTGATAATCCTCCAAATATAGAATTTGTGTATACAAAAAAAGAAGATGATTATGGTGGATATGATTTCTCAACTAATACGCTTACAGTCAATGAATATATGCTTCATAATTCCTCAGAAGCAGCTGATACAATAGCTCATGAATTATGGCATGCACACCAACACGAATGTTGCACAAATCCACAAAATGCACTACATTACCAATATCAATATAACTTTGATAACTATATTGATCCAGAATTAGGCCAAAAATCTTATGAAGATCAATTAGTGGAAGCTGAAGCTAGAGCGTTTGCAAAACAATTTAAAGATAGATTACAATCTATTTCAGAGAGGTAAAGTTAATGGAGAAAATTATAACCTATTTTATTGAAGAAAAAAAGACTACTGCTGTTGTTGCAAAAGTTCTAACAAAGATAATTATGAAATATGAGGATTTACAAAATGAATTTTTAGAATGGATTGATACCCGCAGTTTTGATTTTGATGAGCCAGTAACTATTGAAGGTTATACTGCCAAACAAGTACACGAGATTGAACCAACACTTGATGCAGCTGGTATTTATAATTTTATGGTTACGCTAAGGGAAGAACCTGATATAGCAAAAGGCTACATTAAAAATGGTTTTCCACGAAAATAGGAGTCTTATGTTACAATAAATACTTCTTTCATATTCTAAGTGTGTCATATAATCTAGTGATGGATGTATCTTTTTAGTATTGTAGTATATCTATATGTACTTGAATATTTCTTGACTAGCTTGTTCTCAATAAAATATTAGGTTTGCACCAACTGATGTTGCCACAATAAAAAGTGGCACTAAATAGTGTTTATAATCCAACTACTAGTGTGGTAAAAACAAGAGAGAATGTAACATGGTACATATGTTGAAGTACACGAATAAAGAACATATCAATCACGAAATTTTTTGATGGCACGACCTTTTGTAAGATATTTCTTTACCTAGTAAGGATAGGAGATTCTTTTATTAAAAATATTAGTGGTTGCTACAATTTAATATATATAAATACTATATTAATCAAATAAAAAAGTGTTTTATTAAACTAACAGTAATGGATGAAATTTTTACGCATAACCACTAATATAATCAGTAAACGTTTGACTTTTAGTCTTAATGATATTAATATTTATTCAAAGCAGTGATTGGAAGAGTAGGTTATTTATTGATTTATAGAGAGTTTCTACTTGGTGAAAAGAAACAATTAATAATAATTGAAACACATCCATGAGCTTAAAGAGGGAAATAGTAGTACTTTTTTACGGTAAAGAGTGTCCGTTACAACACAAGAAAATGTTAGTTTTCTATAGAGGTTGACAATAGTCAATAAATTAAGGTGGAACCACGTGAGTTTAACTTTCGTCCTTTGGATGGAAGTTTTTTTGTTTAAAAGGAGATCGATTATGAGTAAATTTCAAATTCCAGAAGGCAGTAAAGATTTAATATTAGATGAAGCTTTAGCTAAAAAGCAACTACAAGTTAATTTAGAAAAACTATTAGATAGGTGGGGTTATAAAGAAGTTATGACACCTACTTTAGAGTATTTCACTACTTTTTTAGTTGGATTTGAAAAGATTCATGAAGAAGACCTTTATAAATTTTTTGATAAAAATGGAAGAATCTTAACAATGAGACAGGATATGACAATACCTATTGCTAGACTTGTTTCAACTAAATTTAAAAATACTGAGCCTCCATTAAGATTAAGATATTGTGCACAAGTTTTTACAGTGTTACAAAGCTTTGCGGGTAATCAAGATGAAGAAACAGATTTAGGTGTTGAGCTTATTGGTGAACAAGAGAATAGTGCTGACTTAGAAATACTTTCTATGGCTTTTGATACATTAATGCTATTAGATGAAAAAAACTTAACTTTAGAATTAGGAAACATTGATTTCTTTAATGAAGCTTGTAGAAATTTAAATGCTGAAGATAAAGAAAAACTTGCAGGTTTAATAGATAATAAGTCATTAAAAGAATTGTCTGAGTTTGTTAAAGAATTAAATATAGATAAGAAAAGTCAAGATTTCTTTAATCAACTTCCTTGGCTAAATGGTGGTTTAGAGATATTGGAAGAAGCAAAAAAATATACTATAAATGATAAACAATTAGAAATACTTAATAAAATTAAATATTTAACTGATTCTTTAAGTGAGTTAGGATATAAAGATTATATTACTATTGATTTAGGTAAGGTTCCTAGACTTAATTACTATACTGGAATTATATTTGAAGGTTTTGTCTCTGGTGTAGGCCTTAGTGTTTTAAGTGGAGGAAGATATGATAATCTACTTAATAGATTTGATAGAGATTTACCTGCAATAGGATTTTCAATAAAATTAGATAGATTATTAAAAGTAATAAGTCCTAAGTTTGATTATAAAGAAAGAAAGATTGTACATTATCCTAAAGATAAAATAATTGAAGCAATTTCATTAAGTAAAAAATTAAGAGAAAATGCAATTGTTTCTCTTAATAGAAATGATGAATTAAAAAATATAGAAGTTGAGGTGATATAAATGTTAAATATAGCACTTACTAAAGGAAGACTTGAAAAACAAACTGTTCAACTTTTAAAAGAAGTTGGATATGGAGTAGAAGTATTAGATAATAAGGGTAGACAATTGGTTTTTAAAGATTCAAAGAAAGATTGTAGTTACTTTTTAGTTAAATCTAATGATTGTATCACCTATGTTTCTAGAGGTGTTGCAGATGTTGGGGTTGTTGGAAAAGATACAATACTAGAATCTACTAATGATTTTTATGAAGTAATGGATTTAGGTTTAGGAAAATGTAAATTTATTGTAGGTTCTCTTCCAGAAAAAAATCCATATACAAAAGTTGGCCATGTTGTAATAGGAACTAAATATCCAAAGGTTGCAAAAGATTATTTTACAAGTAAGGGTATAGATGTAGAAATTGTAAAAATAGATGGATCTGTTGAACTTGGGCCTATTCTTGGCTTATGTGATGCAATAGTTGATATTATGGAAACAGGAAGTACATTAAAAGAAAATGGATTAATTGTTTTTGATGAAATAGTTGATATTAGTGCAAGAGTTATAGTTAATAAAGCAAGCTTTAAACTTAAAAGAGAAGAAATAAAACAGCTGTTAAATGATTTAAGTAAGGTGGTGTAAATATGCTTAAAGAGTTAAAAAACATTGATGAATTTGAAAGTTATTTAAGAGATAGAGAAGTAGAATCTTCTAGTGAAGTAGTAAAGTCAGTTATAGATATAATTGATGAAGTTAAAAAAAATAAAGATAAGGCTTTAATTGAATATACTGAAAAATTTGATGGTGTAAAACTAGATAATATAAAAGTAAGTAAAGAAGAAATAGAAGAAGCTTATAATTTAGTTGATAAAGATTTTTTAATTGCGATGAATGAAGCGATGAAAAATATTGAAGAATTTCATAAAAAACAAGTAAAAGAAGGTTATGAAATTGTAAAAGAAGATAATGTATATCTAGGACAAAGAGTACTACCTTTAGAAAAAGTTGGTGTTTATGTTCCTGGTGGTACTGCTGCATATCCTTCAAGTGTTTTAATGAATGTTATTCCAGCTAAAATTGCAGGAGTAAAAAAGATAGTTATGACTACTCCACCAAGTAAGGATAATAGAATTAATCCTTATATATTAGCAACTGCTAAACTTGTTGGAATAGATACAATTTATAAGGTTGGAGGTGCACAAGCTGTCGCTGCTCTTGCCTATGGTACAGAAACAGTGATGAAGGTAGATAAGATTGTTGGACCTGGAAATACATATGTTGCTAATGCGAAAAAATTGGTATATGGAAAAGTAGATATTGATATGA
This sequence comes from Erysipelotrichaceae bacterium, assembly GCA_012513225.1. Taxonomy (GTDB): domain Bacteria; phylum Bacillota_I; class Bacilli_A; order Erysipelotrichales; family Erysipelotrichaceae; genus UBA9076. Next base: position 28,384 of record JAAZCQ010000047.1, read on the forward strand.
TTGCTGGCCCTAGTGAGATACTTGTAATTGCTGATGAAAATGCTGATCCTGTATATGTTGCTAGTGATTTAATATCTCAAGCTGAACATGATGTAAATGCAAGTTCTATTTTACTTACTACATCTTGTGAACTATTAGAAGAAGTAAATAAAGAATTAGTTAAACAAAGCTTTGTCTTAGCTAGAAAAGATATAATAATAAAATCATTAGAAAATTATGGAGTTTCCATGATTTTAGATAGTATAGAAGAGTGTATTAATGTAAGTAATCAAATAGCGCCTGAACATTTAGAATTAATGGTAGAAAATCCAAAATCGTATTTAGATTTAATAGAAAATGCAGGAAGTGTTTTTCTAGGTTATACAACGTGTGAATCTATTGGGGATTATTTTGGTGGTACTAATCATGTACTACCTACTAATGGAACAGCAAGATTTTATTCAGCATTAAATGTTGATAATTATACTAAGAAATCTTCTTATATACATTATTCAAAAGAGGCACTTGATAAAGTGGGTGATATGATTATTAATATAGCAAACCACGAAGGTTTACATGGTCATGCTAATGCTGTTAAAGTGAGGATGAAAAAATGAAAACAATAGATAGTTATCAAGTAAATAATGCAAGTAGGATAGTTTTAAATGCTAATGAAAGCTATAAAAATCTTCCGGATGCCATTGTTGATGAAATAAAAGAGAATTTTGATAAAATTATTTATAATAGATATCCTGATAATAGTGCAAAAGTACTTAGTGAAGCCTATTTTGAAGTTTTTAATATCAGTGAAGATAATGTTATGTTTGGTAATGGATCTGATGAAATGCTTGGTTTAATAATTGGTTTAAACATAAAAAAAGGTAAAAAATTATATACTTTAAAACCGGATTTTAGTATGTTTGATTATTATGCAACATTTCATGAAGGAAGTGTAATTAAGTATCAAATTGATTTAGATAAAGGTTTTAATGTTTTAGATTTTATTGAAAATGGAAAGAAAGAAAATGTTTCTATGATTTTATTTTCTAATCCAAATAATCCTACTGGTAATTTAATTAGCAGTGATGATATAAAAATAATATTAAATGAATTTAAAGATATTCCTGTTGTAATAGATGAAGCATATGGCGAATTTAGTAATAGTACTATGATGTATGAAATATATAATTATCCTAATTTATATGTGACTAAAACATTATCAAAAGCATATGGTGTTGCTGGTATTAGACTTGGAATGATTTTATCTAATAGTGAAAATATAAAGAATCTGAAAGAGATGAAAGTACCTTATAATGTAAATAGTATTACACAGTATATTGGTAGTATTATAATAAAACATAAAAAAGAGACAGATGAATATATCAAAGAGATTATTGAAAGAAGAGAAAAGTTTTATAATAACTTAATTAGTAGAAATTATGATGATTTAACTATATACAAATCTTTTTCAAACTTTATTTATTTTAAATCTAAATTAAAATCTGAATTAATTTCTAATTTTGAAGAAAATGGAATTTCAATAAGAAATTTTAATGATGATAGCTTTAGAATTACTATTGGAAGTGAAGAAGAAATGGAAGAAGTATTAAATATAATTGATTATACTTATGGAGGAAGCATATGAGAAAATCAAGTTTAGAAAGAAATACAAAAGAAACACAAATAAAGATAAGCATTGACTTAGATAGTAATGAAAATAGTAGTATAAATACTGGTATTGGTTTTTTTGACCATATGCTTACATTATTTGCATTTCACAGTAAATTTAGTTTGAATATTGAAGCTAAAGGAGACTTATATGTAGATGATCATCATCTTATAGAAGATACAGGGATCTTACTTGGTATTGCATTTAAAGAAGCTATTGGTGATAAAAAAGGAATCAATAGGTATGGTTCTTCTAGAGTTGTAATGGATGAGGCATTAGCTCAAGTAGATTTAGATTTATCTAATAGAGGTTATCTTGTGTTTAATGTTGATTTTACTAGAGAAGAAATTAATGGCTTTTCTTTAGAAATGGTTAAAGAATTTATGTATGCATTTGCGATTAATAGCGGTACTACATTACATATAAATTTATTATATGGAGATAATAATCACCATAAGGTTGAAGCTATTTTTAAAAGCTTAGGTAAAGCACTTAATAAATCAGTAGAAGTTGTGGATGATAGATTACCTAGTACTAAAGGAGTTTTATAATAAGTATTTGGTACTAATATTTATATAAAAAAAGGAGTTAATCATATGAAGATAATACCAGCGATAGATATTATTGAAAATAAACCTGTTAGGTTATATCAGGGTGATTATAATAAAAAAACAGTAGTTGGCACTAGTGTTTTAGATATAGCAAAACAATTTGAAAATGAAGGTGCTAAATATTTACATGTAGTAGATTTAGATGGAGCAAAATCTGGTTCCTTAATTAACAATGAGTTGATCCTTGATATTGTAAAAACTACTAATTTAAAAGTAGATGTTGGTGGTGGAATTAGAAGTATGAATACTATTGATTACTATCTTAATAATGGTGTTGATAAAATAACTTTAGGAACTGCAGCAATTCAAGACAAAGAACTATTATTATCAGCTATAGAAAAATATGGTGATAGAATAATTGTTGGTGTAGATTGTAGAAATGAAATGCTTTGCGTTTCTGGTTGGACAAATGAAGAAAATGTTCATTATTTAGATTTTGTTAAAGATTTAATAGGTATTAATGTTAAAACAATTATATTTACTGATATTAGCAAAGATGGAACTTTAGAAGGACCTAATTATAAGATGCTTGAAAAACTAAGAAAATTATATCCTTATGAAATAATTGCGAGTGGAGGCATAAAAGATATTTCACATATTGAAGAACTAGTTAGAATGAATATTGATGGTGCAATTACTGGTAAAGCAATGTATGAAAAAACGTTGAGTTTAAAGGAAGCTATTAAAGTTGGAGGCTAATATGAACTATAAAAGAATAATTCCTTGTTTAGATGTAAAAGATGGAAAAGTTGTTAAAGGTGTTAATTTTGTAGGGTTAAAAGAAGTGGGAGAACCTTGTGATTTAGCAAAAAAATATAATATGCAAGGTGCAGATGAACTTGTACTTCTTGATATTACTGCAAGTTATGAAAATAGAGATACAATGCTTGATGTTGTAGAAAAAGTAGCAAAAGAAATTTCTATTCCTTTTACAGTAGGTGGTGGAATTAGAACAATAAAAGACATAAAAGAAACTCTTAAAGCAGGAGCAAATAAGGTTTCTCTTGGTTCAATAATAGTTAAGAATCCTGATTTAATAAATGAAGCTAGTAAGATTTTTGGCAGTAAGTGTATAGTTGCAGCAATAGATGTAAAAAAACAAGGTGAGTCTTGGAATGTATATATTAATGGTGGAAGAGTAGATACTAAAAAAGATGTGTTAGAATGGATACAAGAAGTAATACAAAGAGGAGTAGGTGAAATACTATTAACTAGTATGGATGCTGATGGTACAAAAGATGGTTATGATATAGAGCTGTTAAAAAAGGCGAAAGAAATTTGTACTGTTCCTTTAATAGCTTCTGGTGGTTGTGGAAGCTTGAAGGATTTTATTGATGTATTTAAGGAAGATGTTGCAGATGCAGCATTAGCTGCTTCCTTATTTCATTATGATGAACTAAGTGTAGAGCAGGTAAAAAAGGCACTTAAAGAAAATGGAATAAATGTAAAATTATGAATATAGATGATATAAATTTTGATAAGGGTAATGGACTTATACCATGCATAGTTCAAGAAGAGGGTAGTAAGGATGTATTAATGCTTGCGTATATGAATAGAGAATCATTAGAATATACAATTAAAAATAAATTGGCTTGTTATTACTCTAGAAGTAGAAAATCTTTATGGGTAAAAGGAGAAACATCAAATCATTACCAGCATGTAAAAGAAATATATTTAGATTGTGATGAGGATACTATTTTATTAATAGTGAAACAAGATGGTGCTGCTTGTCATACAGGAAGTCACAGTTGCTTTTTTAGGAGATTAGAATATGAAGGAAATTAATAATTTATACAATGTTATAAAAGATAGAAAAAATAATCCTCGAGAAGGATCATATACAACATATTTATTTGAGAAAGGCATTGAAAAGATTTTAAAAAAATATGGTGAAGAGTCAATAGAAGTAGTTATTGCTTCATTAAAAGATAGTAAAGAAGATATTATACTTGAAGTTGGTGATGTACTTTATCATTTAATGGTTTTATTAGTTGAAAAAGGTATTACTTTAGAAGAAATTGATGAAGAAATTTATAAGAGAAGTTTAAAAACGAATAATCTAAAAGCTGAAAGAAAGCCTATAGAAAATTTATAATTGCTTTCTTTTATTGAAATATTTTTTATATTTTTAAACAATTAAATTAATGTAATTTTATTTTAATATACTTTATTGACATTTGATTTTTAGGGTGTTAAATTGATAAAGGACTGTAGATGAAAGGGGCTGATTAATAATGGATGAATTGCCGAGTTACAATAAATTATTAATAGTTTCTAGGATAATACAGTATCAATACTAAAGATATATTTCTTATTCTTCTTTTTAAAAACTGTCTTGTCTTAGATAGTTTTTTTGCGAAAGGAGATACAGTAATGAACAAAATAATATTAGAATTATTAGAGGATAATAAATTAAAAGATTTACATGAATTATTACGTAAATCAAATCCAGTAGATTTGGCTGAAGAAATATCATTACTTGATGAAACAATCATGGTAATTGTATTTAGATTACTTGAAAAAGAACAAGCAGCTGAAGTATTTTCCTATATGGAAAGTGATGATAGAAATAAATTAGTAAAGATTTTTAGCAAATCAGAGATTGTTGGGTTAATTGACTCAATGTATGCAGATGATGCGGTAGATTTTTTGGCTGATATGCCAGCAAATGTTGTAACTCATCTATTAGATAATACGAATAAAGAACAAAGACAGTATATAAATCATTTACTTCAATATTCTGAAGATAGTGTTGGTAGTATAATGACTGTTGAATACGTTGAATTAAACAAAAACATGAATGTTAAACAGGCATTAGATAAGATTAGAAGAGTTGGAATTGATAGTGAAACGATTTATACGTGCTATGTGATAGATAAGAAAAAATGTATAGGTATTATTACAGCAAAAGATCTAATATTAAATGATCCAGAAGTTAAAATAAGTGAGCTTATGAAAACTGATTTTATATATGCATTGACTAGTGATGATAGAGAAGATGCAGCAAATAAGCTAAGTAAATATGGTTTAATTGTAATGCCAGTACTTGATAATGAAGGCTTTTTAGTGGGAATAGTAACCTTTGATGATGCTTTAGAAGTATTAGAAGATGAAGCAACAGAGGATATGCAAAAGATGGCTGCGATTGTTGCAAGTGATAAACCTTATTTATCTACTTCTATTTGGGAACATGCTAAAAATAGAATTGGTTGGTTATTAATATTAATGTTTTCAGCTACTATTACTGGAACAATTATTTCAAGATATGAACATGCGTTTGAGGCAGTTCCAATCTTAGTTTCATTTATTCCGATGTTAATGGATACTGGAGGGAATTGTGGCTCTCAAAGCTCTACTTTAATTATTAGAGGACTTGCAGTAAATGAGATAAAATACACTGATATGTGGAGGGTTGTTTGGAAAGAGTTTGGGATTTCTTTAATAGTTAGTGCTGTTTTGGCTGTTGCAAATGGTATAAGAATATATATTATGTATAAAAATATTGCTTTATCATTAGTTGTATCTTTTTCTTTAATTGGTACTGTTGTTTTGTCAAAACTGGTTGGAGCAATATTGCCTATTGGAGCTAAACAATTAAAACTTGATCCTGCAGTAATGGCTTCTCCAGTTATTACTACAATTGTAGATACAATTTCTATCATTATTTACTTCTATATGGCTACAACAATTTTACATATTTAAAAACTAGTCTAAACAACTAGTTTTCTTTTGAGTATAATATTGTTTCTATTTAGTAATGATTCATAATCACTACTTAACCACTTATCAAATTCATCTCTTCTTATAATTACAGGCATTCTATTATGTATATCTTTTACAGAGTTATTAGAAGAAGTTGTAATTATAGAAAAATGTACAAATTTTTCATTATCTTTATTAAATATTTTATATAAGCCTGCCATATATAAATTTTCTGTGTTTTCTAATTTAAATAAATATTTTGTTTTTTCTTGTTTATTCCATTCATAAAATCCATTAGAAGGTATAATACATCTATTAGTTTTTACAATATCTTTCCAAGTATATAAATCATTTATTGTTTCACTTCTTGTGTTTATGATGAGTTTATTATCTTTTCCTATAAAGCCCCATCTCATAGGATGCCCTTGTAATTTATTATTTTTTAATAAAAATACAGGTACAACATCATTAGGGAATATTTCTTCATTTGTTTTTAAAGTGTAGTTTAAAGTACTTGTGTTTGTTTTAATTAAAACTTCTTTTAATAGATTTTCTAATTCTTCATCATTAGATATAGAAAATCCTACATATCTTCCACACATATTATTTATTAAAGAGTTTTTCTTTTCTCTTATTTGCTTCTTCTTTTATATTGTAAGATTCTATAATATTTAAATCATAATCTTTTACTATTTCTAAAGTGGTATTTACCCAATATTCATTTAAAAAATGGCTTGGATCGTGTGTATCATGTCCTAATATAACAGGGCACTTTTTATTTGCTACAATTTCAAAAACTTTCTTATTTGGATATGCGTATCTATCTCCGTCTTTGTATATTAGTTTTCCATATTTGATACCACCACAGTTTAGTTCAAATGGTATATTATTTCTTTTACATGCATCTATAATAGTTTCAGTTGCTTGAGTACAATATTTGTCCCATTTTGGATAAGAAAACATAAAAATATCAGGGTGTGCAACTATATCTGCTAAACCCATGTCACATGCTTTTTCAATAGAATCAGCATATTCTAGCAATTCATATGGTTTACTAAGATTATAGTTACTTCTACCATTAATTTCTTGTTCGTGTTGTCCAAGTATACAATAATCTAATTCTTTTCTATATCTTAGTAAGTCTTCCATTTGTGATGGATAGTATTCAAGTTCTACTCCAATTAGTATTTCTATATCATCTTTATATTTTTCTTTTAACTCCTTTATTGATGATATATATTCATCATATTGTTCATAGTTCATTCTTTCACCTTTTTTTGGGATTATATAAGGTGCATGATCAGAAAAGCCTAGTATTTTATATCCGGCTTTTATTGCATTAATTACATAGTCTTCATCATTTCCGATGGCGTGTCCACATCTTTTTGTATGTGTGTGATAATTATATTTTATTTTCATAAATGAATTATATCATATCAAATCTTATATGAATTAAATGTGTAAAAATGAAAGGCTTAAATAAGCATTTTTTTCTTAAAAAATAGGTATTATCAATTGACATATTTATAGGTATATATTATATTATATATGAACAACTGTTCATATATCGAAATGAAGGTGTGGATATGGAAAAGTTAATTGAAATTAAAAATACGGTTACTTTACAAGGGTTAGATTGTGCAAATTGTGCGAGTAAAATCGAATCAAAAATAAATGATTTACCTGAAATTCAAGGTGCTAGTGTTGATTTTATAAATGCGAGTTGTACTTATATTACTAATGATTCTAATAATGATAAAGTATTAGATTCTATTAAGAAAATTGTTAATGAATTAGAGCCTGATGTTAGAGTAATAACTGAAGAAGTAAAAGAGGAAGAAGAGGAAGATTTTAAAGGTAAAAAAATTCAAATCTTAGCTGGTGTTGTTTTAATAATAATTGGGTTTATTGTAAGGAGCTATAGTGATTTATTTGGAAGTATATTCTTTGTGGCTTCGTATCTTTTATTAGGTTATGAAGTAATAGTAAAAGCTGTTAAGAATTTATTAAAAGGAAATTTATTTGATGAAAATTTCTTAATGGCAATTGCAACTATTGTTGCAATATTCTTACAAGAATATTTAGAAGCTGCTGCGGTAATGGTATTTTATCAATTTGGTGAATTATTTCAAGATCAAGCAGTTGCAACTTCTAGAAGCAATATTGCTAGTTTGATGGATATTAGACCTGATTATGCAAATGTTATAAGAAATAATGAAGTTGAAACAATTAATCCAGAACTTGTAAAAATTAATGAGGTAGTAGTAGTTAAACCTGGTGAGAAAATACCTTTAGATGGTGTTGTAATAGAGGGTAGTTCAATGTTAGATACTTCTAGTTTAACAGGTGAGTCTTTGGCTTTTGAGGCAGAGGTTGGAACTAATGTAATTAGTGGTTGTGTTAACTTAGATGGTATTTTAAAAGTTAAAGTTACTAAACCATATGGTGAATCTACTGTAAATAAAATATTGGAACTTGTTGAAAATACTTCTAGTAGAAAAGCTAATGCAGAAAAATTTATTACGAAGTTTTCTAAAGTTTATACTCCAGTAGTTGTTATATCTGCTGCTTTATTAGCTTTATTATTGCCTTTATTTATTAATATACCTTATAGTGAATCAATTAGAAGGGCAGCTACATTTTTAATTATTTCTTGTCCTTGTGCTTTAGTATTAAGTATTCCTTTAGGGTTTTATGCAGGCATTGGTTCTTTAAGTAAAATTGGAATATTGGTAAAAGGAAGTACAATAGTAGAATCTTTATCAAAAGTTAAAAGAGTTGTTTTAGAT